>NZ_AYXS01000051.1:146946-153449 GCF_000505765.1 Asaia sp. SF2.1 | reverse complement strand
GGAGGGGCATTCCTGCCTGTAAAGAGACCCTGCACGCTTCCAAGTTGGACATCTTTGAGAAGATCTTCGAGATTCAGCTGTGTGTCATCATCACGGCACGCAGTGTGCATGAAGTTGCGTAGTATGATAGTGATTGCGTCGACAAACTGAGTCGCGTGATCGAGCTTCTGCAAATTTCTGATCTCGCTTTCATGAAAACTCATATTAAGCGCGGATCTCTCGATAGCTGCCTGCACACTCAGCAGATCGCCATGTGTGATAACCAGTTGTGCAACGATATTGGATATGAATTCGCGAGGCTCGGTGTTCATCGATTGCATGAATCCCAAATAGCTTAAGCTGGGAGGTATTTCCCGTAGATTGGCAGGCGCGTAAAAACTCTGAACCTCATTTGCTGCGACTGGAGGGGGTGTCGCGTCAGCACCTGGACGATCGGCGATCTTTCAAAATAGCTCGACATGGGTCTTGTCGTCAGTTTTCCACTTTCTTTCGAAAGCGGCTTCTTTCTTGTTATAGGCCTGCTCCTGAACACCGATTGCGCGGCCGTCCTCGACAAGATTTTGCTGTGCGCGCCCGGTGGCTGGCCAAAAGCGTATGCGTCTCGCCTGTGTGCCACCCAGACTTTGCGCGACGCAGGATATTCTCTCGTTTGCGAGGTATCCCACCACAAAGAGGCTGTTTTCCTGACCGATCTTGCCTAAGGAAGGCACGATCGCGGCGCCTCCAAATGCCTTGCACAAAAGGCGGTCTCTCTTGCCGCCAGAAGTCAGAATGCCGTTTATCAGCTTTTCCATAGCATTCACCCCAAAACGAAGGGCTGTGCTATTGTCGCATCCTTCTCCTGTAGGAAGGAGAAAGTGGTTCATGCCACCTATCCCGGCAAGTGGATCGTACATGCATACGGAGATGCACGATCCCAGCAGGGTGGTAAGCAGAGTGTCAGCCCCCCCGGCAACAACGACATCACCCTGAATAACGGTTTGGGTAAGCATTTGCTGTTGCATCAGGTGATAGGTCCGAAGACCTTCTCCAGTACTTCGCGTAGCTTGGCGACGGTATAGGGCTTTGCGAGGAAATTGTTCACGCCCGCTTTGATTGCCTCTTGTACGAGATCACGACTCGCTTCGCTCGTGAGAATGACAAAAGCTGTTTTCTGTGTCTTGGGATTTTCTCGCACTGCGCGAAGCAATGCGAGGCCGTCCATGACAGGCATGTTGAAATCCGAGATCACCAGGTGGGTGGGATTCTGCCCCAGATACTCAAGTGCCTCCTTGCCGTCCTTGCGCTGGGCCACTTGCGTGAAACCAAGCTGGGCAAGATTGTTGGCTAGAACCTGACGGATAGAAGCCTGGTCATCGACAATCAGAGCTCGAATTTGAGAGGCTGCGGGCATATCGGGTCCTTAGGGCTTCACGCTGAGAGAAGGTAATGTGACAGGTTTTGATAATTGGCGAATAAAGCGGATCATGGTGTTAACGTACCCGAGCGGTCATCGCGGCGTGGCTGATCTGATTGAGCGGCACGATCTGCGCCGCTGCCCCGATTTCAGCAGCGACGCGGGGCATTCCGTACACCACCGAGGTCGCTTTGTCCTGCGCAATTGTCCATGCCCCTGAACGGCGCATCGCTAGCAACCCTTCTGCACCATCCTGCCCCATACCTGTCAGAATGATGCCGAGCGCCGCCTTTCCCACCTGTTCCGTAACCGAGTCGAACAGCACGTCGACAGATGGAGTATGTCCGTTGACGGCGGGACCCGTATGCAGTCGTGTTGTGACGGTTTGAGCGTTGAGGGTAACCGTCACATGATGAGAGCCACCGGGCGCAATTCGGACATCGCCCCTTCGCAGGACTTCGCGATCCTGCGCTTCGCGTATCGATAGCGCCTCTATTTTCTTATCGAGACGGGCAGCGAAACTTGCTGTGAAAAATGCTGGCATATGCTGACATATGACAATGGGTGGGCTGTCAGGAGGGAACCCGCTCAAGACCTCCTCAAGCGCCTCGACGCCTCCGGTCGATGAGCCTATGGCGACAACGGCAAAATCCTGAGACCAGACAAGGCGCTCAGGTGTCGATGCTGGCAGCTTCGTCTCTTTGGCGCGTGTTTCCGGCTTGGACTTTGCCGCCTGGCGGACGATCCCTGGCAGGCCGGCATAGGCGTTGACTCCGGGTGCGGATGACATTGCCTTGGGAAAACAGTCGAAGGCACCCATCTGCAAGGCAGTAAGTGCCAGTTCGGCATTCCGTTGTGTCAGGCTCGAGACCATGACGACCGGGATCGGTCGCAACCGCATGATCTTGTCCAGGAACTGTAGTCCGTTGATATTCGGCATTTCGATATCAAGCGTGATGACATCAGGCTGGTCCTTAATAATCATATCCTTGGCTTCGAGGGGATTGGAGGCTTCGCCTGTGATCAGCAGATCAGGATGCCCCTGAAAAGCATGGCGTATCATCGCGCGCGCCGTCCGGGAGTCGTCAACTACAAGTACTTTCACCGGGGGGGACAAACCTAGCCCTCCTTTTTGTATATGGTCGGTGCAATATTGATCAATCCGCACTGCGCAGCATTGGCGACGCGTTCCGAATGACCGACATAAAGAAAGCCACCCGGCTCGAGGCGTTCGGCAAGACGAGCCCATAATGCTTCGCGCGTCGTATCATCGAAATAGATGACAACGTTGCGGCAGAAGATGACTGAAAAGCTGCCGCGGAAAGGCCATCCAGCATTCAGATTAAGGACCCGGAAGGTTGGAAGGGCGCGCAACGAGGCGCTCATGCTTGCCGAACCGCCGTGGTCCTCAAGATAGAGAGAACGTTCCCGCTCCGGAATCCCCTCGAGTTCGTCGCGAGCGTAAATGCCTTCGGCGGCACGGGCCACGACTTCACTGTTGATGTCTGTCGCCAGAATGCGGAAATCAAAGGACCCTATTTCCGGAAAGCTTTCGAGCGTCGTCATGGCGATGCTCCACGGCTCCTGCCCTGTCGAGCAGGCCGCTGACCACATACGTATCTTCTTTCCCTGACGAAGCAACGGAATCAGGGAGGGCATGACTTCGGTGCGCAAATGTTCGAAGTGATTCCGCTCACGAAAGAAGCCCGTTACGTTCGTTGTGAGAGCGCAGATCAGCTTTTCGAGCTCGACCGTGCCGGCGGGGCTGGTGGCAAACTGCAGATACGCCTCGAAGCTACCCATCTGCATTTCGCGCACACGTCGCGACACACGTGCATAGACGAGCGCCTTCTTGGTGTCTGGCAGGCAGATACCAGCTTGCTCTTGTGCAATTCCCTGCAGACGTCGAAAATCGGAGTCTGTATATTCAGGGGCAGTGAGGGTGATGGAGGCGGTCATTCTTTGGGCGATTCGCCAACAAGCTGTTTGACGACCGTATCAAGTTTCAGAATTCCAATCATCCGGTTATCGACCAGCACCAGACCGTGCAAGCATCCACCCTCATCGGAGGTCGGCTGGATATCAGTCGATTTGATATCAGCGAGATCAATGACCCGGTCCACCAGGAGGCCATAAACCACACCGCCTCTTGATTCGACGATGACAACGACACGCCGAGCATTTTCCAGTTCCGGAGCAATGTTCAGGTAGGCTGCGAGATCGATAACGGTCAGGATAATGCCGCGCAAGTTGATCGCACCGCACACGTAAGCGGGGGCAAAGGGCAGGGTTGTGGTTTTTTCGAAACCTCTGATTTCGCGTACGCTAAGGATGGGTATGCAGTATTCTTGTGCACCGACTGCGAAAACGATCATCTTGATCGACGAGACACCGGGCCCTTCAATGGTTGTCAGTTGTTCGGTCATCGGAGGTTCCTGATTGATACTGAGCATGTTCATGAAGATCTAGGCTACCAGCTCGGACAATCCGAGCATCGATTTGTTGTCTGTCTGGCTGAGTGCTGCTGCGATGAGGGCCGAAACGTCCAGAATGAGCGCAACGCTTCCATCCCCGAGAATTGTTGCGGCCGACACACCGAAAATATGGCGATAGTTCTTTTCCATGCTCTTGATGACGACCTGCGTCTGACCGCAGATCTCATCAACAATGAGTGCTGCGCGGCTGCCCGACTCATTTTCGACCACAAGCACGACAGCGCCTTCGAGCGTCTCCTGCTTGCGTGGCGCGGCAAGACCGAGAGTCGCTGCGAGTGGCAAAAGCGGGATACATTCACCGCGCTTCGAGATGATACTTGTACCATCTGGCAATGCGTAAACATCGCCTTCACTAACGATGATGGCTTCAGAGACGGCTGAAATCGGGATGACCATTGTTGTTTCGGCGGCGTTGATAAGCATCCCGTCGAGAATGGCAAGGGTGAGGGGAAGGCTGAGACTGAAGGTTGTCCCTTTGCCTTGCACACTGCTGATCACTACGCGGCCACCAAGGCTCATGATAGCCTGCTTGACCACGTCCATTCCAACCCCTCGACCCGAGAGATCCGAGACTTCTGAGGCCGTTGAAAAGCCTGGGGTAAAGATAAGGTTGTTGATCTCGTCTTCGCTCAGGGTTGCGTCGTGTGGGATGATTCCCCGCTTCACCGCCGTCTCGAATACACGCTGGCGATTGACGCCCGCGCCGTCATCCTTGATCGTGATCAGAATGCGTCCCGAGCGGTGCTCGGCGGAGAGTGTGATATTTCCCTCGGATGGTTTGCCCGCGGCCAAGCGATCTTCGATAGACTCTATGCCGTGGTCGACGGCGTTTCGCAGCATATGCGTGAGCGGTGCCGCCAGCTTTTCGATCAGGGTGCGATCAACTTCGGTGTCCTCTCCCTCCAGCTCGAGATTGACAACCTTGCGCGTCATGGCGCTAGCCTCGCGCACGACGCGTTGCATCCGCTGGAAGACGCTCCGCACCGGCTGGGCGCGCACAGACATCACGGCATCCTGTATGTCCCTTGTAAGGGTTTGCATGCCTTCAATGCTCTGTATCAGCTCATGATGGCCGGATACGGCGCTCTTCTGGCAAAGTGATTGCACCGCAGCTTGGGCGATGACCAGTTCACCTACGAGATCCATAAGATCGTCCACGCGCGAAAGATCGACACGGATGGATGCTGTCTCGGTCTTGCGTGTCCCACTCACCGCAGCGGTGGAAGGCTCTTCTTCCCTCAGCGTTTGCGCAGTCGATGCAAGAGCTTCAAGAATTTTCTCTGCTGGAGGACGGATGTCGACCGCCGGTAACTGGGGTGCCTGCTCATCATCCGCATGTACTTGCGGGATGATTGCGAGATCGGCGCCTGAGGGCTGAGCGGGCTGCTCCTCAACGCTGACAATCGCACCCTCATCCGAATCAGGAGTTATATCAGCCTCCGGGTACGCCTTGGGCGCCTCCGTCGGGATAGAATTTTTGTCGTCCTGACTGATCGTAAATGTGCAGCTGTCAACGACCCAATCGAAAACATCGCGTATTGCTGCCTCTTCGACCGTAAGAGGCAACAGGATCTCCCAACTGAGATAGGATTTTTCAGCATCTATCGCATCGAGATCAGGTAAAGAATCTGTCTTGCAAGTGATCAATGCCGTCTCGCTCTTGCTCTTCGCAAGATTCGATAGCGCGGTCAGGATATTCCGCGCATCGTCACCGCAGTGATACATCTCATCATGGGGGCGGAAAGAAACGCACCATCTGGCCGGTATTTCACTTTCTACAGCCTCAACGCTGAAATCGTCGTCGAAGCTGAAGGCGACAGGCTCGAATTCCATAGGGACGGGGCAGAAGCTGTCCTCGATGGCCCCTGCATCTGTGGCCTGGCTCGCCTCGGTATGGCCAGCCCCGGAGGCATTGACACGCTGGAGTTCGCCCAGGTTCTCGTCAATGCGAACGGCATCGACTGCCACGCCTCCGCGGGCCTCGACGACGAGGTCGCTCAGAACATCCATGCTTTTGAGGAATACGGCAATGACGTCGCGTGTGGGGGCGATCCGGTCCGACCTCACACCGTCAAGCGAGTTCTCATACACATGAGCGAAGCGGACCAGATTCTGAAGGCCGAACGAAGCGGCACCGCCTTTGATGGAGTGCACGGCACGGAACACCGCATTGACTGTATCCGCCTCCGCACGATCTGCATCGAGCGCAGACAACCCTGTTTCCAGCTCCTGCAGCTGCTCTTCGCATTCCTGAAAGAAAATCTCCAGGATTTCGTCCATGTCTGAGCTCATGCTGATCCTGCTTCTCTACTCTGTGACGCGACGTATGGCGGAGACAAGGCTTTCGGAGTTGAAGGGTTTTATGATCCACCCGGTTGCGCCGGCGGCTCGGGCACGAGCCTTCTTTTCCTGGTCGCTTTCAGTTGTGAGAACGATAACCGGCAGGTGACGGAAGGGTTCAAGCCCGCGCACCGTCTCGATCACGCCGAAACCATCCATACGGGGCATGTTGATGTCGGTAATGATGACATCCGGCGCGGGGGTCGCTGCTTCGAGAACGCTGATACCCTCCACACCATCATTCCCCTGAATAACGTCGTATCCAGCGCCTT
>NZ_AYXS01000051.1:145348-146894 GCF_000505765.1 Asaia sp. SF2.1 | reverse complement strand
CCAGGGCTGTCCGGAGCATACTCTGCATCGTTCGGGAATCATCAATCGTCAGAACGCGCACAGTCTTTGAATCGCTCATGTCTAGGTCTCGCTGGATGTTGTGCGGGGTTCCCGCAGGAGGAAAGGCACACCGAAGAGTGCCAGAGCTTCAGCCATCTTTTCGGATGGGTTGATAATCTCGCGTTTGCCAGCAAGGAGAATCTGGAGGCAAAGACCTCCGAGATAAGTGACTTCCGATCCATCCAGGGGAGTGCCATCATCCACAATGAGATCATCGCGCAGCGCTGCGGCAGCCTTGGTGTCAAGGCGCGCAGGAAGCATGATCTGATGAGGCATCGTCTCCGGGGGCACAGGTATGACGGACATCAGAAATCCTCCCAGCCCTGGTCAGAAGACGTCACTTGCAAAGCAGGCCTGGGAACTGCCGCCTGTTTGGCAGGTGCGGGGGAAGGGGGCTGGGCCGGATTTTTTACCACCGGAGGGACGACAGCAGTCCTCGTTGTGACGGCTGGTTTGACGACCGGCGGCCTGGCCATTGGCGGTTTGGGAGGAGATGTTTTCGGCTTCGCGTTTGTATCCACGTGGAAGCGTCCGAGCGTTTCTGAAAGAGTGCGGGTCTCGGCGCTCAGGTTATGGCTGGCGGCTGTAGCCTCTTCCACCATGGCTGCGTTTTGCTGGGTTACCTGGTCCATTTCGTTGATCGACGTCGTGACCTCTACGAGACGCGCTGCCTGCTCTCGCGTTGTGACCGTAAGGCCATCAATACGCTGGGCTATATTCGAAACGCTTTCGGAGAAATCGCTGAGATATTCACTCGTGCGCTGAACGAGAGTTACGCCCTTGTCGACCTGCTCTGCGGAAACAGATATGAGACGTTTGATCTCATTCGCTGACTTGGCCGATTTCTCTGCAAGTGACCGTACTTCCTGCGCCACCACGGCAAAGCCGCGTCCTGCGTCGCCCGCTCGCGCAGCCTCGACACCAGCGTTCAGCGCGAGAACATTGGTCTGGAATGTAATTCCGTCGATGACGGAAATGATCTCGCTTATTGCTGTCGAGGATTTCTGAATGCCGACCATTGCAGCATTGGCATCCGCCATGATTTCTGTTGCGAGCTTGACCTTGTCGAGCGTTTTCTTGGTCTCGAAGCTGGAATCGGAACAGACATCGGCAGTTGTCTGAATGCCGTTGCTGATCGTACGTACCGAGGCAGCCGCCTGGCCAAGATTCTCAGCCTGACGCTCCGTTCTTCTGGCGAGATCGTCCGAGGCCGTGGAAATCTCTGCAGCCCCGGTCGTAATGAATTCCGAGCTTTTTGCCATTGTTTGCAGGATATGTTTCCAGCTTTGGCACGCTTCGTTGAAAGCCTCGCGGATCGGCGCGAATTCCCCCTCAGCCGCCTCGGCCGGAATGCGGCAATCCAGATTGCCCTGCGCAACGGTTCTCAGTGCAGATACGAGGGTCTCCGCCCCTGACGCGACGCTTTTCTGCCTGTTGGCAGCGGTGCGCTTCAGCTCTTCAATCTCTTCGCTCATATGCTTGTGAG
>NZ_AYXS01000051.1:139416-145248 GCF_000505765.1 Asaia sp. SF2.1 | reverse complement strand
GCCGCTATCATCTCTGAAGCCAGTGTAGCGCGTGCGCGTGCGTGTGTCTCCACGGAGGAGGGCTTCCCCCATATTAAGGATTGCCTCCACCGGCACCGAGATTGTCTGGTTGAGTATCTGCCATCCTGCAAAAACAGCTGCCGCTGTGATCAGTGTGAGTGGCAGCAGGAAAGAAAAGGCGACTGACGTCAGGGGCCCGGCGAGAAAAGCAGCGACTTCGCCGAGCACGATCGCGGCGAGCAGGATTTCGGAGCAAAGCATGACCGTACCAATTTTGGACCGGAATGATGCTTCTCGATACAGCCAGGTTTTCATTTTTTCCTACTCTGCGATCGTAAGTAAATTATATGAAATTATTGTTTCGATAGTCATTTATGATGAGTGGCGGGCAAAGTGTCTTTTCGATCTCGTCTTTATCCTTCGGCCGCAAAGATCAGAGACTTTACGCTCACATGAAGCCATTAAGAACAAGTTAAGCGTATCGCGTACGATGATGAGATCCCGAAAATTGTCGGCTAGTGGGTCATGATATCAGGGAGTTATTACGTCGCAGGCACTATCTGCCGGAGAGAGGCTTTCCGCGCTTTTCGCGTTCTCCTGCCGCATCATCAGAAAGTGCCCATGTCTCATGCTGTCGTCTGAATGAGCGTTGCTGGTGCAGTGCAGGAACTGAAGAAACCTGATCGAGGATCGACGACCTCCCGTCGGTGGCTGAGGGGGGCGAATGCCAGAGGCCAGCCGCCATGGGGAGTCGTCGCTTGTCCCCCTGTAGTCCCGGCACGACCTGATTGTGGGCGTCCACTCCAGGTGTGAGCGGTAAGCGCCTGACGATATTTTGGCCATGTAACGAGGTCACCTGCCTCGATCCAACATGACGCGCTCAAGGCAGGAGGGTGTGACCTTCAATAAGTCGCCGCGCTCGTTGCCGGGAGCGAAAAACGCAGGATCAGGTGAAGCATGGAGTGTGTTTCATTCGACAGGCTTCTGGAAGCAGAACGTGCCTCATCTGCGATATCGGCATTCTGCTGTGTCGTGCGATCCATGACCCCGATGGCCGAATTGACCTCCTTCAGGCTTACCGCCTGTTCGCGCGCATTTCGAACGATGGTGGTCAGTCTTTCACCCATCGTTGTGACAAGACCGGAAATCGTGGCAAGCGCGTGTTCTGTTTCATGCACACATTCGGCGCCGATATGTATCTCGTCTGATGTTTTCCCTACGAGCGCACTCACACTTTTGGCCGCTTCGGTGCATCGCTGCGCCAGAGTTCTCACTTCGTCAGCCACGACGGCAAAACCGCGACCGGCGTCGCCAGCCCGCGCCGCTTCGATGCTGGCATTCAGAGCAAGGACATTGGTTTGAAAAGCAATGTTCTCGATGATCGAGACGATGTCGACAATCTGGGACGAGCTGTTCTCTATTCGCGACATGGCGTCACGTGTGCGGCGCATGATATCGGCTGAAGCTGCGGCAGAATGGCAGGCTTCCTCGCCGATTGACTGGGCGCTGGTGATCAGCTCTTCCGAATGAGAGGCACTGCGCGCGATCTGACTGATCGCAGCCGTTGTCTGCTCCAGAGCTGCCGCCTGCTGTTCGGTCCGTTGTGCCAAATTCTCGGCACCGCCATGGACGGTTTCGCTTCCATCCCGGATGGTCTGTGCAGCAGTCGAGATACCTGAGATGGTATTTGCGAGTTCCCTGATCGACCTGTTGAAATCCGTTCGTAAAATCTCGAACTCATCGGGAAGAGGCTGACGCAGTTCTGAGGCGAGATCGCCGTTCGAAAGGGCTGAAAGCGCCCCTCCAATCTGCTCAACGACCTTTCTGATGTCATCCAGCCTGCGTTCATCCTGCTCATGCCGCACCCGCTGCGCTTCTTCGTTACGACGTCGCTCCCCTTCCAGAAGCAAGTCGGCTTCCTGCGCCTTCAGCAATGATGAGCGGAATGCGTCCAGCCCGCGGGCGATTGCACCGAGTTCATCCTGGCGCTCTATTCCGAAGACACGTGCCTGATAGTGGCGGTTTTCCAATTCAGAGACAGCATGAATCAGGCTGCCTAGCGGGTTGCTGAGAAGCTTGCGGAAGATGAGCCACATCAGGACGAGCGAAATGACGATCAGCACGATGCCCGGAATGACGAGAGTGAAAATTGTATGCCAGACCGGTGTCGTGATGGCCTCACCCGGGAGGTCGACCACAAGGGTCCAGTAAGTGCCGAAACCATCCACCGTGATAGGAACCAGGATACGGTCTGCACTCCCACCGTCAAACCCGGGGATGATGGTGACATCGTGCGCAGAGAGGGCCTTGCTGAAAGCTCTGGAGGCGTCATCATGGAAGTGCTGCATGATCTGGGCAGGTGTAGGGCTTACGACCCAGAAGCCTTGGCTGGACAGAAGCGAGATCTTGGTGCCCGGCGCGATCTGGACTTCCTTGAGCATAGGGACAAGCCAGTCCAAGGGGATATCCGCCCCTACGACGGCGATTCTTTTGCCATTGAACGTGATAGGGAAGGTCGGGGAGACCATGGGAACACCGGAATCGTGGTCGATATAGGGTTCAAGGCCGTCCGGGTTGCCTGTTCTGATTATGGCCTTGTAAAAATCGCTATAGTGGGCGGAAGGGGTCCGCACGGCAATATTTCCATGACCGTCACGCACGACATAAGGGAAGAATATTCCCTCCGGGTTTGTTCCTGGACCGCCCGGAAGCTGCGTCCCATCGAAACCATGCGGGATCTCCTTGAAATCCATGCCGAAAATCGCTGGAAAACGCCGCATGTCTTCAACCAGAAGGTCAACAATGAACTGCTTGTTCAAGACGCCCGTCTGATGGCCGCTTTCGATAGCGCTTTGAATGCCTCGTACAACCAGGCTCTGCTCAGCTATTGATCGGGCGATCTTCTGGCCCAATATCTGACTTTTCTGGATTGCTTGCGAGTAGATCTTTTTTTCTACCTCTTTCTTCATCATGAACCCGGATATGGATACGGCGACGATCTGGATTGCTATGAAGCAAATGCCGCAGGCCAGAACGATTTTGCTGGCGAGATTGAAGGCAGGATGATGAAGAGATTTTCTGCGCACGGGGACTGCTTTCCGTTTTTGGAGGCATGAGGCTGGAAGGAGGGGTGAAAAGACTCATCGACAAAATTTGCTAGAGCGGAGACTCCCGACGGGCGTGAAGGTGGGCGCTGGGGCATGAGGCGCGTTTGCGGGCAAGCCCGCTCCCGCAACGTTAGATTCAGGTTAATCATTCACGCCGGATGTTATACGTCAATATATTCCGTCACCGTTATGTTTCATTCTGGACAAGATTTTTGTTCAGATTGGTAAACAGGTAACAGCGTGAGAAGAATTCCGCGCAGCAGCGTTCTGTACTCATTGCCGTGGCCGACGACAGATCGTAACGAATGGAATCCGTACCTTTAAGCTTTATCGGGATGCGCGCAGGGGTGCGGTCAAGGCTTCCATGGTTGAGGCATGCGACGGCATTTGCGTCTCAACCCTTAAGGCGTGAATGGTTGGACTAAGCTTCGGTTTAAAGCGGGAATAGCTGGCTGATGGCGTCATTGCTGAAACGCGCCTGTCAGGAGCCGAAGCTGCGTACCAGGCCGCCTGCTACCATCTGCCACCCATCAATCATGACAAAGAAGATGAGCTTGAATGGTAGCGAGATTGTTGCAGGGGGCAGCATCATCATGCCGAGACTCATCAGCACGCTTGATGTGACGATATCGATGATCAGGAAAGGCAGATAGAGAAGGAAGCCCATTTCGAAGCCTCTGCTCAACTCACCAATCATGAAAGCAGGCATCAGGACCCGCCATGGGGTTTCTGCAGCGGTTTTGGCAGGTGTGAGATTGGCCAGATGATAGAAAGTTGCGAGATCGCCAGGCCGGGCATGCGCAACCATGAAGCCGCGGAATGGCTCTGCTGCAGCCTTGAGGCCGTCTATCTCCGACATGCTCCCATTGATCATCGGTGCGATCCCCTGTGACCAGGATCGTTCAAAAGTAGGCTGCATCACGAAAAACGTAAGAAATAGCGAGAGGCCGATGATGATTGTGTTCGGTGGGGTACCTTGCGCGCCGATTGCGCCCCGAAGCAGCGACAGGACGATCACGATACGCGTGAAAGCAGTCACCATTACAAGAAGGCTCGGTGCCAGAGACAGCAGGGTGATGAGGGCAGTAAGCTGGATCAGGCGGCTCGTTGTTCCAGGGCTGCCGCCACTACCGCCAAGATCGATGGAAAGAGACTGCGCGTGCGCGATGCAAGGGGCACAAAGCAGAACGGCTGTGAGGACAAAAAGCGTGCAACAATGGCCGATGGTTCGACTCTTGCCAGAGGTCGTAGCTTTGGTATTGCATGAGCTCACTACGCGGGATTTTATCGCCCCGGTTGAATGAATCACAAAACTATTCATGAGCTACGCTCGACGGAGAGATACTGGCTGAAACCCGAGGCAGGTTCAGGATTAGCCTGGACGAGACCGTCGTTCGGGCCGCAATCGCCCTCAAGCCAGCCGATGAACGAATCTCCATTTAGCCCGGTGAGTAGAAGGCCTTCGCGCCCTCGACAGGAAAAGACGATCAGTCGCCTTTTCGGATCAAGAGGCAGTGTTTCCACAATCTGTAAACTTCTGGTTGTATTCCGTCTGCCCAGGCGGGGTTCGAGATAGCGCACAACAAATCGCAAAAGGAATATGAGCGATATTACCAGTGCAAACGATGCACCATAGCTCACCCATGACAGGAGGCTCATCCGTGCTGCCCGTTGCATGCGTCACATTGGCCCTGAGCAAGCATGGTGTTCACACTCAGGAGGACGAAGACGACAGAATTTCAGTCATTGTCACGCCTATGTTGTTGTCATCAACGACAACCAGCTCGCCACGCGCAATGAGACGGTTATTGGCGTAGATATCGACAGCTTCGCCCAGTTTCTTGTTTAACTCGACCACAGCGCCACGCCCCAACCTAAGGAGCTGGCTGACCGGCATGGTGGCAGTGCCGATCACTGCGGTAATCTTGACCGGGATATCGTAGACGGCTTCGGTTCGAGGCACAGTGGAGCTGCCGCCAGCTGCTGTCTCGGTTGTGGAACCTGAAGAATCGAGAGGCTCTGAGGCAAAATCCTCGAGCCCCATCATTCCGTTATCTGCATTCATCATTTACGGTCCGTTTGTCGTCTCGGGTGAGGCAGTTGGTGAACGCTGCAAAGAGTTGAGTGAGGTCAGCACCTTCTCAATTGCCTTCCTGCGCCATTCTTCCGGGTCGAGGACGATCGTGTTGGTCTCAGTGCTGATTCTGATACGTGAATCCCCGGGAACAGCACAAGGCTCAAACCTTATTTTGTCAGGCTGGGTAATCGCGCTTCTGAGGCGGACTTCGTCATCTGCGGTGCAAGTCACCTCAACCACTGTCTCGGATCCCAGAATCAGATCGATTGCATCCTGCAGAAGATCGCGATGGATACCATTTAATTGCTCTGGGGGGAGGCGGGTCAGAGCGCTGACGATGTCGACTAACGCCTCGGCAAAAATCTCCCCCGCCTTTTGCGCCAGACCGAAGTGGCGGGCGCATACATCTTCGTTCTGACGGATCATGTCCGCCAGTGTAGAAGATAGGTTGGCTTCGGCTCTGGCCTGCTCCGAAGCCGCGCCTGCTGCAAAACCAGCGTCGTAAGCGTCACGCTGCAGCGCATCAATCTCGTCCTGAGCGAAGGACACCAAAGGCTTCGCTTGCCCGTCTGCCGGAGCCGAATCTGATTGATCGGTGGCGGGAGGCGGTGCCGGGGGCATTGGCTTGGCATCGAAATCAACAAGGTG
>NZ_AYXS01000051.1:137691-139327 GCF_000505765.1 Asaia sp. SF2.1 | reverse complement strand
GAAAAAGGAACGAAGTCTCGCATCAGGAGATGAATTCGTCGCTTGCGGAGTTATCGCTTATATCGATTTCCCCCGCGTTCATGAGATTCTTGATGGTCGTTACGATTTCTGCCTGTGCAGCTTCCACGTCCTTGACACGTACGGGGCCTAGCGATGCAATTTCTTCCAGGAGGATATTGCCTGCCCGTTTTGACATGCACTGAAGGAAGAGTTTGCGTTCGCTGTCCGTCGCTCCCTTCAGGGCAACCGGGAGGCGATCCCGATCCACCTCGGTCACAACTCGCATGAGGGATTCCTGTGAGAGACGCGCGATGTCCTCAAAGGTGAACATCAACGATTTGACCTTCTCCATATCCTCATGGCTCTGACGATCCATGAGCTCTGTAAGGCGCCCCTCCGTCTTGCGATCGAAATTATTGAATACCTCGGCGAGGAGTTCATAACTGTCCCGCTTGGATGACCGTCCGAGGGATGAGATGAATTCGGATCGCAGGGTCGCCTCGACACTCTCAATCACTTCGCGCTGCACCGTTTCCATATGCAGGATACGCATCATCACATCTGTCGCATAATCCTCAGGCAGCAAGGCGAGGACACGTGCTGCATGCGCGGGCTGCAAACGACTCACGATAACCGCAGCCGTTTGCGGATACTCGCTCTTCAGGTAGTTGGCGAGAATTGACTCCTGCACATTTGCCAGTTTGTCCCACATATTGCGGCCAGCGGGACCACGGATCTCGTCCATGATCTTTTCGACCTGCTCGGCACTGAGTGAGCGGCGCAGGAAAGCTTCGGTTGTCTCAAAAGTCCCGACGAGACCATCGGCCAATTCGAAATTCTCGACGAACTCCCGACACACTGATTCGACCATGGCGGCCTTGACGACGCCCAGTCCCGCCATGGCGATCGAGATGTCACGTATTTCATCCTCGTGCAGGGACTGCATAAGTGCGGCGCTTCGGTCACGACCGATTGCCATGAAAAGAATTGCTGCCTTCTGTTTGCCGGAGAGTGAAAATTCCGGCGCTATGGGAGCTGCGGGAGGCATATCGGGGGGGCTGGCGTTATTCATGATGAAGCTCCCGGACGTGGCTCGGGTGCCTCGAGCCAGTTTCGGATAATGCTCAGGCTGCTTTCAGGGTTTTGATCGATACGGTCAGCGACCTTCGAAATCGTTCCTGCACGCGCTCTCCCCTCAATTCCATCTATCGACACGGTATCGGTATCAGTGCGAAGAGCCAGGCTGTTAGACGAACCTTGTCCGAGAGCCGCGTGATTGGGCTCTCCCTCCCTATAGGAACCGGAGCCACCAAGCGCTTCCAGATGGGTGGGGCCAGATCGCGACAGGGCAGGGTGTGTCGTCGTTTTGCGGCGGAGGAGTGGCCGGAGCGCGAAGAACCCTGCACCCAGAGCGAGGAGGATCGGTATAATCCATTCTGCCAGATATATCAGGTTAGCGCGCGAGAAGAAGCCGGGCGCAGCCGGGAGGGGTTCGACACCTCCATCCGGCATAAATCGCATTGATACGACCTCGACCTGATCTCCACGGGCCTTGTCATAACCGACTGAGGTTTTCACAAGTGTGGTGATGCGGTCGATTGTGGCTGCATCGAGAGGCTTCCACACTTCTGTTCCG
>NZ_AYXS01000051.1:135702-137610 GCF_000505765.1 Asaia sp. SF2.1 | reverse complement strand
GAGTTTGGTTGACGACCCGGACGCGCTTGCCAATTTCATAATTATTGGTTTCTTCGTCACGCGTATCACTCGATCCGTTTTTGTCGGTTTGCCCGGCATTCGCGTTCGGCAGATTGTTCGCGACAGATGTGTTGGGGGTCGACTCAGTGTTGACGCTTTTGTCTGTACTGGTTTGTTGCGACCGCAGTACCTGCTGGTTCGGATCGAAGCTTTCTTCTGTTTCGTGCACTTCGTCATTGTTGATGACGACTGCGGCCCGCGCCCTGACATGCGCCGTGCCCAGCGTAGGGATGAGCATCTCCTCAACAGACTGAGACAGCCTTGTCTCCTCGGCATGACGGAACTTCTCGAATGCGCTCTCCTGACCGTCCTCGCTGTTCGGCTCTCCCGGTTTTGCCAGAACATCGCCGCGTGTATCGACGATCGAGATGGATTGCGGCCTCAACCCCGGCACTGCGGCGGCAACAAGGTTCTGAATCGCCTGTATACCATCAGGTGCGATGCGTCCTCCGTGGCCGATATCGATAACGACGCTTGCTTGAGACGGGTTTGTCTGCACCGAAAACAGGTCACGATGAGGCAATACGAGATGCACCCGCACATTGCGTACTCCCTGAAGGAGCCGGATCGAGCGCTCGAGTTCGCCTTCTAGGGCGCGGGTTTCGTTGATGTTTTGCTCGAATTGGGTACTCGTCAGGGTCGCGCTCTTGTCGAACAGCTCGTAACCAACGCTCCCACCATTGGGAAGGCCATCCTTGGCGAGAAGGAGGCGAGCTTTCGCAACCTGGTCGCTGGATACGTAAAGGCTCGTTCCATCCGGTGAGGTCGAACTCGGAATATGGGCCTTTGACAGGTCTTCGACCATCCGGGCTGCCTCGTTGAGGTCCAGATTGCCGTACACCAGTGCGTTGGGCTGCCCAGAGCCACCAAGCGCGAGATACCCCAGAAGCCCGAGCAGCAGAGCCCCTGCGGCTCCCAGGGCAATCAGCTGATTACGACCCAGCCCCTTTATGGATGTAAGGAGATTTTTCATAAGTAACTGTCGTCAGACGCGATCGGTTTTTGCTGTTTTATTCATGGTCGGCGTCCAATCTCCCGTGTGTTTCCTGAGGTATATTTTTGTATGATGCATCAAATATTTTAGCGTATTGTAAGGCGTCAATTTTTCCAGCCCGAATGCTCCCCGTCCGCGTGGAAGCATGCTCATCATGGGATGTAGGCATTCGTTGGCGGTGTTTCCTTGAGCGGCAGATTGAGGCGGTCCGCGTTCTGATCCTGTGTCAGGCCCGTAGGGCCCTGCGCCACCTGACGAGCGACATTTGGCATGAGGTCAGGTCTGCTCCAGCAGTCCACGCCGTTCCAGCTTTGGGTGCAATATGGCTGCGGCGCAGGTGGTCGCTCGGCTGGAGCGCACCAGTCTTCACCCTGCTGTATGTAACCGGCGTTGCATTCACGACCAGTAAGATGACGTGCGATGTCATCAGCCGCGCACGCAGAAAGCTGAAGACCAGTTATCCCGAGTATGCAGCAACGAAGCATGGGCCTGTAAGAGAAAACGCAGAACCGGAAGCTCATTGCGATCCTTGATCGATAGGGGAGCATTTCAATCACCGATGGGGAGAGGCCGGCATGCGGAATCGCTCGGTCAGCTTCAACTGCTAGGCTCGGCTGCAATCTTGTCGATAGCATTCATGCCTCGCGTCGTCTCCGTCTGGATGAGCTGAAAAGTGAGATCGTAATCGCGCTGGATCTGCACCAGACGGGTTGTTTCGGCTACCGCATTGACATTGCTTCCCTCTAGCATTGCCTGATGCAACTCGGGAGTGGGCATCTGCCGCGTTGGCGTTGTTGGCTTAAAGAGGAAGCTGCCCTCTGCCATGAGTGTCTGGGGGTTATCGACCGTGACAA
>NZ_AYXS01000051.1:135500-135660 GCF_000505765.1 Asaia sp. SF2.1 | reverse complement strand
CGCCTATCGTCCCCAGTGGACCATCTTCGGTCGATATGGTTCCGTCCTTGGCGATCGAGAAATCTCCGCTCTCTTGCCGCAGAACAAGATTGCGACCGTTATTGTCGAGCACAGGATTGCCCGCGCTATCAATGATCGTGCCATCGAGGCGGCGTGTAAA
>NZ_AYXS01000051.1:133076-135433 GCF_000505765.1 Asaia sp. SF2.1 | reverse complement strand
TTGCCCGTTGCGGGTCAGTCGTACCCCTTGCGTTGTGCGGACGGTAAAATAGCCGTCACCATTGATCGCAACGTCGGTCGCGTTACCTGTGCTTCTCAAGGGGCCTTGGACCAGATCCCTGAACGTTGCCTTATCCTGGGCATACGCCTGCTCCCGATCCCCTGGAGTCACCCCGGACCCTTTCTGATGGACAAGATATTGCGAAAAGAGCTCCCGGGATCCCTTGAAGCCGTCGGTGTTCTCGTTCGCCAGATTATTGGCGGCAACGTCAAGTTCACGCTTGAGCACGTCGATGCGCGACAAGGCAATATAAGCAGTGCTATCCATAATGCTCGACCAGCCTTTTTTTAAATGGAAATGAAATCACGCGCGCACACATGCGCATGACCATGGAAATCCATTTCATTACTTCATCAGGTTGATCGTGCGCGTGAGCATCGAACGCGTCACCTGCAAGGCGTTCAAATTGGCCTCATAGGAGTGTTGTGCTTCGTGGGTATCCATAATTTCGGTCATCGCATCGACATTGGGAAGCTTGACAAGTCCATTTTTGTCTGCGGCCGGTTGGGATGGGTCGTAATGGGTCTCAAAGGCCGTCCGGTCTTCACCTATCTCCTTCACTGAGACAGATGAAACGCCGGTATCGCGATTAAGAATTTCCTTAAATGTAATGGTTTTTCGGCGGTAGGGATCGGAACCCGGTGTAGAGCCAGTCGTTTCAGAGTTTGCCAAATTCTCGGCTGCGACCTGCAGGCGCTTCGCCTGAGCCTGCATGCCGGACGCGGAAATTCCGATAGTATCTGTGAAGTTCATTTCGACCTCGAAAGACCAGGCTCAGGATGAACCCAGAGCGAGAGAAAACATGGACATATAGGTGCTGTAAGCGCTCGTAGCCATGCGCTGCTGGTCGTCGGTCTGCGCAATCTTGACGAGTTCGCTTTCAAGGTCGACCTTGTTGCCATCGATCGACGTACTACTATCGGCTTTGACCGAACCTTTCTGGCTCGTGTCGCTGGCAATATGCCCTGGCTCGGTCTGGGCAAGCTGGACAGACATCTGGTTCTGCAAGGCGCCTTTGAAATCAGGAAGATCACGGGCCACATAATTAGGCGTATTTGCATTGGCGATATTGCCTGCGATGAGCGTCTCGCGCGACTGCAACCATTGCATGCGGCGGTTGGCGAGGTCGAGAATATCTGTCCCTTTATCAGCGCTGACTGAAAGCGGTGACGTTGCTTGGAGCATTAAATTTCGCCCTTCATTCTTCGCCGACAGAAGCGATAAATAGCATTATCAGGATAGTTCCCATTCTAGTATGAAAAAGCGGCCCGGAGAAGCAGAACCGCGATGCGTAACAAAAAATTTCTGCGTCGCCTCTCCGCGGTATGTCATGGATTGCCGACCGACAGGGTGGGCGGCGGGGCATGCTGGGTTAAAAGCGAAAATATGCTTGCCCTGGAAGGGCTCATCGCTCTTCCGTCGATGCGCCCTGCGAGCCATTTGAGCGTTGTGTCATCTCCGGCACGCGCGGCGTCGGATGCGAGTCTGAGAGCAAGGTCCTGTGCCATATCCGAGAGAGTACCTTTGGCGGGAAGATTTTCCTGTGCGACAATTTTGAGCTCACGGGTCGCAGAGGCCCAGTCGCCCTGATTTTCAAAGGTGGCCGCTGATACCAGTCTGGCATACTGGCCCTGTGCGTCCTTGAGGATGTTGAGACCTTTGGCCGTGTTTCCGTCCAGAAGGGCAATCTCGGCTCTTGCGACATTGCGCTGCGCGCGAAGTTCGGGGGATACCGTGTCGGACTCGGTCATGTCTAGCGTTTGAAGCGCGCGTGCCGCGTCTCGTTGCTGTATGGCGAGTTTGGCGAGAGCAAGACCCGCGCTGGCTTTGTCTTCCGGACTCTCCAGAGCCGGCACGGCTGTTTCGAGTGCTTTGGACCCGTCATCGATCAGACCGATAGAAAGAAGAAGCTTTCCATAGGCAGCTTGTAGGCTGGCCTGCTCGGGACCGTTCGAAAGCCCTGCAATATGGGCCTTGAGTAGCGCTGCATTGCGTAGCGCCTGTTGGTTGTCCAGACCGGTGGCGGGAATTTCAGCCAGCCCCTTCAGGGCTTTCAGAAGTATTGTGTTGCGTTTGCTCATCAAGGCAGAGGGGCGCCCTGGGGGGACGCCCTGATCGATCATCAGAGCAGCGTTTTGCCAATCGCCCAGCTGCAGAAATGCCTCCGCCTGAGTGAGACGAACCGCCATCTCGCGCCCGGCCAGTCGCGCATCGAGGATGATGGCATCAAGGGCACGGATCATCTGCTGGGCAGATAACTTGCCCTGCATATGGTCAAGCACGATCTCGCTTTCCGC
>NZ_AYXS01000051.1:132875-133005 GCF_000505765.1 Asaia sp. SF2.1 | reverse complement strand
CGCCTTTTCGGCGATTACAGGATCGCGATCGGTCTTGAGGTGTTCAAGGCTTCTCCGTGCTGCGTCGGTCCGACCGAGCCGCACATTGGCGAGCGCGCGACTCAACTGAAAGCCAGATGACTGCGGCAGC
>NZ_AYXS01000051.1:130935-132824 GCF_000505765.1 Asaia sp. SF2.1 | reverse complement strand
TTGTTCAAGGCGGGCAGATCAGTGGGCGTAGCGTTGCGCGCAATCGTTTCGGCAGCGAGGGGCAGCAAAATATCCCGCACGTTCGTGGGGTAACTCCTGATCCGATCGAGATCAAGCACGAGGCGATGGGTGCCGCGCGCATCGATTTGATCAGCCTGAGCAAGATAGAGTGCCCGCCATAACTGCGCCGCTCGTTGCTGTTTCTCGGGCCATGGGCCATCCAATCCCGAGGCGTCCTCAAGATCGCCACTCATCAGCGCTGTTGCTTCAGTCAGGAACCTTATTTCCGGACGGCCGATTTCCTCTGGATCGTCTCTGAGCCCAACGGCCAGTATGCCTCTCGCCTCGGTGAATGCTCCCATGCTGAAGGCTGCCTGCGCTTCTTTCACGCGAGCCTCGAAGCGCTTGGAGGGGCTGGAGTCTGCTGCTGCGAGGAAAGCGTCATGAAATCTCTGGCGCAGAGCGGTATCGCCAAGATCTTTCAGGGCAAGCCACTCGAGATCGATGTCGTTGGCATAGACTGCCTGTCCATCATCCACCATGCTGTGTCCGTCTCGATTGAGCAGAAGGCCAGAAGGGACGGCGGATAGAGTGATTTCGGCGTCACGTGCAGAGACGACGACGCCCTCATTGGTCGGCCACACATCGTATCCCGGTGTACGTCGCATGGATGTAACGCCCCCATCATCGAGAAGGGAGGTGCCAATCAAAAGGCGTGCGCCCGAGGCCGGGTCAGATACAGATAGAACGCGTCCGCTGCGGCGCATCGGATACAGGACACCCGTTGCGACGACGTGAGGGTTTATAGTGCGTCGATCCTGCTGGGGAATATCGAGCGGCGGTTTGAGCCCCAGCACCCAACCATCGCTCTGTTGTGACAGAAAGAGCGGTCGGCTGTCTGATCTGCGCAGCTGGATTATGGTGGCGTCTGGCAATACATCGACGCTCAGGGACGAAAAAACGCCGTCTCCATGTATCGCGGACGTGTCCATCGGAATGGCGTTATCAACGATGACGATAAAGCGATCCCCGCTCTCGAATGCCGCGATGCCAGTCTTGGGCGGGATAGGCAGCAGGACCCGATCCTGGGATGCCTGTGGCGTTGCCACGGGCAGATCGGCCCCTGAGGGCGCGGTCGCCGCTGTGACAGCGGGCAGGGGTGCAGGGGCGGGTTTGGGCCTGCTGTCTGTCTTCTCCGTAGGTGAAGCTGCAGGAGCATTCAGAAGCGTTGCACGCCACGAAGGGGGGAGGCCTTGCACAAGGTCACTCCCGGAAATCCGATCAGGCAGATGCTCTTTCTGGTCTGGTATTTCTCGCGGCTGGGCAGGCCGCGTATGCGGGTGCAGCTCTTTGCGTCCTTGAAGCGTATGCCTGTGATCGGCCCTTGCGGACGCCACAAAGACAAGGCCTGAAAGCAACGCGGCAGGTGCGAGGCGCAGGGCTTTCCCGATTGCCTTGAAATTCAGATGCGACACGGCCGGTCCGCCCAATGAGCGTGGCCGATATCTCCAGTGCAGACGCCTGCGGTAACGGGCGTTCTTTCTATCTGGCAGGACATGGGCGCTATCAGGTCAGGCCAGAAAATCGAGAATCTGGGTGATGGTCGAGCCGCTTCGTGCAGAGGTTGCGGACAAGCCCCCGCCAGCAGAAAATTGTACTGCTCCGGATTTGGCTGTTTCGGCGACAGCTTGAGATGACAGGGTACCGTGGCGGCTTGCAGCATAGGATGCGTGCGCGCTCGTGCTTGTCGCCTGACGCAGCGCGGCGGAGAGCGAAGAGGCAGCTGAAATATCTGACATTGTTGTTTCCGGTTATAAATCGTCAAACGGGGCACAAAGACCCTGTGAAAATGGCTTGTGGCTTATGCTGCCAAACATTTTGTCACAAGT
>NZ_AYXS01000051.1:127185-130848 GCF_000505765.1 Asaia sp. SF2.1 | reverse complement strand
CCCCATAAGTCAGTGTTAGCACGAATTCCGATGGCAGGGCCATGCTTTTGTCGAAACGTTCCGGGTATCCCGAGACTGCGTACCGGAGGGGGGATTGATGGAATTTGACGATGTCGAGGTGACTTTGGGCAACAGGGGAAAAAAATCGTCGCGTATCAGCCATATTTCGTCACTCACTGGTAGTCTCGTTAATGTCTGCCCTGTATAGTCAGCCTGTGCCCTTTGAGGGATCTCGACCAGTAATGTCGATCTGTGAACGCAGGTAGGGTAGTCAAGGTAGATTTCCATAATTGACCAAATAAATAACCAGACAAAATTATATAATCATAAGTAAAACTATTGGTGGATCATAAATGCGCGTATTGTGTGTTGCTGAAAGCTCCGGGGCAGGAAGGCCGAGCGACGAGCTCGCGAAAGCGGCGATAGCAGGGTCCCTGTCGATCACGGCCAGCGGCCCTGCCGGGATTGTGGAGACCTTGCGGCGCACGCATTATGATATCGTGATTCTGCAACAGGCCGCTTCGGATACCCGCATCATCCGGCAATTACGCAAAGGGAAGATTGCAGTACCTGTCATCGTTGTTCGTAAAATCGGTTCGGCGGAAGGAGAGGTCGAACTGCTTTCCGCGGGCGCAGATGACTGCGTTGGCGAGGAGACCGATCATAGGGTTCTTCTCGCGCGCTTGCGCGCGGTGGCCAGGCGCGCGGGCGGTCATGACAGCCCAACATTGCAAGTTGGCAGAATGTCGGTCGGTATCGACCGCCGCGAGGTGCACATCGACGGGGCCGTGGTTCCCTTGACCCGAAAGGAATATGATCTTCTCGTCCTTCTCGTCATGCGCAAAAACCAGGTCCTGAGTAAGGAAGTGCTGCTGGATAGCCTTTATAGTGGTGAAGACGAGCCCTTCGGAAAGGTTATCGACGTAATGATTTGCAAGATCAGAAAGAAGATAAGGGCTTTCGGAATAAGCGAGCCATTCACAACCCAATGGGGGATAGGTTATCGACTGAATGAGCCTGCGTTTTCACCAGTGACAATTGTTCTGCCTCAGGAAGAATTGCACGTTCGTACCCCGGCAAGAGAAAATTGCCTCCCTGTGACGGGCGGTATCCATATGCTTGGTTCCATGGCATCGCCTGGACAGGCTCAGAGCTGAGCCAAATCAGGGTATCCAAGACATTGCTTGACTTGTCATGCCTTGGGAAGGTGGCCTGCGAGGTATTGCGTATCGCGCTACCTCGTGGCCCTGTTTAGGCCTCAACGCTATCTGAGCTGTCAGAAATCTGGGTCGTGCTCGAGGCTGTCTTGCCACTGAAGTTGGTGATGTTCGACAATGGGATCGTGGCACCTCCCATCTGAATCTCAAGATCGGAGCTTCCTTTCGTAACGCCTGTCACAATGCCCGTTACGGTAAAGGGCACGTCGGATGTGGTGCCGGTAGAGTCGATCGTTTTTACCGCGACACTGTAAGCGCCGTCCGCCAGTTTGTTACCCGAATTGTCAGTCCCATCCCATGTCCATTTGTTGGCGCCCGAAACAGCGGACCCTGTATCGGTCTTGACGATTTTTCCAGATGAGTCGCTAACGGCGATGGCCACGTTCTGGCCCTGAGTTGCACTGAAACTCAGCGATGCTGCACCGCTCTGAAGGGGCAACGTGGTCGATTTCGCCGTAGCTGTCTGTCCCACCCACTGGCTGCCCGAACTGAGCTGGCTGCTCTCGTTGAGCGAGATAAGGGATGACAGATTGGTGTTGGTTTGCACCTGCTGTTCCACACCGGCGAACTGGACGAGTTCAGAGGTGAACGAGTCAGAACTCATGGGGCTGCTGGGATCCTGATGCTGCAACTGGGTCGTTAGCAACGTCAGAAATGTTGTATAGTTATTCGCAAGGGACGAGAGACCCAAGGCAGCGCTCGAACTCGATGAGGTGCTCGATGACGAAGAGTTGGCCGAAGCTTTTGCGGTGGCCTCAGCGGCCTGAAGCAATGCACTTTCGTTGCTGATCGACGAGGTTGCCAATGTTGTTGCCCTTGTGAAAAAAGTCGAAGCGTTGAATGTCTGTCATCAAGCCGTGATGTTGACGCGGCCATTGGTTGCCAAGGCGGATTCTGAAGCCCGCAATGTAACGCCGGTATCCCCTATGTTATCGGGTTCGGACGTCCCGAGTCTACTCTCTTGCTGTCTGTATCCGGGGTTGGAATTCTGACCACCGCCAGCAAAGTTTTGCCCTTGCATCAATAGGTTCATGCCATTCTGAGCATGATGGTCGTGGGTCTGCGCATTGGACCCGCCAGACATGGATGAGACGATGTCGATTCTGATCGAAGTCGTATCAATTCCAGCTGAATGCAGGGAGGCGATAAGATCGTGTCTGGTTTTGCTCAGGCTTTCCGCAGTGGAATCATCATCGCTCTGAAGGATGATGCGTGTCGCTATCCCATTTTGCCCCTCGAGGCTTAGTTGAATCGGACTCGTATCAGTTGTCTGCAACGTCATAGTCAGTGTCGTCGTCGAGCTGGAGGCAGTCTGTGTCTGGTCACCTTGATTCGTCGTGGTGTCCCATGTCGCTCTTTCCACAGGACTTGAGGCTTTTTGCTGCCCGTCCTCTCTTTGGCCGTTGAGCACCATCGATCCAAAATCGTTGTGTAAGCCCCCGATGGCATCAGCAAGTTGCGCGACCAGCAAAGGCGTCGCTGCCTTTGCCTCAGAGTGATCCTCGGGCGGGTTATCTCCTTTCGACGATGCTCCTTCGCCTTCTGTTCTGCCTGTCGCACCGCCTAACGCTACGACGCCGGACCAGTCACTTTCATAGTTCGGTTCATCTGCTGCGCCAGATTGCGGGGGCGTGACGCTTGCGGCAGGCTTGCCTGCGCTGTCGGAAAGAGATCCGAAATGCGCCTGTCTTTCGCTCTGCTGTACGGTCGCTTGATTGATGATCGGAGAAGTGGGCGTGTTGGTTTGGCTATTGTCTGGCAAGGTCGTGACTACCCAGCCTTTAGCGAGGGTACCATCCGTCAGATATGATGAGCCTCCACCAGTACCAGAGATAACAGCAGCGGACCGTTTCGCCGGCCAAGTCCCTCCTGTTTGGGTTATCGCTGCCGCAGGATCGAATGCGGCGGACGTGTTAATGGTTGGCAGTGATGACAATCTCCCGTCGTCCCGCCCGGTGCTGGCAGAAGCGCCTGACGGGGAGACAGGCCCGACATAGGCCCCAATCGCTGGAGTTGATGATCCTTGCAAGATAGTCAGGGCGCTGCGGCCAAATGTTGTGTCAGGCGTTGTCGGTTGTTGCGTTGCATCGCCAATGAACAGGTTTGTGAGCGGGGTCGCACCGGCGGAGACTGGTTGAGCAAGGGCCGCGAAAGTATCTGATTGCCCCGACAACGCCGGGCTGTGCCGCTGTAAGGAGATATCGGCATTTTGCAGGATTGCTGACTCACTTGGTGCCTGTACCGAAGCGAAGGGCGCTGCATGTGAGAGAATATCGGATCCATTCGACGACGAGCCGTTGGCGAATGCTCGCATGTTGCTCTGCCCGGACGTTGATGCAGAACCCATATCAGAGGGGGCGAGGGCCTGGCTTGAGGCTAGAAAATAGCCCCCTTGCATCACTGCGACCGATGATTGGTTGCTCACGGCTTCGTTGTTGATCGAGCC
>NZ_AYXS01000051.1:125516-127048 GCF_000505765.1 Asaia sp. SF2.1 | reverse complement strand
CGTTGAACCGCTCAACCCTCCCGCCACGGCCAGTGAGGCACCGCTGACGACATCTGACCATTTGTCAGTTGGAGCCGTCAGGGTATTCGAAACAGCTTTCTGTGGTTGAGTTACCGACGAAAGTTGACTGCGGAATGACTGGGGGGACGGCAGGGGGGCACCCGACACTGCGGCGCCCGAAGTGAGTTGTGGGGCATTGCCGGGCAGGTTTGACCGCGATGCCTTATCACTCGCCACAGATCGGCCCTGTCTCTCTCTCACTCTCATATTGACCACTCCGTCATCTCGCAGGTCAGGAGTGTCATGAAGCGACTCCCTGAGACTCTGTCAGGGCGACATCGAGTTCGAAAAAGCTCGGCATGGCAGCCGGTGGAATCTCTTTTCGTCCGATTTCGGCGCTAACCTGCGGGGGATTGCCCTGGAGATGGGCAACCAGGACCGTCTTGATGATGCCTTGATAACGGCCATCCTGCACAATCACCGCCTTGATTCTTGAGGCGAGGGGAGCCACCACCCCGTAGGACAGCAGAACGCCCAGAAATGTTCCGACGAGTGCCCCGGAAATCATCTCGCCCAGAATGGCAGGAGGTTTGCTGATTGAGGCCATGGTTTTAATCACGCCAAGCACCGCGGCGACGATACCCAGCGCAGGCAGGGCATCAGCAATACTCGTCAGACACTCTGAGATATGTAGTTTCTCGGCCTGATTTTTGCGAAGCTCGCGGGCCATGACGTCGTCAAGCTGGTAGGCGTCCTCGAGATTGAGACTCACCAGGCGCAGATAATCGCAAATAAGATCGCGGGTTTCCGTATCGTCACGGACCTTTGGAGAGAGCGCGAAGATACCACTGTCTTGCGGATTTTCTACGTGCTCCTCGAGCGCCATCGCCCCTTTGGCTTGAGCGAGACGGGTCAGGCGAAAGAGAACAACCAGAAGATCCACATAGGCGGCCTTATCATATTGCGGCCCTTTGAGCGCAAGCTTGAAGTTGTGCGGCAGTTCTTTGAGGGCACCTATGGAATTCGACATAACAAAAATGCCAAGCGCCGAACCTAGAATTGTAATCAGTTCAAAGGGCATGGATGCGAGCAGTGGCCCCATTACACCGCCTGATGCAGCGAATGAGCCGAAAACACACAGAAGGGAAAAGACAAGCCCCCCGATAAAAAGCATTTTTGAATTCCGTTTCTTATTCGAGGCTGAATGTTGAAAGGTATCTGGTGCGATGTCGGAGGATGCTAAGGGTTTGGAGAAGAGGCACTGTGCCCAGCCTGTGGCATGATCTTAGGCGAACCAGGACTATTATCCACGGGTTTTTCGTGCTCGCCTGTCAGAGTGCCTGATCCGGCCTCCAACTGATCTATATCGGGATGCAAGCGATGCATGATGATAACGACCCGGCGGTTCGCTGCGGCTGACGGTATTGCCGGGTCAGCAAGTTCCCGATCTGCGCCACCTGATACGTCCAGGATCTTGGGGTCGGGATATCCCGACTTGACGAGAATTTCGCGTGACTGATCGGCTCTCAAGG
>NZ_AYXS01000051.1:125408-125472 GCF_000505765.1 Asaia sp. SF2.1 | reverse complement strand
CGGACAAGGTCCAGTTGGACATTCCTCCTGCATCCTTGCCCTTGAAAGGGGCTGCATCCGTATA
>NZ_AYXS01000051.1:123697-125345 GCF_000505765.1 Asaia sp. SF2.1 | reverse complement strand
CCCGACGATTGAGATACGCTCCGGCATCGGCGCGAGCCATTTTGCTATCTCGCCCAGCATGGCGCGTGCGGCTTTGTTTGGTGCAGAAGCTCCGAGCTCGAACATTGGCACATTTTCCGTGTCGTGAAGCTCAATCCTGATTTCATCTCGCCCATAAGAGATCGCCACATTGTCGAGATGATCGCTGGTATCTTTGCCTGCTTTGAGTGCCTGTTCCAGATTGCGTGTCATATCATGCAGGTTGGCCTGCTCGGCTCTCGATGCCTCGGACCCGACAGGGCCAAGTTTATCATGACGCGAGCCTGCTTCCGGGCCCCCTATGGGAACGATTGCCGCCTGGGCCGGCAGCGATTCATGCTCGGATTGATGATGGAAGGCCGGAACTGCCTCGATAGGGGACGAAGCGCCATGCTCTTCATAGGGAACGGGCACCGGCCCCGCCGTATCCATATTCTCATTGTCTTCGAGACGATCAAAACTGCTCCCGCCCATCATAGGAGCGGGGGGAGTATCAACAATTTTTTCCGGCGGAATTGCCGATTTTTCATCGGCCAGCGGGTTGAAGTACTGGGCAATCCCCCGGCGCTGCTCGTCAGTCGTTGCATTCAGGAGCCACATGACGAGAAAAAACGCCATCATGGCCGTCATGAAATCCGCGTAGGCGATTTTCCATGCACCGCCATGATGGGGCTCGTGTCCATCCTCATCTTGGCGACGGATGATGACGGAGGGGCGATTTTTTCTGGCCATCTGCGCTCAGGGGTCCCGTTATCGCCCTTTCAGATGTAACATGCCCAGGCGGGAAGCGGGTGTACCTTCAAACGAGGCGCGTCCTGCATGGTTGAGAGCGATCGACGTATCCAGCCAGACCTCGCCACCCAGATCGCGCCAACGCTTGCAGAATGTGAAATCTTCGCTGAGATAGGTGCCGGTCTCCTGATCGATGCTTCCATCGAACAGGGCGTGACACATGCTTCCGTCTCCTGAACCCGCCGCATCTATGCGACGGTAGGCGGTTTCCGGATAGTGTTTGATCATCGCTGTAATCACCTTGCGGCTGATCATCATGAATCCGGTGCCTGCGTAATGGGTCCGGAACAACGGCCCCTTGTCCCACGAGGAATGCATCGCATCCGTCTCACCGACGTAGCGTAGCGAGGCCGTTTCAAGCTTTTCACCGCGGTTCAGATTTTCCTGGGTTCCCTTGTCCCAGAAGCGCTCCTTGATAGGGTACATCCCGGCAACGATATCCTTGTCGGCTGCAAGCAGTCGGGCGGGCCCCTCTGCGGGAAACCCGATATCTGCATCTACAAAAAGAAGATGCGTTGCATCCGAACGTGTATAGAACTGATGAACGAGCGTGTTGCGCGCGCGGCTCACCATGGCATCGTCGCCCAGGAGGGACAAGGTCATGGGAATACGAATGATGCTTGTGCAGGCGATAATCGATTCCATATATTCCTGCGTTACAAGCCCGCCGAAGCAGGGCGTCGCAATGAATATCTTGGCGTTCTGTATCTCTTCCATAACATTCCTGATCGCTATTGGAATATGAGGTCTCCACCTGACTGGCGGAGTGAAATGACGAGGTTTGCGAATGTTAGAAAACGCAAACTCCAGGGCGTTCAAAGCGACGTATCAAAGACAT
>NZ_AYXS01000051.1:123556-123635 GCF_000505765.1 Asaia sp. SF2.1 | reverse complement strand
TCGCCTATGAATTGGCGCGTACGCAACGATAACTCGTCGAGTACGGCTTGCTCACGGCGTGTGTGAGAATCATTACGCT
>NZ_AYXS01000051.1:122571-123522 GCF_000505765.1 Asaia sp. SF2.1 | reverse complement strand
CTTTTTCCAGACGCCGAAAGACCGTTTCTGTCGCCTTATGTCTGACTGCCGTCTCCAGAGCGAAAAGTCGCGCAGTTTCTGTCGCGGCAGAAGCGTTGTGATATTCCTCTGTGGCGTATGCGATTTTTTCAAGGCCAGACGGAAACCAGACGCGAAACGTCTCCATAGTCACGTTTCCCGCCGTTGCAATGCGACGTTCCTCGGCAAGTACGTCTGTCGCATAAGTCAGGCTCGCGGATTTGCCATCCTGCAGCTGCTGCGCAGCAATCAGTTGCGTTTGCGCATCAAGTCTCTCGCGTTCCCGTATTTTGGCCAAAGTGGCGAGGCAGCGCAGGCGATGGGTCATTGTGGTCCGCCATAGGCAGCAACCAGATTACTGAGGGCAAGAAAACTGTCGGACAGGGCTCTGACTTCCATGCGTTCCTGCTGGAGTAGAGAATCGATCTCCGGTGCGAGCCTGATGGCCCGGTCCGACTTGGCATCACTGCCCTCACGATAGGCACCAAGCTGAACGATATCCCTAATATCCTCCCACACTGCCAGTGTCGCGCGTGCCTCACGCGTCAGGGCATTCTCTTCACGGGTGTTGCATCCTGACGCCGTGCGGGAAAGGGAGCGCAGCACGTTTATAGCCGGATAACGTCCGGCCTCCGCTATGCGTCGATCCATTATCACGTGCCCGTCCAGAATGCCGCGAACCGCATCTGCAACCGGCTCATTATGGTCGTCTCCTTCGACAAGGACCGAATAGATGGCGGTTATTTGTCCCGCACGCCCGTCTGGCGTTGAAAGCCCCGGACCTGCTCGCTCGAGGAGTCTGGGCAATTCGGCGAAAACGCTTGGAGGATAGCCTCGTGTTGCGGGGGGCTCACCGCCAGAGAGGCCAATTTCCCGCAAGGCGTGGCAAAAACGTGTGACGCTGTCCATCAGGAGCAGCACTGATTTCCCCTG
>NZ_AYXS01000051.1:121469-122458 GCF_000505765.1 Asaia sp. SF2.1 | reverse complement strand
GAATCGGACGTGGCAACGACGACTACGGCCTTCGACAGCCCCTCTTCGCCCAGATCATCCTCAAGGAATTCCCTTACCTCACGCCCTCGCTCCCCAACGAGAGCGATTACGGCGATATCGCAAGCGCTGTTGCGCGTGAGCATTCCCATAAGCGTGGACTTGCCTACGCCGGAACCCGCAAAAAGTCCGAGCCGCTGTCCCTGGCGACATGTGGCAAACAGGTCCAATGCTGAAACACCCAGGCTCATCCGGGGGCCGAGGCGTGCGCGAGATGCTGCATCTGGCGGCGACGCCCGCAGGTTGCACGATAGGCCACTTGGGGAAAGGGGCGCTTTTCCATCGATGGGCTTGCCCATGGGGTCGATCACGCGACCAACAAAATGATCATTGACCACGAGATTTGCGCCGGAACGTTTCTGACGCTCACCCGATGGCAGAAGCGGAAAAAGGGCGCGACAACCGGCCCCAATGCCATCAAGGGCACCGAATGGCATCGCAATGGCCGTCTCGTCACGAAAGCCGACAATCTCGGCATCGATTTCACGTCCATCCAGGGCTGCGAGCGTGACCCGATCACCTACGCCAGTAAAGCCCGTCATACCGGTTAATGCGACGGAAAGGCCCGTGACTGCAGTGACCTTTCCTTCCAGGTATGCAACAGGAAGGTCGTGCAAAGGCGTTCTGACGGCCTGTGCAAGGGCACCAAGCTCTTGTGTGAGCCGGGAAAGTGTCAAGTCTTCATCAAGGCGCATTTGATCGGTCAAAACAGACCAGAATAAATGCTGGATGAAGAAGAACTGTCATCATCGCCGAACAAGGCGAGTATGCCTGATTTTGAGTCGTCACCACCAAACAGATCGAGCATGTCCGCAGGCTTGTCTGCTGGCTGCGGAGTGATCTGGAGAAGGGTCAGATATTGTTCAGCGTATTTCTGGATCTGATCAGGAGTCTTGAGTTTCGAGAAGTCTACCTTTTTCGTAAGCATGCGC
>NZ_AYXS01000051.1:114899-121364 GCF_000505765.1 Asaia sp. SF2.1 | reverse complement strand
CCTGAAGCAACTTGGTATCGGACATGATCTGGCTGAGCGAGGTGACGCTGGCCATCTTGCGCGTAAAATACAGAGCGTTGCCTACGCCGTTATCCGTGTTGGCGTCGTTCGACTCATATTGCTGTTTCTGATAGTTCGAAACGATCTGATCGATCGACACACCGTCAACCGTACTGGAGACCTTACTGTCGCTCTTGAGCACCGATTGGCTGGCCTCGGAACTCTGTGACAGATTGGGTGGTTGGAGAGTGACGCTGTACTGCACTCCGTTGACCGTTGCCTGCAGCGAGGGGATGTCATGGGTGTACTGCCCATTGACCTGAAGCACGTTGCCGGAGCCATCGAACCCCACTGACACCACGGTGCTATTGACGGTAGAACCATAAGGATCGACGACGTAAGCACTCCAGGTGCTCGGATCGCTGCTGCTCTGCGCCCATTTGACCGACAGATACGTCCGACCGAGCGTGACATTGTTCGTATCGTCAGACGCCTGGTTCGGATTGAAAGGGACCGTGATATAGGTCTGTCCGGTGCCGGAAAGCGACCCGATTGTCGCGGAGGGCATTGAGAGCGAGGTGCTGGAAGAGTCGACGTTCTGCAACAGCACCGACTGGGTTGGGCTGGTAGCCTGGTAGCTGTTGCCAGCCATGATCACGCCTGAACTGCCCCCGAGCGTGCCCAGCGAGATTGATATTGCCTGACCCTTTTCATTCGCGTCGTTAAGCGTGATGGGCAGCTCGACCGCCTGTCCGGCTGCACCCGAGGCAATAGTCGCTCCGGTAGTCGTATTGGTCGCGGAAGCAAGCGTACCATCGCTGTTAAATGTCACCTGAAACGCATTGCTCGCGACCGATGCATTGCCCTCGGCATCAAAGGCAGAGACACTCCAGCTCAAAGGGTTCGTCTTGCTTTGTGTCCACTGAAGCGCAATCTTGTGAGCCCCGGAAACATCGTCATACGCATCGACGGCGGGCGAAACATATGTCTGGCCAGAGGCCCCTGCAGAGGGGAGGGTTGCGCTCATCGTTACAGAACTGGTCGGCGTATAGGTTGTGCTGAGCGCCGTTGAACCGCTACCAGTGATGAACGCTGTGTCGCTAGAGCTACCCTTGTTCTGCCCCCAGACCTTGAACGCGTCGGCGAAGGCAAGCCATGTTGCGTTTTGAGACGTCTTGGCGAGAGATTTACTGGAGCTGGGGTCCTGGGTCAGCAGGTCCTTGATGAGTGCTGTCGCATTGGCGTAGCTCCCCATCCCAAACGCCCCGAGTACGACCTGAAGAGAGGAATAATCTTTCAGGAGGGCATCAGCAGAGGTTATCGCAGGCGCTTTTTTTTCAAAGGCAGCGACTGCCTGCTTCGTTGCAATATCGCTCTTGGCGTAATTCGATGCGGCCAGATCCTCGTCCTTGAGGGCTGAGAGGTAGCTGGCAACCGGTGATATGTTTGTTATGGCCATACACGTCTCCCGGGGTTCCTCCGCTCTTGGGCGATCCTAACGGGAGAAAATTACGAAGAGGTTTCCAGATGAGGCTCTCCCGCGATCATTCTCCCCGGGCGCCCTCCCCCTCCCGCCGGGGGAGGGGACGTTCCTTCTGACGCTGGATCATGCCCGATATCACTGAAGGCAAAGTGTGATACGAGTTCTGCAAGAGAGTCTGCTGTTGACACGAGGCTCTTCACTGCCTCTGCGCTTTCCTCGGCCGCGCCTGCATTCTGCATGGTCGTCTGCTCGAGGTCGCTCATTGCCACATTGAGTTCGCCGATGCTTTGGGACTGTCTCTGCGCAGATGATGCGATGACTGTGACGGCGCTGCTGATTTCCCGAACCTGATCCATCACCTTTTGTAGCGCCAGTCCGGCCTCTCGCACTTTCGTAACGCCGAGACGCACATGGGCATCCGATTGAGCGATCAGCCGTCCTATAGCCTCTGCTGCCTCCCGAGAGCGCTGTGAGAGGGCCCGGACCTCTTCGGCCACCACGGCAAAGCCGCGACCGACATCACCGGCGCGCGCGGCTTCCACGCTCGCATTCAAGGCAAGGAGGTTGGTCTGGAATGCAATCTCGTTCATGATGGTGATGATGCCACCGATTTCCTGTGAGGAAGACTCAATGGCAGTCATCGCGGCAATCGTATCGGTCCTGATGATGTCTGCATGTTCTGCCTCACGCTGGGCCACGAGAACCATCTCTTCGGTTTTGCGCGTCTCGATAGCGGTCTGCTTCACACTGCCGGCTATCTGGCCAAGCGCTGCTGACATCTCCTCCCCAGCCGCCGCCTGTTGTTCGGTACGGCTGGAAAGCTGATCGGCGCCGTGACCGATATCGGTGGCATTTGTTCCAATATGCACGGCCTCGTTGCTGATATGGTGTATCGTCTTCTGGAGCGTGACCGCAGCCTGATTGAAGTGCAGACGAAGAGCGTCCAGCCGCTCCGGGACTGCCCCATCTGCAATCCTGAGGGTCAGATCACCATTCGCCAGGGCGCTCAGGGCCTGCCCGAGAGTCTCAACTGTTGCCTGATCTTCTCGCGCACGCTGCGTCTGCTCCTCCTGTAAACGGAGACGAGCCTGGTCCATGCCATCGAGGTAAGCCGATATTGTAAGATCGATCTCAATGAGGACAGCCTTGGTCAGACTTTCGATGCGTCCAGCCATGTCATCCACACTGTGTGAAGACAGCTTTTTCAGAATGCCCCGGGGCTGATCATCGCGGATGATTTCATGCATCAGAGCAACAAGAATCCGGCCATATGCACCGATGTAAAAGCTGGGTTCCAGCCCGATACGGGCATGAGTTGTCCCTATCTTTGTGACATGTGCAACGTAATCCTCGTCAAACCGCGCCTTGGCTATACGTTGCCAGTGGGCGAGTTGCGCCTCTTTAGCACGCTCCATATGGGCGTTATCAGTAAAGAATGCACGTGAGCGCGGTGTTTCACGGATCTTCCGGTAGAGGCCGTCAAGTACTCCCGGGAGTTCCCGTTCTATGAGACTGGCCATCGAGCGCAACGAGGAGAGATCACTCTGTCCCATGCCAATGAAATCCTGCCTGCGTGCCAGATCAGAGAGTAGGGTTTCAGTCATGTTGCAGCTTCTCGCTTGTTCGTTGGTACTCAATGGTGCGGTGCGCCCCCTATTGAGCAAACCTTCAAGAGAGCGTGAAGAGAGGATTGTTTGTAATCATTGTCAATGATCTGGTCGTGCGGAGCCTTTCGGGCTGGTTTTTGGGGGCGAGGTGAAGCCTAGGTAATCGTCTCGATGGTTTTGATACGTGCCCGGGGATAGATCTCTGCCTGGGATAGCACCGGGACCGCGGGGCGTACGCGCTCAACGATTGATCGCATTGAATCGCGTACAGTCGAGGAGACGACGATGACCGGCACCTCGCCAGTTGCTGAAACGGCGTTGAAGGCGTCGCGCAGTTTGATCACGAAGCGATTGAGCATGGATGGCGGCATGGCAAGTCGCCGGTCATCGCCTTGTCCGGCTATATGAGCGGCGAAGTCGTTTTCCCATTCCGGAGAGAGGGTAATCATCGGGATATAACCTGCGGGCCCCTCCAGGCCGCTGCAGATTTGTCGGGAGAGGCGGACGCGCACATGAGCGGTGAGGGCCTGGATGCCTCGCAAGCCCAGACCATTACCCTCCTGGATGCTCTCTAGAATTGTGGGCAGGTCGCGTATGGAGACCCGTTCGGCGAGAAGCGACTGCAACACACGCTGCACCGTACTCAGGGTAACCTGTGATGGAATGAGGTCTCCCACCAGCTTCTGCTGATCCCGGGGCAGTTCATCGAGCAGATTCTGGGTCGCTACGTAAGTCAGCAAATCTGGCAGATTTTGCCTCACAAGTTCGCTGAGATGTGTGACCAGAACACTCGCAGGATCGACGACCGTGCATTTGAGGGCCATGGCTCGCGGCTTGAGGGCCGGTGCAATCCACACGGCGGGAAGACCGAAAGCGGGTTCTGATGTCCTCTCACCCTCAAGATCGGGAGCGCCCCCCGATGGTGTCATGGCCATAAGGCGGCCAGGCCGGACTTCACCACTACCGATGGTGATTTCCTTCAGTTTGATAACGTAGCGATCAGACGGCAGGACGATATTGTCCTGTATGCGAATGGGCGGTGTAATGAAGCCCATCTCGGATGCGATTGTTCTCCTCAGCGCCTTGATCTGCTCGGTGAGTTGCGCGTTCTCACCATTGGTCATTGGAAGAAGCCCGAACCCGAGCTCAAGGCGAAGCAGATCCAGTTTGAGCACATCAGAAATAGGTGACGCAGAAGGGGCCGGGGGCGCTTCGCTGACGTCACTGTCATTTTCATCTGGTGTCGGAACTTTCCAGCGCCACCATGCAGCGGTGCCGGCAAGGGCGCCAATGATGAGGAACGGAAACGCTGGCAGCCCAGGCATCAATGCGAAGCAGCCAGAGAGAATCGCGGCCATCGCCATGGGTTTCGGGTTTCCGCCGAGCTGGCGGACAAGCGTGACGTCTGCCGACCCCGCAGTTCCCCCTTTGGTAACCACGATACCGGAGGCTGTCGAAACGAGTAGGGCAGGAATCTGGGAAACCAGTCCGTCACCGACAGTCAGTGTTGTGAACGTACTTGCCGCATCGCCGATAGGCATGCCGTAGCGGAGGACACCGATAGCCAACCCCCCGACAATGTTGATTCCTGTAATGATCAGCGCTGCGATGGCATCACCGCGGACAAATTTTGCAGCACCGTCCATGGCGCCGTAAAACGAGCTTTCGTCTTCGAGCTCCCTGCGCTTGAGGCGTGCTACCCTGTCGTTGATGGCTCCTGACGACAGCTCGGCATCGATGGCCATTTGTTTGCCAGGCATGGAGTCGAGAAAGAAGCGTGCTGCAACCTCTGCGATGCGTCCCGAGCCCTTCGTGATGACCATGAAGTTCACGACGAGAAGAATGCTGAAGACGATTCCCCCGATCACGACATCACCGCCCATCAGGAACCCTCCGAATGCGGCGACAACATGCCCTGCAGCAAAGGTGCCTTCGTTGCCGTGGCTCAGGATAAGGCGTGTTGTCGCGATTTCGAGCGAGAGGCGGAGCAGTGTCGTGAGGAGAAGCAGGGTAGGGAATGAGGTGAATTCAATGGGTCTCTCCAAAAACAGGGAAACCATCAGAACAAGCACGCTCGATGTGATTGACAATGAGAGACCGAGATCGAGAATGAAAGTCGGCAGAGGGATGATCAGAATCGACAGCAGCAGCAACACGCCGAGCGCAAGGCCGACATCGGTGCCGGGGATCGCCCGTCGCCAGGAGGTCTTGTAACTGCCATCTCTGACGGATTGAGATGCCTTCGTTATTTGCCCGGTCAAGGAAGAAAAAAGTTTTGAGGCAGCGTTGCCACCCGTGCGCGATTTGCTGGAGGAAGGGGCACGGACCGGAGAGACGTTTGCGCTTTCCAAAATGTCAGCTTTCCTAGCCTAAGTCATGGTGCCGACGGCATTGCTGCGCAACGGGCCCCGACCTGTCGTCCTGAAATGAATGATACGCCAATCGTTGCGGCAGGCGCTTGAATCTCGCGCCAAGAGGTATCCCGTCTCGCGTAGATGAGGCAAGATATTAAGCGTTACGCGTTCATGGATCGCTAACCTGCTTTCGAAATGACCTGAACATGATCGGTGATGGCATGACACAAGACACGGCTAGTCCGGAACCGCGAAATCTGACACATGCTTCATCGCCTGCTGAGCAGTGGTGGAAAATCCCGGGTGCACCGCCGGATGTCGGGAAGTTTGTTGAGGCATGCGAGGCCCTGCTGGGCTCAGGTGACGGGATCAGCGGATTAAAACTTGTACTCGAAACGATGGCAGTCCATCAGGACGAGTGGAAGCTCTCTATGGCGGGAGCGTCGCTCATCCTGCGTTTCACAACGCGTTATGACATCGTTGGGGTCCTGCTGCGCAATGTCATACGCCTGCAACCTGACAATGTGCCCGCCCAGGCTTTCTCCGCCCATTTGCAGATCGTGCGCGGGGACGTAAGCGGCGGCTGCGCAAGCTTTGCACAGATGATGGCAACATATCCCGGGCAGAAAGCGGAGATCGGGGAATTCATCAGCATGTCCCTGCTTGAAGTCGGGTATCCTGCTGAGGCGCTTGCGGTGCTGAAATCTCTGTTCAACGACGGAGATGAAACAGCGTCACTGCTCAATAATGCCGGTTGTGCGCTCGAGCGGCTCAATCGCTCCGTTGAAGCCCTGCCGTGGTATGAAAAAGCCCTCAGAATCAGCCCTGAACGCAAAGCTATCGCGTTCGGTTATGCCTGCACCCTGATCAAGGCGGGTCTTTTTGAGAGAGGCTGGCCACTCTATTTCGAGCGCGAATTGCAGATAACCCCACAGCAGGGCTGGGTACGCAGCATTCCCCGGCTCCGTCCTGATACCGGCCTCTCAGGGAAGCGTATCCTTGTCTTTCAGGAGCAGGGGTT
>NZ_AYXS01000051.1:106309-114807 GCF_000505765.1 Asaia sp. SF2.1 | reverse complement strand
GGGGGATACGATCCAGTTTATACGTCACCTATCCGCCCTTGCAGCGCGTGGTGCCGAAATCCACGTCTGTGTGCCCGCCTCTCTGGTGCGCCTTGTGCGTCAGTCCTACCCGGCTTTGACGGTGCTGGACCCTGTGAGTGCTGTTACGAACCACGCATATGATTACGCGTGCCCCGTGCCGGATCTACCCTTTATCAGCGGGGTGCGGACGGTGCACGATATTCCAACCTGCATTCCATACATTACCGATATCCCCGCTGACCGAGAAAGAATGGCGGCCCTGCTGCCAGCGGGTAGACCGCGGATCGGTCTTGTATGGGCAGGCGAGCGGCGTCTTCGCTCAGAATACGCATTGGCTGATATGCGGCGCTCGATTTCCTTCAGCGATCTCGCCGAGGCGCTCCTCCCGGCTGAGGCGACCTTCGTCAATCTGCAATTCGGGACACCAAGGGAAGAGCTGAAGAACTGGGGCGGTCAGACAATTCATAATCCCATGAGCGAGGTACGAGACATGGCGGATACGGCGGCCATCATGCGTAATCTTGATCTGATCATCTCGGTCGATACGTCACCCGCGCATCTCGCCGGAGCGCTTGGTTGTCCCGTATGGTTGATAAGCCGTTGGGATGCGTGCTGGCGCTGGGGGGATTCCGGAACAGGGAGCCCATGGTACCCTACAATGAGAATTTTCCGTTCGAATGAGCGCTCTTTCCTTCCTGTACTTCAAGAAGTCGGAAAAGCGCTGCGACTCTGGATCGATATGCGAGGCGTCTGATGCTTTCAGCCTGTTGGGCGCGCCAATTGCGTAGGGCTGCTTCGGTATGATGCGAGGCTGCGTCCTCTCATGCCGCTCATGCCTGAATGATGAGGGGCAGGCTGGGTGAAATGGCTGAAACCCTGGAAAGGATGAAATGCCCTCACAGCAGGCTGTGTTCCCTCACGCGCATCAGCAACGATTGTATCGCCGTAGGGAGACTGGCTTCGTGGCGCCGCCAAATCAATCGCGCCCTTACGCTGAGGCGGGTGTTTGACGTCCCCTGACGGGCCTATCCGTTCGTCATCAGGTATGGCCCAGGTTTCGAGCACCTTCCATTGATACGGGGCTCCGAGCCCCGGGGTTTGGGAATGATAGGCCGCCGCCGCACGCGGCCAACTTCCCATCTTGTCGTGCATCTGGTTAAGAAAACGCCCGGCATAGAGAGCATTCGAGGTTGGATCGAACGCCTCATCAAGTGAATGGAAAGCATCCGGATGCTGTTGCAGGTTGACCTGCAAGCACCCGACGTCGATCGACATAGTACCCGCATTGCGAAATTCGGTTGCCGCCGCGATGGCGTCCTGTTTGGAATCGTAATAATGGCCAACGCCATTGGCCATTATTGTCCACGGCCAGGACGACAGTCGCCCCTGCGCGTCGGTCTTGCCGCTCTCGACCCGACTGATGGCATATAAGAAACCTTCGGGAATGCGGAGGACTCTTTCGGCCTGGCTGGAGGCTATACGGCAGCGCTCAGCTTCCATCGTCTGAGACAGGGCCGGCACGGGAGCGAGAGCAACGCTGAAACCCAACATTGCGAGAGACGCGCTGGCTGATTTCGATAGGCGTGATTTCATGAAAATCATGAGTCCGTTGCGCCTCTCAGCGAAATCCATGGCAGTCTTTCATTGGCGTCTATGTGACAGCGGGATTACGGTTCGCCGTGGTGCTGCATAGATCAATATCAAAGGTCTTCCCGTTACAGGATAAGCAGGCGTTATGACAATCATTATCGCTTTTGCAACAATGCCGGTGTGAAACTGTCTCTCTGTTGGAGGGCGTTAACCTTGTTGTGGTTGTAAGTGACGTGCCTGTGTCGTAGGGTGTCACTGCTGGCGCCTGTCGTACAAGATCACTATCGATGGTGCAGGCTTATCCATTTGACAAAGACATTTCGATACGCACTCCGCGTCACACCGGGAACTGGGCTGGACGATCATACGATGCATTGTCGTAACGGGAAAAAGACGTTTGGCTGCCTGATAAAGACGCTCCTTTTCTGTATGAGCCTGGGAATCGTGGGTTATGCGCCGGCGTCAAACGCTACCGCAGTACGCGTCAAAGATATTGTCGACTATGAGGGTGTGCGTGACAACCAGTTGGTCGGGTACGGATTGGTTGTCGGTCTGCGAGGAACGGGCGACCGGCTGACAAACACGATCTTCACTCGCGAGACCCTCATCAGCATGCTCAATCGTCTTGGAGTGAATATCCGCGATCGAGAAGTCCAGTTACAGACTCATGATGTAGCCGCAGTCATGGTAACCGCGACTTTGCCTCCTTTCTCTCACGGAGGTGGGCATATCGATGTTACGGTATCGGCAGTGGGCGACGCTCGTGACCTTGCAGGAGGCACGTTGCTGGTAACGCCGCTCCAGGCAGCAGACGGTGAGGTCTACGCTGTGGCGCAGGGCTCCCTCGTCACGAATGCTTTCTCAGTCGGAGGGACGGCGGCCTCGGCTACCCGGAATATTCCAACGACAGGGCATATCGCCAATGGCGCAGTTGTCGAGCGCGAGGTGCCGGTATCTCTGGGTAGAAGCGGGCTGATCCATCTCTCCTTGCGAAACCCGAATTTCACGACGGCAAACAGAATCGTCAATGCCATCAACCGTTCTCTCGGATATGGCACGGCCAAAATGGATGATCCGCGCACGGTTTCAGTTAATATGGCCGGGCGAGACGCGCCCTCGCTTCTCTATCGGATCGGCGATCTTATGATCGAACCGGATACGATGGCCAAAGTCATTGTGGATGAGGCAAGTGGGACCATCGTGATGGGCGATAATGTGCGCATCAGCACGGTTGCCATTGCGCAAGGCAACCTTACGATCCAGGTGACGGAAACTCCGTTGATCGCCCAGCCTGCCCCTTTTTCCAATGGGACGACGGCGATCGTGCCGCGAACGCAGATCGATGCCAGTACAGACAGTTCTCACCGATTGGGTATTCTTCGTGAAGGTCCCACGCTCGCGAGCCTTGTTGCCGGGCTGAACGCCTTGGGAATGGGGCCGCGCGATATGATCAGTATCTTGCAGGCTATCAAGGCTGATGGCGCTCTCCAAGCGGATCTGGAGGTTCGATGACATGACGGCTTTGACGCCTGTAACACTCTCTTCTCTCTCTGCTGCGCAGAGCGAGACACTGGCTAGAGCACAGGAGGCTACCCGAACCGCGAAAGCTGACAAGGCACGCGAAACAGCGAGATCTTTTGAGGGCCTTACGCTGGGTGAGTTACTTCAGCCCATGTTTGACACTGCTGACACCTCAGACAACGAATTTGGTGGAGGGGCAGCCGAAAAGCAGTTCCGTTCCCTGCAAGTGCTGGAGATGGGAAAGCAGATAGCCAATAATGGCGGGATCGGTATTGCCGACAGTGTGTATCGACAAATACTCGCGATGCAGGAACATGAAGAGACATGATCGGTATGCGCTCAGACCAGACATCACCCGTCATAAAAGCGGCATCGCGGCTTATGGCCCTGCTGAAAGTGGAAAATGAACAGCTCCGTCAGGGGAAGCCTGCACAGATTGAGTTGCTGCTCGCGGATAAAACAGAATTACTGTCAAAAATGGCGCAGGCACTGACTCAATTTGAGGAGCGGGGGGGCGATAAAACAGCGCTGATGCCGACCATGGGGGACCTGATCGCGCTTGTTGCGGAGAACCAGGCTGTGCTCGAACATATGTCAGTGGTGCAAACCGAATTCCTGAAATTGATATGTGCCGCGCCCGTTGAAGAAATTACGCAGGCATACAGTCCGTCGGGTCACTACGTCACGCCGACGACAGATAGCGCTGCCTTGACCCTTCACAGTGAAATCTGAGAGTTGAAAGACCGTATGCGCGTTAGACTGATGAGGTCGACAGGTCTGTTTGTGAGCTTGGCGTTGACTGCCTGTCAGTCTCCAGCAAAGCCGTATCTCACCATGGGTAAACGGATAGCGGATGCGGGGTTTATAGCCCATCCCGCAGATACAACCGCACGATACGCAATGATGAATTCGCTCCCGCCTGGTGTGATGACCTATCGGCCTGCTCCTAGCGGTCCCATCTATCTCTACGCAGACCCGATCGGATGCGGCTGTGTTTACATGGGATCAGAAGTGGCGTTCGTTTATCTTCTGAATTCGACCCCTGTCGTTCGAAATCAGCACTTGCCCATCAAGAATGTCCCTTCGATTGCAGCGATGGCCGCTGAGAATCGACGTAATACCAGCGTCTGGGACTGGAGCGCCTGGTCCAGTCTTGCAGACCCCGGTGCTACGCAGCCCCGATATGTAGCTGGGGCTGCGTGGTAGAAACGGCTCGGTTCTCTACTCGCCGAGAAACTTGCTGCCCATACGTTGGCGAGCATGATGACCTTCTGGCACCGGCTTGCGGGCCTCGGCAACCACGGGCGTGACGGCCGGGCGTTGCTTGTGTCGCTCTGGTTCAAGAATGGGAGCCTTCGTTGGGGTAATGTTATCCTCAAGGGGTGCTTCGGTATTTTCCGGGTCGTCTCGCAGGATAGGCGACTCTGACTGTCGAAGCATATCCAGTTTTACGTCTGACACATCATCCAGAAGCTTTCCCAGGGATTGCTCACTGGATTCCGCTTTCCGTGTTAGAACGCTGAGCTGCTCAGCCTTCGAATCTGCCTTGTCCACAAGCGTATCCAGTTCACCCCCGACGATCTTGGCTTGCTCGATCGTGCGGCTAAGCGGTCGTCCGCTGACTTGACCCGCAACACGCAGTTTTTCAACACCATCATGCGCGTTTTTGATACTGCTCTCGAGCTTTTCGATAAGTTTGACGAGACTTGCTCTGTCGCTCTTCAAAGCCGACAGGGTCTTGCTGATGTGAAAGTTATAGGCGATGCCTAACAGCAGCAGAACCGAGAGTGCCGCTTCTATGAATACCTGAATTTGGGCGAGCATTCTCTCTCGATCCTCCGTTATTTATCGTCAGCCTCGTTTTGCGGGATGTCAGTCCATAGTCTCGAAGTCAGTGTTGGCCTCACTCGGGTTGTGTATATGCGGGCTATCCTCGGGCACAAGCCGATGATCGATCTTCACCGCTGCTTTCCCCCCTGATTGCCCCAGATGCCCCTCGAAGAGTGTCGTCTGATTACACTGCAGCGTCACAGGGAGGGTGTTTTTCACCTTGTGGGGAAATACGAGCTGCATACCTGGCTTCATGGTGAGCAATGTCGAAAGACTGACGGTCTGCTCCTCAAGCACAGCCAGGATTTCGGCATTGGTTTCCATAATTTCGGAAATAAGGTGGTTTTCCCAAACCGAATCACGGCCAAATCGCTCCCCCATGAACTGCTGGGAGAGCAGATCTCGCACAGGTTCGAGGGTTGCATAAGGGATGACAAGATCCATATTGCCGGTCCGGTCCTCCATATCGATATGCATCTTCGATGTCACGACAGCATTTGAAGCACGAGCGATCGCCGCAAAGCGTGAGCTTACTTCGAGCCGTTCAAAGATAAGGTCGATCTCGCATACTGGGCTGAACGCGACCGACAGTTCCCGCAGGGTAAGGTTCATGAGCTTTTCGATCAGAGTGCGCTCTATAGCGGTGTGAGGCCGCCCTTCAGTGCCTGAATGACCCTTCCCACGCGGGCCACCCATGAGGATATCGATTATGGAGTAGGCCAGCGCGGAATCGATTACGAGAAGACCGTAATTCTCCCATTGGACAGCCTTGAAAACGCAAAACAGCGAGGATGACGGCACGCTGTTGACGTAGTCGCCGAAACACATGGAGCGCGTGTATTCTGTGGTAATTTCTACATTGTCATTCGTGAAATTCCGAAGGCCCGTTGTGAGGAGGCGGACCAGACGGTCAAGCACGATCTCGAGCATCGGCATGCGCTCGTAAGCGACAAAGCCGGCCCTGATCACACGCTCCATTCCCGTCTCGTGCCGTTCAGGCAGGTCGCTGAATGCGCCGCCAAGGAGATTGTCAATCTCCGACTGGTCGAGCATTTGGTTCAGCGTTTCCTCTTGCTGAAAAGCCCCGGAGGCGCTGCCCGAAAAGGGGTCATTCTCGGTCTCGACCGCGGGGTCGGCCCAGGCATCAGGTATGGGCGGGATATGGTGTTCACTAGGCGACATCATGAAACTCTGCCTGCATCGAAAGGACCAATGTTTATCTCAACCGGTCTCACTGTATGAGGAATTCGGTAATATAAAAATTGGTGATCTTGAGGGGCGCTATCTCAATTCTAAGCCGCCTCAGGAGAGTTTCACGCAACCTGTACACCCCGTTTCCCCTTATCTCTTGAGGGCGCGTCTCGTGCAGATAGGTCTGAAATATGTCCTGGATCTGGGGAATATACCGCCTCAGCGAGGCCTCATTTTGAATTCCAGCAATCTCCACACGCGTTGTCATCTTCACATAGACGGGTCGATTTTCACCATTATCGAGGCTCGAGATGATGGATGGTACCGCCAGAATGGTGCTTTGGGCAGTAGACGGGTCAGCAGCCTCTGCTGTCTGCTTCGTTGATGAAAACCACCCCTTATGGATGGCAAGATATCCTGTGCCGGCGATTAAAGTGAGCAGGATCAGTGATGCTGCCACGAGAATGAGGCGTTTCTTTCTAGGTTGAGCCTTCATCCCAAGCCGATCGTCATCGACAACGTTGATGTCGAGATCATCGTTCAGGCGGGATTCACTCATTTATCTTTCGCTCACGTTCTTTTGGCAGTGACTGTAGTTTGATTAATGCGCATTCATGCGCGGACGGAAGTTTCCGGGGCGCCATAGGAGGAGCATCCTCCTGCGAGGCCGCCTTGTTTCGACGGGCAGCATCAGACTGCTGCCCGGGAAAATCGTCCTTTTATATTATTGCTTCATGGCAATGGTAGCCTGCAGCAGAGTGTCCGCAGTGGTGATGACCTTAGTATTGGCTGAATACGCTTCCTGAGCGACGATCAGGGCAGAAAGGTCGCTTGTGAGATTTGTGGTTGAAGACTCTGTGTAACCTACGGAGAGTGTTCCGGTCCCGTTGGCGCCAACAGTGCCGACAGCGGGGTTACCAGACGCTGCGGTAGCGGTGTACGCTTGCCCGTCTACCGCGTTCAATCCGTTGACATTGGCGAAATTGGCAAGCGCAATCTTGCCGGCAAGTTGGGATGCCCCGTTGCTGAACTGCGCCATGACAGATCCGTCGCTCTGTATCTGAACGCCCTGATATGTGCCAGCGGCTACAGCGTCGGATGTGAGAGCTGTCGTGTCCTGTCCGAGCGAGCTCGAAGTCGAGAGCAGGGGGCTCGTTGTGCTGGTCATGTTTGGCAGCTTCACCGTATAGGCCTGCCCGTTGATCGTGGCGGCGAGAGTCGTCGGGGGTGAATTTGCCGTGCCGTTCGCATTGAAGGTGATCGAACTCGTCGAGCTCAGCGCAGCGCCGGTAGAGGAGTTGATGGCCGACACGCTCCAGGTTGGCGGCGAGGCAGATGTCTGAGCCCACCGAAGCGATACGGGTGTACCCCCGACATCAACAGGCGACGTCATATAGCTCTGGTTCGAGCCGGTGGCCGTACCGATTTGAGAGCTGTCCTCAGTGAGTGTCGAAGTATTCTGATCAAGCGTCAGGCTCGAGACTGCGCTTTTGCTCGCAGTGCCCGTTGATTGGGCCATGATCGTTCCGCTGGTGCCACCAATGGTGCCCAGTGACAGGCTAATCGACTGAGAGGTATTCGTTCCATAGGACGCTGTGATGGGGAGCGTTACAGCCGCGCCAGTGGTGGTCGAGCCAACTGTAGCTCCCGTCGAATCCGTCACGCTGGCCAGAGTGCCGTTACTGTTGAAGGTGACGTTATAGGTATTATCCGCCTGATTGATGGCGCCCGTTCCATCTGCGTCATAAGCGCTGGCAGTCCAGACGAGGGGATTTGTGGTGCTTTGAGACCAGTTGAGCGCCACATGATGCTGCGTCGCGTTCGCGTCATAAACTGTCACGGGTGCAGTCGTGTATGTCTGGGCATCACTGGCGGTATAATTCGCCGAATTTGCAGGCATTGTGCCCACAGTAGCTGTCAGCGTGAGCTTGCTCGTCTGTGGCTGACGATAACTGATATTGCCAACATTAATCTGCGTAACACTTGTGCCAAGCTGTCCGGACGACGGATCGACCATATATCCGTCGAGATAATAACCGCTGGTATTGACAAGATAACCTTGGTTGTTTTGCGAGAACTCACCGTTTCGCGTGTAATAACTTTGATCTGAAAACTGTGTTGTGCTCGCATTGCCAGCGCCGTTCGCCTTGGAGACAACGAATAACCCATTTCCAGAAATGGCCGAGGCAAGACTGTTGCTGCTGCTGGTCGGTGTACCCTGATTATCGACATGCTGCACCGTGATAGCGGATACGGAATCCGAGACATCGGCCGAGGCAGTGCTGCCAATCATCGAGCCAGCAACAAAGTTCTGGAACGAAGTCGTATCGGCTTTGTAACCTACG
>NZ_AYXS01000051.1:106065-106218 GCF_000505765.1 Asaia sp. SF2.1 | reverse complement strand
GTCTGACTGTTTGCGATATTATTACTGAGATTTGTAAATGCCGTTGACTGCGCGTTTATTCCGCTGACGGCCGTCGTGAGCGCGTTAAATACTGACATCAGAGTGTCCCCGACCTTATATGCCACGAACTGCTTCGCTTGCCGCATGGGCATG
>NZ_AYXS01000051.1:103927-106005 GCF_000505765.1 Asaia sp. SF2.1 | reverse complement strand
GTATACGAAGAGCCCGAATGTTGAATGAACGAGACGACATAAAAATGCGCGATGCCTTGACCGGATCGAAATTTGTCTCTCACCACGCCTGCGGCAAGCAGGAGTATCCCGAAACGAGGTGAATCCCAGCTTGGCTATGGGTAGCATGTGTTGGAGGAAACGCAAGCTTTGTTACGATGTTTATCCGGATGCTAACCCACGATATCGAAACGCGGTAAAACGTTTTCCGCGGTGCGGCGACGGCAAACTGAATGTCGGATGACAAAATTGAGACAGAAGCTGCAGGCGTCGGATAAAAACGTTTCGTTAACTATTTTCACGATTAGATGAATGGCCGGCACTGATCCGGCGCAAAATAGGGGTGGTTCTGACAATCAGCGTCGGTGGCGCGGCTTTGGTATAGTCCGGCTTTGTGAGTGTCTATCTGCCCTCGTCTCCAGTACTCTTCAGGCAATCTCCGGAGTAAAAAATCGATGTTCAAGTCGTGGCCTGGTGGCTGGGCAGATGCCAAAGCCAAGATGAATGCGCTTGATCGTGCGCTGGCGTTCATCGAGTTCGATGTGAGCGGCATGATCCTTGAGGCCAACCAGAATTTCTGCGATGCAATGGGTTATCGGCTTGATGAGATCGTGGGGCGTCATCATCGCCTGTTCATTGACGATACCTATGCGGCAAGTGCGGAATATGCAGGATTCTGGCGCGGGTTATCTGAGGGAAAGTCCTGTACGCAGGAATGCATAAGGCTGGCAAAGAGCGGTTCCGAGGTTTTGCTGCAGGCTTCCTATAACCCGATTTTTGATATCAAAGGCGAGGTGGTCAAGGTCGTCAAATTCGCGACGGTCATCACGGGGCGGGTAAAGGCCATTGATGACGTTGGTAAGGGCCTGGCGCGACTGGCCGATAACATCCTCGGTTTTCGTCTCAATGGCGAGATTGATCCCACATACGAAAAGCTCCGCGAAGATTTCAACAGGGCAATCTCGAAGTTGGACATGACGCTCGGCGGTGTTGCGGCCTCGGTGGGCACGGTTGCGAACGGAGCCAATGAGATCGTCGTTGCCTCCAATGATCTCGCCCGCAGGACAGAGATGCAGGCGGGTAATCTCGAGCGCACCGCCGTTACGCTCAATCAGATTACTGCGCGCGTATCAAAAGGGGCGGAAAGCGCCAAGGCAGCGGCCTGTTCAGCTTCATCAATGAGAGTCGATGCACTGGCGGCGACCCAAATCGTGGATGGAGCGATCGATGCCATGGAGCGTATGCGTGAGGCGTCGAAGGCAATCTCGCAGATCACCGGGATGATCGAACAGATTGCCTTCCAGACCAATTTGCTTGCCTTGAACGCTGCCGTCGAGGCCGCCCGCGCGGGTGAGGCGGGTCGTGGGTTCTCCGTGGTGGCTACAGAAGTGCGCGCGTTGGCGGAACGTTCTGCGAAGGCATCTCAGGAGATACGTCTCCTCATTTCAGAGAGTACGACGCACGTTGACCGTGGCGCAAAGCTGATCACGGATGCCGGATCTGCGCTGGGTGGGATTGTCGAACGTATATCCGGAATTGACGGCCTTCTGTCGGAAATCGCCTTGGGATCCGAAGACCAGGCGGAGGGGCTGGGGCAGGTCAACCAGGCTGTGGGTCAACTGGATCGTGTAACTCAGCAGAATGCCGCAATGGTCGAAGAGGCAACTGCGGCGGCCAATAGTCTCGGTGTCGAGGCGGGGCGTCTCAAGGGGCTTGTTGATGAGTTCACGTTGAGTGAGGTTGTCTAGGGCGTCGGGCCAGTCACAGCCATTTGGCTATGTTATCCAGTCCGCGGCACTTTTTTCACGATGCGTGGCCCGGTCTGCACGATAGACGTGGATTGAGTGCACCACCCTGCATCGGCTTACCTGATGCAGGGGGTGGGTGCAGTTCCCCGAGGTCGCGCTCTTGCCTGGCTACAGCCTTTTTTATCCCGGATGTGCCAGCTTCTTGTGGCGCCAAATTTCCAGAGCCAGAGCCGCCGTATCGGCGGAAAGTATGTATCCTTTCGCGCTATTTCCCACCTGCCATCAGAGGTGGTTGGAAACTTTTGCGAAACT
>NZ_AYXS01000051.1:103733-103875 GCF_000505765.1 Asaia sp. SF2.1 | reverse complement strand
ATTTGTCTCTAGGTCTGTCCGTGCTGGTTTCCCCTTTTTCATCGGGGTGGCGTGTTGAAGCCCGTCGTGGGTGACTGCGGCATTCTCTTGCTGAACGGAATTGCATGAACCTCCTGGCCTCTCTTTCTATCGCCACGGGTAG
>NZ_AYXS01000051.1:103193-103666 GCF_000505765.1 Asaia sp. SF2.1 | reverse complement strand
CCTCAGTGTTATCGAGGCCCAGTATGCTGTGACGGCAAACAATGTCGCGAACGCAAATACCACTGGCTACGTGAAAGAGACGGCTGCGACGTTGTCTTCGGTGGCTGCGGGTTATGGTACAGGGGTCCGGCTTGGCAATACCCAGCTTGCGATCAATCAAGCGCTTCAATCATCGCTTTATCAGCAAAATGCCCAGGCTTCGTCCTACACAGTGATGAGCGATTCGCTGGCTGCCGTCTCCTCCGTGCAAGGATCTACCTCTCAGGACTCCGGAAGTACGTCTAGCCTTTCAGACCAGCTCGGCAATTTGCAAAGTGCCCTGATTTCCCTGACGTCCACTCCTACCCAGAGCGTCTCCCAGAGTGCAGTCGTCAGCAAGGCCTCTGCCTTGGTGACAACCGTACAGACTCTTGCCTCGACCTATGCTTCGCAGCGACAGGCGGCGGCTGATGGTGCGGTTTCCGATGTGTCCT
>NZ_AYXS01000051.1:94984-103071 GCF_000505765.1 Asaia sp. SF2.1 | reverse complement strand
GGGGCAGGGTACCGCCGATCTGGAAAATCAGCGTTTGGGCGTGATGTCGGACCTGTCTTCCAATCTGAGCGTGTCTTTTACCACCAGTGCAAACGGCGATATGACGGTGCGTACCGCAGACGGAACGCAGTTGCCAACCAGACCCGATCAGATGGGTCTGGACGATAGCACCCAGACACTACCCAGCAGCACGTGGCCTCTCTCGACTTCGAGTGTTACACTGTCGAGCAGTTCATACTACAGTGCGCAGAACACGAACTCTTCCATCCCGGCAATTACTCTTGCTGGCCAGGATATTACAACGAGTCTAACAGGGGGGAGCCTTGGCGGCAACCTGACCCTGCGCGATAGCACTTACCCTCAGATGCAGGCGCAGCTCGATTCATTCTCCTACACGGTAATGAATCGTTTTAGCAGCGCAGGATTGCCTCTGTTCGTTACCGGCTCTGACGCCAACGCGACGAGTTCGATTCAGGGCAGTGACCTCAGTAAGCCGGTGCCTCAGGGAATTGTTGGGCTATCTGCCAGCCTGAGTGTCAACAGTACCTATACCAAGACGCCGTCGGCGCTCACCACCACCACTAATAGTGATGGGAGCACCAACACAGGTGTCACAACCACCATCAGCAATGTTCTTTCCACCACCTTTGGCTCGGATGCCGAAGACGTAAGCGGGGGTCTATCTGCGCCATCCAGCAATCTCGGTCCAGGTGGGTCAATCTCGACGGGATATGCCGGTAATCAGGGACTACTCGCGTTATCAACTGCCCTTACCTCCAATCAGGGCGCTACCATCGCTTCCATGGGCGCGGGTGTCACGTCTAGCAGCGCCGTTCTCACGCTCCTGCAGACCAAAGTAGCAGACGTTTCGGGCGTCAACGTCAATGACGAAATGGCCAAGACCGTTGCGCTGCAAAATGCTTACACGGCGAACGCGAAGATCATTTCCACGGTGCAGACCATGTTCAATGCGCTGTTATCGGCAATCCAGTAAGCGGTCCGGAGATTGGTCATGAGCAATGCGGTAGGTCAGTACGGCGGATCGGCTCTCTCGCTCATTCTTGAGGCGAGTGTAAAGACCCTGACTGCGCAGCAGGAGACCGCAACGTGGCAGAGCAGCACCGGTATCATCGGGTCGACTTACGCTGATCTAGGGGCATCCCGTTCTGCGGCGCTCAGCCTCACTCCCAAAATCACTCAGGTGCAGGCGTGGCAATCCAATATCACCAACGCTCAGAACACCTTGTCCGTCACGGCCACCGGTCTCAATCAACTTGTTTCAATGGCGCAGACGCTTTCCACTAGTCTGCTCGGTATTTCAGGCACGGCAACATCCAGTCAGGTTGCTGCCGCCGCTTCATCGGCAATGAGTGCCCTTGGTGATCTCAAGACAGTGCTCAATACGAGCGATGGTGCAAATTACGTATTTGCAGGCACTGACAGCAACACAGCACCCATAAAAGGGAGCGCTTCCCTGTCATCAAGCAGCCTTGCTCAGCAGATTGCGGCGAGCGTTCAGTCTCTCAACGCATCCAATGCGGGGTCCGTTCTTGCCAGTGCGACCTCTCTGGCGGGGTCAACCGATCAGGCGGTATCCGTATTTTCGGCAACACTTTCCGTATCTCCGGCTCAGGCTGCCGATAATCAACGCAGCGTGATGAGTGGGACCAACACCACGACGAGTTTCGGTATCGTTGCGACTCAGTCATCCATGACCTCCTCATCGAGCAATACATCCACCGGATCGCCGATCAGGGATCTGATGCGAGACCTTATGGCAGTATCGGCAATGAACGGGATGTCGTCCAACACACCAGGATTTTCCGATCTCGCAAAGCAGATCTATACGTCGCTCGGCACGACAATTAGCCAGCTGACCGAAGAGGAAGGCGCTGTGGGCGCAACGCAAAACAGCCTGACCTCGCAATCGACAATGCTGACTGGACTTTCCACAATGCTCGAAACCCAGCTGGGCGATTCGCGAAATGCTGATATGGCGACAGTCGCAACCAATGCAGCGAATATCAAAACCAGCCTGAGTGCCTCGTATATCCTTATTTCAAACATGAAGGGCATGACACTGGCGGATTATCTCTGATGACCCATCCGGAAGGCAGCGCAGAAGCGCTTCAGTTGGCTGGTGATTATGCGTCAGCGGCGAAAGCATATGAAATCCGCCTTCAGGCCTCTCCCGATAACGCGCGCACCCTGAGCAATTACGGTGGCCTACTCAACTTGCAAAACCGGTTTTCGGATGCCCTTGCATTGTTGGGCCGTTCCGTTGCGCTTGATCCTGGTCTTCCCGACGCGTGGTCCAATATAGGGAATAGTTTTTTACATCTAAGCCAGTACGAAAATGCGATCGCCTGCTATCGCAACAGTCTGCGCCTCGAGCCTTCGCATGCTCTGGCGCTCAGTAACATGGGCGTAGCTCTTGATCATCGTGGAGATCATGCACTGGCGCGCGGTTTTCATGATGCCGCTGTCCAGATGAACCAGGAGAACGTATATAGCCGGACCAACCGCGCAGTTTCGCTGCTCCAAAGTGGCGATTATGCCGAAGGCTTTCGTGAGTATGAGCATCGCTGGACAGCGCTGCGTGCTTCTGTCGGGCAAAGTAGTGTGCCTCGCTGGAGTGGTGAGCTGGCGCCTGACAAAACTCTGATGGTTTTCACCGAGGGCGGATTTGGAGACGTCTTGCAGTTTTCCCGATTGGCTCCGCTTGCGGCGCAAAAGGTCGGACAGGTCATTCTGCGTGTGAGGCCGGAGCTCGTCTCGCTTCTGGAGCGTAGTTTCCCTGAGATCACAGTCCTGTCGGAAGACGATATCCTTCCCGAGCACGATCTCGAATGTCCGGTTCTCAGCTTGCCTCACGTACTCGGGATAACGCTAGAGACGATCCCTGTTCCTGGCAGATATCTGCGGCCTGACCCGATAAAGATTACCCTGTGGCGCGAACGGCTTCGGGCTGGGGACGCTGATGACTGGCACGATACCTTTCGTGTGGGGCTTGTATGGGCGGGCGCACCGCATCCCGAAGTTCAGGCAGCATTTCTTGCTGACCATCGCCGCTCCATGAATCTGCAGGATCTGGCACCGCTAGGGCAGGTCGCCAGACGCTTTAGAGCGCTCAGGTTCTATAGCCTGCAGATAGGAGAACGCGCAGCGCAGGCGGCAAATCCGCCTGAAGGGATGCGTCTTTCAGATCACACGAGGCACATCGCCAGTTTTGATGATACGGCTGCGCTGATTGACACGCTGGATCTCGTTATCGCCGTCGACACATCGACTGCGCATGTATCGGCTGGGTTGGGGAAGCCCACATGGCTTCTTTCACGCTATGATCAATGCTGGCGTTGGCTCTCGGGGCGATGTGACTCACCGTGGTATGAGTCGATACGCCTTTATCAGCAAAAGCAGCCCCTCAACTGGGAAGGGCCTGTTGCCATGCTCACAGATGATCTCACGGCTCTTCTTGAGACGAGGTATGCTCATACGCCTGTCTCAGCCCGATGAGATAGGCGTGTCCCAAAAGACGCGCTGACGCATGCATTCGAAAATTTTGAAAAGTTTCATATTCCCGGTCTCGTATTGTGCAACAAAGCATTGTAGGCTGTAACCATCATATATCGGCATGGGGGCATCGAGCTGCCTCTATGTTACATGCCAGATAATTCGAAGATTGCCTGATATTGAAGTCCTGTGCGCAACTGAAATGATATTTCGTTGCGATAAGAAAATATAATGTCGATGCAAGAGGCTCTCCGAAGTGCTCTTGATAGGGGTGTCCTGAAATGATGAGATCGCTTGATATTGCGAATACGGGCATGCAGGCCCAGACCACAAATGTCGAGACGATTTCCAATAATATCGCCAACATGACAACCACCGGATACAAGCGTCGTCGTGCTGAGTTTCAGGACCTGATCTATCAGGATCTGCGTCGTGCTGGGACGATGAGTTCTGATACCGGGGACCTTGTTCCTGCGGGTGCGCAGGTTGGTCTTGGTGTTCGCACGGCCGGCATATACCGCATCAACGAGCAAGGTACGCTGGAACAAACCGGAAATTCGCTGGATCTTGCCATTGAGGGGCGTGGATATTTCCGTGTAACCCTTCCGTCGGGAGAATATGCCTATACTCGTGACGGAACATTCTCGCTCTCGGAAGACGGTACGATTGTCACTGCAGACGGCTATCCCCTGTCTCCCAATATCTCCGTTCCCAACAATGCGGAGAATATCACGATCGATCAGTCTGGACAGGTACAGTACACGCTGTCTGGTCAGACTACAGCTCAGGTGGCTGGTCAGTTGCAGCTCGCGACATTCCAGAATGAGAATGGTCTTACGGCGATGGGGCAGAACCTGTTCACCGAAACAACCTCATCTGGTACAGCCAACCTCAGTACACCGCAGAGCGAGGGATATGGTTCGGTCCGTCAGGGTTTTGTCGAGGAATCATCAGTTAATGTCGTGACCGAAATCACTGCGCTCATTACGGCGCAGCGAGCCTACGAGATGAACAGTAAAGTTATCACTGCCTCGAATGAAATGCTGCAAACCCTGACCAATCTGCGGTGATACCAATATGCGCGGGCTCACGATCGCTCTCATAGGGCTATCTTTGATAGGCCATTCCGTACCAGGATATGCAGCGACCCTGCGCAATACGTCCATCGTTTCGTCCGGGATGGTTCGTCTTTCTGATATTTTTTCTGGTCTTGAGCCCGGGCAGGATCGGGTTCTGGGTCCTGGGCCGGCACCTGGATCGAGTATTCATGTAAGCGGGCAACAACTTATTGCGATCGCTGATCAATACGGTGTCGAGTGGGAAGACCAATCCTCCTCTTCGTTCATGACGATTACCAGAGCGGGAAGAATTCTCGACGAGAATTATTTCGTTTCCCTCGTCAGGAAAAACCTGCCCGACCTGGGCGAAGGCCCCGTTTCAATAACGTTTCACGACTTTCATCCTGTGACAGTCTCTGCGGATGAGGCCGAGCCGGTTGTTCTGTCTGATGTGAAATGGGATCAGCGGAGCGGGTGGTTTTCATCCACTGTTTATCGTGCCCACCCTACAGGAGATCTGGCAACCGACTCGTTCATGCTGACGGGTGTTGTCCATGCCACCCAGCGCGTGATTGTGTACACCCACTCGATGGGGGCAGGAAGCGTTGTCAGTGCCGCAGATGTTAGGGTGGACGAGGCATATTCCGGTCATCTGCCGTCGCGTGCTGTCACCGATCCGGCTGAGGTAGAGGGGCAGACCATCAGCCGTGGTGTCGTGGCGGGCTCCGCGGTCATTGCGCAGGACCTGCAGCGCACTGTGATCATGCATAAGGGAGATCCCGTCATGATCACCTACGTAGCTCCAGGGCTCAGATTGTCGATTGCTGGAAGGGTTCTTGAGGATGCCGGTGCCAAACAGCAGGTCCGCGCATTGAATGAGTCGAGCGGGATGATTGTCAACGGGAAAGTCACTGATGGGTCAAATGTGGAAGTGGCGTTGACGAGTCATCCAGTCCCGTCCGATCCGATCACAATGCGCCGGCTTTCGGCGTCTATGCGCAATCCTGCGCCTTGACGTTTCCTGGCGATAGGTGGCTCTGAAAACGATGACGCGTTTTTTCTCCCGTGGCTCATTGACCGTGCTGCTGCTACTGGGCAGCTGCACGTCTCTTTCTGATCTGACGGAACTCGGTCACCCACCGAGAATGACCCACACTTCTGATCCGACACAGTCGCCGGACTATCGTCCGGTGACAATGCCGATGCCACCTCTCCAACCTCCGCCAACGGAGGTCGGGAGCCTGTGGCGCTCAGGAAGCCGGGCTTTTTTCAAAGACCAGCGTGCCTCTCAGGTTGGCGATCTGATAACGATCAACGTCAACATCTCGGACAATGCGGCACTCAACGACAATACCACCGTCGCAGGAAGCGGCTCGCAGACATTCGGGATCCCGAGTTTCTTCGGAGCCCAGGGTAAGGTGCTATCAAGTAGCAGTACGCTGGACACAAGTAGTGCGACTGCAAATACGGGCGCAGGTGTCATTCGCCGTAATGAGACTGTCACCCTTGCCCTGGCGGGGACGGTGACTCAGGTACTGCCCAATGGTAACTTCGTTGTCGTTGCCCGGCAGGAAGTCCGCATCAATGGTGAACTGCGTCAACTCATGGTTAGCGGCGTTGTTCGACCCCAGGATATAACGGAAGACAACATCGTCACACATGACCGTATTGCAGAGGCACGGATTTCGTATGGAGGTCGTGGTCAGCTGACCACTGTCCAGAATGCGCGCTGGGGACAGCAGATTATGAATGGTGTCCTGCCATTCTGACCAGGCAACATGCTTGTTGGCAGGCCTTGGTTTATCAGCTCCTTGATCTTGGGAAATGTGGTGTCTTTCGCGTAGCGCAGCGTCCCGCCCACGTTTCCTCCGGCTTTTCGCCATAGCGCTCATTGGAACTGCGTCATAAAAAGTAACGATGACCGGAAGGAACGGGTAAGAGAGGGGCCATTATTTATATGCTTACCCCCTCACTCATCACGGTCGATATTCTCGTGTTGGAGTTTTTCCAGCCCTCTGCATAGAGGCGGGAAATACATGGCCGCACCAAGGGTGAACGCATTGATGAAAGCCCTCCATAGACCCCGAAAATTCTCGTGATCGAGAATGCAAGGCGAGCGCCGTCAAGGCGGATTGAGCGTATTAAATCCTATCTTCTGTTAACGATTGGCTCCTAGAACTCGACGTTCTCGTCAAAAACCGAGGACAGGGGCCGTTACATGATTCTAAAGCTGATCATACTTCTCATAGGTTTAGGCGTTGTAGAAACCATATTGGTGAAGGTTTTCTCCTTCATCGGCGATCGTCTGGTGTATCTGGGGCTGTTCGATGGCTCCTTGGAACGACTCGCATCGATCTGCGAGACGGCAGCCCTGATATGTTTTTCGTGTGCCGCTGGCTTCTTTTTCCTCCGCTTGATAAGCCGCCTCCGCGCCACGGACACTCGGGAGGGGCGTGACGCGGGGCCTGGCTGGTGATTACAGCGACCTACTCGCATCAGGTCTGGTCAGCCAGGATTCTTGTCAGTCCCTATCTGCAAGGCAAAATCTGAAACGAAGCCGCCCACAGGTTATATGAAGGGGCAACGAGAGGATTTATTAATAATTCCGATGGACCAATGAAAGGGTACGCGGAAAAAAGGCTCGTCCCTCTCATGTTCAGTGTCTTTCGGTTCAAGGCCAAAATTGCACTTGTTGCAATAACATTGACGTTGGTTACATTTATCGGTTCAGGTTTTTTAGTCAATAATCAGTTAAAATCCGGCGAGCGCTATCGCTCATTCATCAATTCAGATGACCGGGGCACAATCATGCTTGCGCGCATCAGCGACAAGCTCAATGCACTCCTTTACGCCTCTCATCTCCTGATCGATCAGGCGAACAGCCCATTCGTCGGCGAGGTTGTAACGCGGTTCCAGAAAGATATGCGAGGAACCCGTGATATCTTTGCTGAGGCCGCGAGGGTGGATCCGCGTCTCGTCTCCACGCTGGATCCACTATTGGGACGTTATGGCACTTTCGAGCAGCAGTTAAACAGTCTGCTGATTGCGCTTGATAAAGGCGACATTGCCAAAATGCGCCAGATCGCCCAGGCATCTGATCAGGATGGGGTTCACCTGGCGATCGATATCGGGGCGATCACAGGCCGCCGTATTACGCATGTTGAGAGTGCATCAAACCAGCTCGCTCATGATGTGAATGTTTCTGTCCGTAATTGCGTCATTGGCCTGGTGCTCATCCAGATTCTTATTCTTTTCGCGACCCTGCTTATGAGCCAGAAAACGATCGTATCACCGCTTCTGAGGGTGAGGGATCGTATGCTCGGTATCGTTGAAGGACGGCTGGACGAGAGCATTCCCTGTCTTGAGCGGGGAGATGAAGTTGGAGATATGGCCAAGGCGCTCAGCACGATCCAGGGGGGGGTTGCAACGAGCAAAGGTTCTGGCTGCCGAGCAGGCTGCCGAGCGGGAAGCTGTTGCCAAGGAGAGGGCCGAAAACGCGGAGCGTGTTGCGAGGGA
>NZ_AYXS01000051.1:94190-94893 GCF_000505765.1 Asaia sp. SF2.1 | reverse complement strand
GATCTCGTTTATCGTATTGATGTTGCGCTACCGCAGCGCCTTCAGGTCATGAAAACGGATTTCAATGATGCGTTTGAGCGTTTGAATCAGACATTCTCGGTGATCCAGCAAAGCGTTATGGCCATTGGCTCTGGCACAGGCGAAATCTCTGTCGCTTCGAACGATATGTCACGGCGCACCGAGCAGCAGGCGGCAAGTATAGAGCAGTCCTCAGCCGCGATCGAGCGCGTAGTGAGTATGCTGCGTGACTCCGCAGACAGTGCGAAGAAAGCCGCTTCAGTGACCGATGACACGCGACTGGGTGCTGAAAAGTCTGGCGCGATGGTTCATAACGCCGTGAACGCGATGAGCCAGATCGAGAGTAGCTTCGCCCAGATCAGTCAGGTGATCGGACTTATCGACGAAATTGCTTTTCAGACAAATCTCCTTGCACTGAATGCAGGGATAGAGGCCGCCCGAGCCGGGGATGCAGGACGTGGTTTTGCTGTCGTCGCGACAGAAGTGCGCACTCTGGCTCAGCGGTCGACTGAAGGCGCTCGTCGCGTGAAGGAGATGGTCTCAAGTTCGAGCGATTTTGTCTCCGATGGCGTAAGGCTGGTGCGCGAAGCCGGTGGCGCTCTAGGTATTATCCTGAGTCAGGTTGGGGAGATCGACAAGCTCGTCGCGGAAATCGCTCATTCCTCGACTGGTCAATTCTCGGCGA
>NZ_AYXS01000051.1:93152-94109 GCF_000505765.1 Asaia sp. SF2.1 | reverse complement strand
AGAAGAAAATACTGCAGCTATTTCGTCCTTGGACAAAGCCGCGAGCGTACTTCGTGATCGGGTCGCATTCTTCCGGTTGGAACAATGAGGTACGTTCTTAAGAGCATGAGCTAGAACGAACCGACCGCACGGTAGCCATTTCCATCGTGGCTACCGACTCTCTCAAATATGAAAAAATGAAGAAATTTACGAGTATTGCCTCGCGAGGTGAGTATATTGTGTAATATGTTCACATGGCGAAGTTTTGAGAATCAATGCTAGTGCCATGATATAACGTCATATATTTGTCATATAAACGGTCTGTATTCATGTCGGATATGTTTTCTGGTTCATTGATATCCTCGGAATTTACCGAGATAACCAGTACTCCGCCGCGTATCATGGCAGATATTGTGGAAACTGTTCCGGTATTGGGGGGTGATGATATCGGAGCTACGGTAAACCAGCTTTTCACAGATGACGACAATCTTTCAATGATCGCTGTTTTACATGAAGACGGGCGACCGGTCGGGATTATCGATAGACAGTTTTTCTTCGCGGTTATGTCAGGACGTTTCGGACGTTCACTCTACACCCGACGGAAGGTGGGCTTACTCCTCAGAGGGCCGACCAAAGTTGTCGAATACGATGTGGCCATAGCAGATTTCACTCGTTCACTCCTTGGTGCCGACGCACACGATCTCTATCGCGGTTTCCTCATAGTGCGAGAAGGGCGGTACCTTGGAGTTGGTTCGACCCTCTCTCTGGTTCGAGCTGCGAATCTGCAGAATGAAGCGTCTGCCATACGTTCAGCAGAAACGGCTGAAGACCTTCGTCAGGTCATCGCGGCTATCTCCACGAGTGTTGAAGCGGTCTGCAGGGCATCGTCGTCTATTCGGGAGGGAAGCCTCACATTATCTGGGCATACCCAGAGACAAACCCAGGATCTCACGATTGCCGCCGCAAGTGTGAGAGAGA
>NZ_AYXS01000051.1:92918-93082 GCF_000505765.1 Asaia sp. SF2.1 | reverse complement strand
TGAATGATGCAGTGCAGGTAAATGCAGAAGACGTTGCTTCAGCCAGGCGGCTCGTTTCGGATATCAATGAACAAGCGGGCTCGTTCAAGGATATTGTTGGTGAGACAGTTTCGGCCATATCCGGTATTGCCCAACGCTACTTCAATATGGTCGAGAGCCTCCGA
>NZ_AYXS01000051.1:92399-92883 GCF_000505765.1 Asaia sp. SF2.1 | reverse complement strand
CTGATAGAAGATATTAGCCTGCAAACGCGATTACTCTCGTTCAACGCTGCGGTGGAAGCTGCCCATGCTGGAGAGGAAGGGAAGGGTTTCGGCGTTGTTGCGGATGAAATCCGATCACTCGCGCATCGCTCGGCGGAAGCCGCACAGGTTATCGCTGAGCTCGTGACCCAGTCCCGGGAGACCATGAAGACAGGCGTCGCACTTACTGAGAAAGTTGCAAGTGGCATGGAAAGCATAACATGTCAGGTTGCGAGCGTGAACAATTTCATTCGTAGTATTGAAGATACAACCAAAAACCAAGCCCGTAGTATTGGCGAAATCAACAAAAACATAAAATCTATTGAGGACGTTGCTGGCAATAATATGTGTATGACCGATGATGTTAATAGAAATTGCCTCGACCTTGACCAGCAAGTCGCCTCATTGAACGAATTCCTCAAACGGTATGCTCTTTAAAGCTATTTTGGAAATTGAACGTGAAGGG
>NZ_AYXS01000051.1:82658-92314 GCF_000505765.1 Asaia sp. SF2.1 | reverse complement strand
GGCCGATATCACCCGCAGGACGAAATGCTATCCGTCTGATCTGACAGATGAAGAATGGGAACGCATAGCGCCCCTGATGCCGCTTGCGAGCCGGCGCGGCCGGAAACGAGCGTCCGATTTACGTGAGACCATTTCAGCGCGCGCGACCTCGTCACGGATCGAGCGGCCGTTGCGCTCCTTGCCATGGGTGGAGGGAAGGCGGAAGAGGAGATCACGGAACTCGCCAGCCGTCTCGCCAGTAATCCGTTCAACGTCCATGTCGCCAAAGGCATCGATGAACATGTTAAGCGCTTTGCGCGTGCCACGTTTCGTATCCTCTGAGCGATTGGTATCCGGGTAAATAAAACGCTCCGCAGCCATGCTGACCGTCAGAAGCTTTGCGCGGGAGCCGGAGCTTGCAAGCTTTTTCTTTGGTATGGTTTGTCCGCTTGGGTTTGGTTCAGCAGTCAGCGGCACTGGGGCGATAGGTTCGCTCGTCGTGGCGGTTCCAATGTCGACAACGATGCTTCTCAGGAGATTGACCTGAGCGGCCAGATTAGCGGCCTCCGCACGCGCTTCAGGCAGATCCTTCTTCACGATTTTCCGCATCGTTTCGAGCCGCTCGGTATCCTTGGCAAGATAGGGGCCGATGATAGAGAGAAAATGCGTCACGAGGTTGTTGAACTCGAGGAAGCGTACCTGAACCTCTGTCATTTCCCTCTCATGCTTGAGTTCGAGCAGGCGCATTTCGATGGCATGGGCAGACTCGGTATCGCGAACGAAGCTCTCATAAAAAGTGATGATCTCGTCTGGTGTGGGCGGTCGGGCTTTCGAGTCACTCATGGCGCGCACCTTGTCGAAGAACTGTCCGGTCCGGCCATATAGCTGTGCCGCCCGTCTGCGAGCTTCGAGTTTAGCCGAAGTATCGAGCGAAAGGGAGATCTCGGACCGCCCCAGAAGAGGCTGGATATCCTTCGGCACGGCCCTGCGAAAATGGTAGCGGGACCCTATCAGACGCAGCATCAAAATTTCCCATTCTGGGAAGAATTCCGGGGAAACCCCAGTTTGACGCGTTGAGAGCCAAAAAACCTATAAAATTCAATGAGATAGTGGTGCGAACTATGGGACTCGAACCCATACGCCCTTACGGACTCGAGATTTTAAGTCTCGTGCGTCTACCATTCCGCCAAGTTCGCACAGCACGGCTCAGGCTCTAGCACGTGGGGGAGGGGGTGAAAATCCCTTGCGGGCTGCTTGGCCATTATCCCAGCGCCATCAGCGCTGTACCATGCTGCCTGAGCCAGGCTTGTGCCGGCTTGCGGTGTTCATGAAACCGCTCCACCAAAGTCCAGAAAGCCAGGCTATGGTCGAAATGCGTCAGATGGGCGAGTTCGTGCACCATCACATAGCGGCGAACAGGTTCGGGCATCATGATCAGGCGCCAGTTCAGCATAACCCGTCCGTTTCGTGTGCAACTCCCCCACCGGGTGCGGGCATTGCTGCAAGCGAAACGCGAGATCTGGCACGACATTCGCTCCGCTTCATGAGCGAGCTCGGCAGGGAGTATCAACCCGGCCCGATGCCTGAGGAAAACCAGAGCCCGTTGATCGAAGCGCTCAATGGGACCATTGATCCGTAGAATACCCTTCTCGATACCGGCGCTCTGTCTTTGCTCTGGCGCATGAACCAGGGTGACCGGGCAATCATTGAGTAAGATGGTGCTTCCCGGAACAAGGGCAGTCATAGCCGGCAGGGCATTGAGTCGTTCGCGCACCCAGCTATCGTGAGTGAGCAGAAAGCGTCGCGCGTGGTGCAGGGGTAAATGGCGGGGGCAGGTCACCACGACCTGACGATTGGCGCCGTCGATGCGAAGCGAAATGCGCCGAGCACGCGCAGAGTGTCGCCACGTCACCGGGTAAGCAGGTTCTGTCACCAGCGTCGTTTGGTTGAAGGCCGCTTGCGGCGTTTTTTCGCCACGCCAGGGGGAATTTCCGCCGCCCACTCAACAATGTGGTCTTCCAGCATCCCGGCTTCGCGCTCGCTGATCATGCGGCCCTTTCCCGAGATTCCCGCTTCGTGCACAGAGTCAGCCGAGCCCGTACGCAGATGGTGCCAAGCGGGGAGGTCCTGTCCATCACGGATCAGCACATAGGCGCAGCTTGGAGGCAGCCAGTCAATATCGGCCAAAATTTCCGGTGTGAGCGAGACACAGTCAGGCACCTTGCGAAACCGCGTGGGATATTGCGAGCACTGGCAGGTTTCAAGATCGAGCAGACGACACGCGACATTTGTAAAATGGATCGCTTCGGTCTCTTCGTCGCGCAGCTTGTGCAGGCAGCATTTGCCGCAGCCATCACACAACGATTCCCACTGCGCCTTTGTCATTTCAGACAAGGGGATCACCTGCCAGAAAGGATGTTCGGGATCAGACATGAGTGAACCTGCCGAGATTGAGGCAAGAAGTCAGGGTGGCAAGGGAAATCAGGCCAGAGAGCAGGATAGGGCCTCTCAGCAGGGGAAACCAGAGCAGACGCAAGCGCGCGCGCGGGCCAGCGCCAAGGCCGGAGGCAGCCCGCGTCAGTCCTGCTACCTTTCCTGCTAGGCGCTGGTATATAGGCAGGATGCAAAATGGCGCAGTCAGAAAGCCGCTCAGAAACCATCCCGAATAGTGGGGCCAGTGTGAAGCTTCGCTTCCAAGCCAGAGTGCCGCTATGGCGGCGGCGCAGGCGCTATGGGTAAAAATTGTGTTCAGATGGAAAAATCCGGTGAGACGGGACGCGCCTCTGGACAGGACAGCCAGCAGAATCAGACAGGTGGCCCATCCGGCAACAAGGGCGAGAGCGGCGAGACTCATGGCGCTGCGGTCAGCCAAGTCTGAAAGCGTTTCTGAAGCGCATAATAATTGATGGCCCAGAAACTGTCGCTCACGGACAAGGCGCGAATGTCGCGTCCATCCTGCGGGGCATCCTGCGTGTCGTCATGCAGCGGGGTCTGGTCGCGCAGCATCCTGATCACAGCCTCTGCCTGCTCGGGAGGTACGTTGCGCGGTATGGCCCACGACACTTTCTGGCGAAGGGACTGACGCCATTGCGCGGCGAAGGTGGCTTTCTCTCCCAGATCGGCCAAGCGGTCATGGGGGGTTGAAAGCATCAGGGCAGCGCCGCTGCTCATGATGCGCGTCGCCTCTGCGGGTGTACGCCACCAGACAAGATAGGGGCGCAATTGATCGAGCTTGCGAAATGCGCGATCTACCCCTGCGGGAGAGGCCAGAACGGTATAGACGTCGCCGGGCGCAACACCATCAGCCATCAGAGCTATCTCAAGCGTGCCTCTGGGGTCGAGACGCAGGGCACGTTTGCCCGGATGGCGGGCAATATCCCAGAAATCGCCCCAGTTTGGCGCGTCGTCACCAAGTCTGCCTCGGTCCCACGCCAGGACGATACTCTCCTCCCCGGCGGCAATGCCGCAGGGTGAGCCCGGTGTGCTGCGTGACCGATCGCTGATGGGGAGCGCCGGAAGCGTCTGCACAATACCGTCACGACAGGCGGCATACAGGGTCGTGTTGTCAATCATGGCTGTAAGCCATACGGGCTTCTGTGCCAGAGCAGCGTCACGCAGCGTCGTGAGGCTGCCATCCCATTCCTTGAGCGGATAGGGCTGGTCGGGCATCAGCAGGGAATGGGCATCAAGGCTGCCTGACAGCACGGCCAGACCGAGTTGTGACGCGGCTGCGTGAGACGGCTTTCTGGTCTTGGCATGATGGACAGCATGATGGACATGGTGCCCTGCTGCGGCAGCCTGAAGGGGAAAAGTGGTCGACAGTACGGGCAGGCACAGCGTCACGAGCAGCGTCCACGCGGCCTTGTTCAAGGCAGCATGGGACCGGCGGTCAGGTCTGGAAGGGGAGAGTGACGCGTGCAGGAAACGGCCTTCCTGTTGAGGGAAATTGATCGGAACGCCTCTTATAGATCGTCTTTCATGGGAAAGGCCACAGCCTGACTGGCCTGCCATGCGAGTTGCAGTGTTGCGCCGGGGGTCATCTGCCGCGTCGACTGGATGAGCGGACGCCGCATTTCGATTTCCACCCCGTCAGAGAGGCGTAGCCGCAGGCGCATCTGTTCGCCGGTATGCAGCACCGATTGGAGCGTTGCAATAAGAGGGGCGGGGCCTTCTTCATCCCCGCCGGATGCGGCGAAAAGAGGCGTCATACGATCGGGGCGGATGCACAGCACGCAAAGGCTGTCATCTTCCAGATCGGCATCGGCCAGAGCTTCCACCACGCCGCCACAGGCAAGATGGATCGTGGCGATATCGTCCTCAATCGACAGAACGCGACCCGTCAGCAGATTGGCTTCTGCAAAGAGGGAGGCGACCCATGGGGTTGCCGGGCGGTCAAGCAGGGTGCTGGCACTGGCACATTGAACAAGGGTTTCGCGATCGAACAGAGCAATGCGTCCCCCGAGCCATACAGCGTCCTCACGATCATTGGCGGCGTAGATCAAGGTCAGTCCGAGAGCCTTGTGAAGCTTCGCGATCAATTGCCGTGTCCGGCCAATAGCACGTAGATCAAGGCCGGACAGGACATCGTCCAGCACCAGCACAGACGGGTTGCAGGCGAGCGCGCGCGCCAGTCTGAGCCTGACATCATATTCCGGTAGCAGCGTGTCGGCCCGTGCCGAGGCAAAGCCATCGAGACCGAGCAGGGCGAGAAAATGGCTCACGCTTGCACGGATCTCATGGGCAGCCATGCCGCGTACACGAAGTGGGAAAGCGATATTGGCAGCGACCCCAAGATGACCAAAAGCAGGCTCGCGACGGGAAACGAGCACGATAGGGCGCTGCCCCGGAAGGGTATCGCTGGCGTCCAGACCTGCAAACGCCACGCGTCCGGCAGCAGGTGCGACAAACCCGCCCAGGATATCGCAGAAGAGGCTCAGTGTTCCGGGGGTTTCAGCAAGCAGGCTCAAAGCCTCGCCCTTCACGAGGTTGAGCGAAAAGCCGTCGGCCCCCGGGGTGAGCGCGAGCGAATGAACCGACAGGGGCGACCGATTGTCCCCCGATGAACCTGACATGAAACCTCGCCTGAACTCAGAACGTTATATCCGAAACCATAAGATGCGGTTCAGACCGTATGAGGAGTTGTGACATGAGCAAAACTGACGTCAAGAAGTCTGTCGACAATGCCAGCAAATCGGCTCAGGAACAGATCGACAGCCTGAAGGACCAGCTGGAGCAGCTGCTCAAGGATCGTATCAACCCCGCACTGCTGGATGTTGCCGGACGGGCCGATCAGGCCGTGGCCAATGCACGAGAGATCACTGACGTGCAGCTTCACAATGCCGAGGCTCGTGTACGCGCCCGCCCCATCGCTGCAGTTTTGATTTCTGCCGTCATTGGCTTTATTGCAGGACGTGTCTCCAAATAGGCTGTCTTCTCTCTCGGGCAAGGCGGCCTCCTGTTCCAATCCGTTTCAGGGTTGGATGTTCGGCGGCTACCCTGCCCGGGTTGATCTCTGGCGGGTTCGCCTCTGGCACGTCCAGCACTGGCACGATCACACCGTAAAGGCTTGCGAATCTCCATGAAGGTCATTGATGTCGGGCAGGAAGCCCTTCAGGCTCAGGGCGAAGTTCTGCAGCGCGTCGCGATGCGTATCGGCCGCCGCGTGGCCTACTTCATCATCGCTGCCATCTTCGGGCTGTTCGCGCTTGTGTCATTCCACGCTGTCCTGTGGGCCTTTGCTTTCAGCGTGCTCCACTTCTCGGCTTTCGCCTCAGCGTGTTCGGTGCTGGGGCTCGATCTGCTCTTTGTCATCATCTTTGCCCTGCTTGGCACGCGCAATGTAGCCGATCCGGTTGAGTTCGAGGCCAGATTGCGGCGCGACCGCAAGATGATCGAATTCAAGCAGACGCTTGCATTGTCCACCATTCTCGGGCTGCTTGTCGGACCTGTGGGACGCTTTACGGGCAAGCAGATCTTTGAGGCGCTTCGCAACATCTTTGCGCGTCGTTGAAGCCGTTAACCACGTTGTGAGGTTTGTTGCCTCAAATCTAATGCAAAATTCAGGTTTGCCTTCTGGCGGCGAACCTGGCTTTCCCCTATGACCTTCGGTTAGTTGCCTCAGGCGTCAGGTCCGGGGCTCATCCGGGTTCGGTCAGGTCGTCCGGTGTCTGCGCCCCGATAGCATTGCGGGAAATTCCGCACCTTATGCTTTCGGGCTTGGCTCTCTCCCTTCTGATCCCGCAAGGTTGATACTGGAAGGAGGAGGGAGGCTGATGCTCGCGGAATTCGATCTTTTCGGCGTGTTCATATCTCCCATCGCCGTTTATTCCCTTGCCGCTATCCCCGTTACGCTTTTCATCCGGTTCCTCCTCTGGCGCACAGGCGCCATCGAGTGGTTCTGGCATATCGCCCTGTTTGAAGTGGCGCTCTATGTCTGCGTGCTTTGCCTCATGGTGCTCTATGTGTGAGGTCGAGAGGCAGCGCGGCACCCCGCCCGCGTCACAGAGGCGCATAATAGATCATGTCGCCTGTAGTGTCTGGCGTTCTCCCATGCATGCTGCCTGCTTCCCCGCCCCGACTAACCTGGCCTTTGACAAGGAAATGCCTCCGTGCTGCTCGCTCGTACACTGATCCGGGTCTTTCTGACATTCGCAGTGCTCGGGGTGACGATCCTTCTGGGCTACACGCTGTGGGAGACCTACATGATCGCACCCTGGACGCGCGATGGGCGCGTTCGCGTGTATGTGGTCGATGCAGCGCCTGAAGTGTCGGGAACCGTGGTGAGTGTGCCGGTACACGACAATGATTTCGTTCATCGTGGGGACCCGCTTTTCGTGATCGACCCGGTGCGGTTCCGCCTCGCGATCAAGGAGGCGGAGGCCCATCTGGCAAGCGCCGAGGAAGATCTCAAGCTGCGCCGCAACGATGCCAAGCGCCGCATGGGATTGAGCGGTATCGTCTCGGCTGAAGAGCAGGAAATCTACAACTCCAACGTCGAGACGCAGGAGGATGCGGTCAATGCGGCGCGTGCCACGCTCGATGTGGCGAGGCTGAACCTTCAGCGCTCCATCGTCTACTCGCCGGTTGAAGGCTACGTGACCAACCTCAATCTACGCGTGGGTGACTATGCGCATGAGGGGCAGTCGCGCATGGCGGTCATCGATGCTGACAGTTTCTGGATCAACGCCTATTTCGAGGAAACGAAGATGTGGGGCGTGCATGTGGGTGACGTTGCCCGCGTGAAGCTCATGGGCTATCGCGAAATCATCCCGGCCCATGTCGTTTCCATCGCTCGTGGTATCAACGACCAGAACGGGTCGCCGGACAAGCTGGGACTGCAGGATGTGAATCCCATTTTCACCTGGGTCCGTCTGGCGCAGCGTATTCCCGTGCGTATCCATCTTGATCGCGTGCCGCCCGAGGTCATTCTGGCGGCCGGAATGACCTGCACGGTCACGGTAGGCACTCCGCCACAAGGGCAACGGGGCCGTCTGACCACCTGGCTGCAGAACCATCTCTGATCATGGTGTCTCTTCCCCGCAGGCTTTGCGCCTTCACTTTTGCTGCCTCGCTTCTTGCCGGATGCACGGTCGGGCCTGCTTACAAGCCCGACCGCATGAAACTGCCAGATGGCTTCGTCGAGACCGATCACGCGGCCACCGCAGAGGAAATCGCCCGCACTGAGGCCGAGATGAAGGAGTGGTGGGGGCAATATAACGATCCACTGCTCAACCGTCTCGTGGCGCAGGCCATCAAGGGCAATTACGACCTCCTCATTGCCGACCAGCGTATCATCGCCGGTCGCGCCATGCGTGAAGAGGCGGCCTCGGCCTGGTACCCGCAGCTTGATATCAACGCCGGCGGTGGCTCAAGCCGATATTCCATCAATATCGACAACTGGCCCATCAGGCCCGGCAATCCGCAGAACCGGCCAGAGGCATCGGTCCTGACCTATGGTGCCCAGGCCAGTTGGGAAATCGACGCGTTCGGGCGTATCAGGCGCGAGGTGGAGGCCAGCGAACGCGCCATCGATGTGAGTATTGAGGACCGTCGTGCCACGCTGATGACGCTGCTTTCGGAGCTGGTGCGCGCCTATATCTCGCTCCGGGGGGCGCAGCTGCGTTTCTCGATCGCGCAGGCCAACGTCAAGAATGCCCAGAGCGAGGTCGATCTGACCAAGCGTCTCTATCTGGAGGGCATAGGCAACACGCTTCAGACCGCACAGGCGCAGAGCGAACTTGATAGCGAGCTGGCCTCGCTCGAACCGCTCAAGGCCCAGATCGACACGCTGAGCCACGGGGTAAGCGTCTTGCTGGGCGATATGCCGGGCGATCTCAAGGCAGAACTGGAGGCATTGCCCAATGGGACAGCCTCCCTGCCGGTCATGCCGCGCTTTCCAGCCACATTGCCCTCGATCGTTGTGGCCAATCGCCCCGATATTCGTGCCGCCGAGCGCGGCTATGCCGAAGCGACGGCTCGCATCGGCGTAGCCGTGGCCCAGCTTTACCCCAAATTCTCGATTCCCCTGACATTCAATCCGAATGCCTCCGCCATGTATCAGGCGTTTCAGGTCAATGCGATGAGCTGGTCTTTCATGATGCTGGCAACCCTGCCGGTCATGCACGGGGGGCGTTTCACCTCGCAGGTAGTCGAGGCTCGCGCAAGGGCTGAGGCCAGCCGTCTGACCTATCGCAAGACCGTGCTCAATGCTTTCCGCGAGGTCGAGGACGCCATGACGTCATGGCTGCATAACGACCATTATGTCGCCCAGCTGCATCAGGCGGCAACCGATAGCGGTCTGGCAGCGGACAGGGCGAGGCGGCTCTATGCCGCGGGTCTGACCGATTACCTGAATGTCCTGACGACGCAGCGCACCTTGCTGGGGGCTCAGGACCGTGAGGCAGTGGCCCGTACGGCCAGGCTGCACGATTCCGTGGCGCTCTATACGGCGATGGGCGCAGGGTGGCAGGGTGTGGCAATGCGCGATACGGCCTTGCCCATCGATGCGGCAAAGCAAAGTATCCTTGCAAAGGCCTTCTCGCGCTAGCTCACTTGAATTGCCGATGATGGGCACAATATACAACTTATGAATTCTGTAGTATTCACGGAAAGCAAGGAGAAACAGGCGTGAAAGATCCTTATGCAGCGCTTGGCCTGACGCGCAGCGCCACGGATAAGGAGATCCGCAGCGCCTATCGCAAGCTCGCCAAGGAACATCATCCGGACCATAATCCGAACAACAAGAAGGCTGAGGAGGCCTTCAAGGCCGTTGGTGCCGCCTATGCCATTCTGGGCGACAAGGAGAAGCGCGCGCGCTTTGATCGCGGTGAAATCGATGCCGAGGGGAATGAGAGAGGGCCCTTCGGTGGCGGTGGCTTTGGTGGCGGCCAAGGTTTCCACGGCGGTGGTAACCAGTTCAATCAGGAAGATCTGGGGGCCTTTTTCTCGGATATGTTCAGCGGCGGTGGCACCGGCGCCGATTTTGGTGGGGGGCCATTTGGCGGGCGTCGTCGGACGCGCCGCGGGGCAGACCGATCCTATACGCTGACAGTCTCGTTTGAGGATTCCGTGCTGGGCACGACGAGCCGTGTGACCCTGCCCGAGGCGGGAACGGTTGAGGTCAAGATTCCTGCCGGAATTGAGGATGGTCAGACCCTGCGCCTGAGTGGCAAGGGTGG
>NZ_AYXS01000051.1:82477-82551 GCF_000505765.1 Asaia sp. SF2.1 | reverse complement strand
TGCCGGTATGGGAGAGAATGCCCCTGCCGGTGATGCGCTCATCACGATCTCGGTGACGCCAAGCACGATCTATA
>NZ_AYXS01000051.1:75584-82407 GCF_000505765.1 Asaia sp. SF2.1 | reverse complement strand
CCCGCGATGGCCGCGATCTCAGGGCAAATGTGCCGGTTGATCTGGAAACAGCCATTCTTGGCGGCAAGATCGTGATCCCGACGCCCAAGGGGCAGGTGACCATGAAGGTGCCTCCTCATTCCGATACCGGTACGGTGCTGCGGCTGGGTGGCCGTGGTGTCGCCGAGCACGGCCAGCACAAGGCAGGAAACCTGTACGTCACCCTTCAGGTCAGGATTGGTGACGTCGATCCCAAGCTCGAAGCGTTCTTTGCCGAGCAGCGCGCGCAGCAGGCTGAGGAGGCCTGATAACGGTGGCGAGGCCCGGTTTTTTCGACTGGAAGCTGATCTTCACCCGTGAGGTGATGGGGGCCATTGTCGCCCTTCTTTCCACCGCATTGCTCGTGGTTTTCTGCTATGGTGGCATGAGGATCTCGGGGATCTGGGCCGGACTTTAGTCTTTCCATCACGGGGGAGTGTGATATCTCGGGTCCACTGATCTGATTTCTTGACCCGGACCCCCCTCATGAGCGCATCCTCTCTTACAGAGCTTCCGACGCGACGACAGGCCTTCTCGGTCGTCTTCGCGATCGAACTCTGGGAACGTTTTGGCTATTACGGCATGCAGGCCGTACTGACGCTCTATCTGGTTCAGCGTCTGGGGCTGAGCGACGTGGCAGCCAATGTCATGATCGCCGCCTTTGTTGGTCTTACCTACATTACCCCGGTTCTTGGTGGCTATGCCGGCGATCGCATCCTCGGCCCGAGGCGCACCATGCTGATGGGTGCGTTTGCGCTGGTCTTTGGTTATGCGGCGCTTGCGCTTGCTGACCAGCATCGTTCATTGCTGTTTTTCGCCATGGCCCTGATCTCGGCAGGGAATGGCCTGTTCAAGCCCAATGCGGCCAATCTGGTACGTCGCATTTATGAAGGTGACGACGCTGCGCTCGATGCCGCGTTCACCATCTATTACATGTCGGTCAATGTGGGCTCGACCGTCTCAATGCTCATCACCCCGCTGCTGCAGGATCGCTATGGACCTGCAAGCGCCTTCCTGACCTGTTCGGGCGGGCTTGTCGTGGGTCTGGCCTATTATTTCTGGCGTCGACGCTGGATCCATCACGCTGGCTCAGCGCTGGATCAGGGGCCTTTCCAGTTGAAACCGTTTCTGACCGTGTTTGGCGGCTTTGTACTGACCGTACTTGTGCTGACAGGCATCATCGCCAGCCCCGGGATCGCACGGCTCTGCGTCTGGTGTGCCACGGCGGCCATCGCCTTCCTGTGGGGGCGTCTCTACTGGCGCTCGGGCAATGCAGCCCGACCCGGTTTGCGCCTGACTTTCCTGCTCTGTCTGGAGAGCATGGCCTATCTGATTTTCTATCAGCAGATGATGACATCGCTTACGCTTTTTGCGCTGCGTGCTGTCGATGGTGATCTTCGTATCGGTGGCGTCACCCTGGTGCATCTCAGCGCGGGCCAGTTTCAGGCGCTCAATCCGATCTGGATCATGCTGGCGAGCCCGGTTCTGGCAGCGCTGTATAACCGTCTGGCCCGTCAGGGGCGCGACCTGTCCCTTGCGCACAAGATGGTGCTTGGCTTCGGCCTCGTGACGCTGGGCTTCCTCATCTGGTGGATTGCCGCTTCTCATGCCCAGCCTCTGGTTTCGGCTTGGGTCATGGTTCTGGGTTACGGTCTGATCTCGATTGCCGAGCTTCTGACCATGGCGCTAGGGCTGGCGATTATCGCTCGCTACACCTTGCCCGAAAGCAGCGGCTTCATGATGGGGTCGCTCTATCTGCTATGGGGCGTGGCCATGTACGCCGGCAGTCTGGTTGCCAATTTCGCTGCGGCCACAGGTACACCGGCAACGGGCGCTGCAGCGGCGGCACTCTATGTGCCTCTCTTCCGCGATTTGTTCGTGGCAGGGTTGATCCTGACAGGTGTTCTCGTATGCCTCTTGCCGCTGGCGAAGCGCTGGGATCGTGAGCATGTTCTGGCGACAGGACTGCACGCCAATCCTGATGCCCGCCCCGCCATGCCTGCCGAAATGGAAGGCTAGTCTTCCTGGGTCGGGGCGGTCTCTCTGAGCCGCCTCGACCCGCATCTGTACTCATGTTTTGCAGGTCGCAGGGGACGGCAGGAGCATTTGATGCTTTGCCGCGGCGTATCGTTTCTACTCCCCGGCAGAGGCGCTTCTCTGTTTCCCAGCTAAAGGTTCAAGGCCGATACGTGCCGTTCTAATGCTTTTGAGAGCAGGCATTTCTTGCAAGCGCCCCTTGCTCTCGATACGCCGCCTCCGGCGCGTAAGAGGTCGAGCGCTGACCCGGCAACCTGCTTCAGGCCTGTTTCCAACATCCTGATATCCCTGAACGATGAGAAGCAGAATGGCACCGCATGCTCGGGTTTTGCCAATTGCTTCGCATGATGCCTATGATCCTGCCGTTCAGAATGACCCTGTTCAGAAGGACGACAACATGAAGCCGAACTCCCGTCTCGCTCTCGCCGGTCTTGCTCTCATGGCCGGTACGGCAGCTCTGCCCTGCCTGCCCGTCACAGGGCTCGTTTCACCGGCATTGGCTGCCAGTGCCCCGGCTGCCGACGCACCGCTGACGCTCAAGATTCTCAAGGTTGAGGGCAACAAGGCCGTCTCGACTGACGAAATCATGGCCGCACTTCCCTATCATGTGGGTGATACCGTCACGCGCGATCAGCTCGATGCAGGCGTGCAGAAAGTGGCGGATCTCTACAAGGCCAAGAACATGGGCGCCAAGTTCAGCGAGAAGGAGCGCTTTGTCAAAAACACGGTGCAGTTCTATCTCGTGATCGAAGAGCAGGCACCGCAGGCCGCCGCAGCCCCCGCGCCGTTCGTGCTCGACAAGGTCGAGTTTGTCGGCAACAAGAAAGTGCCGACCGCCGAACTTGAAGCTGTGACGAAGCTGCGTCCCGGTGCCACTGTGACGGCAGAAGCCGCAACCGCTGATACGCAAGCTATCCAGAAGGTCTATCAGAAGCATGATCTGGGCGTGCAGATCCAGCCAGTCGCCACCCAGCCCAATCACGACAACCATGTCGTGCTGACCTATCAGATCACCGAGAAGTAAGGCGGTCCGATATCGTCTCTCGCTATCAACCGGCGCAGGGTGCCGCGGTACCCTGCCTGCCGGATCGCCCGACCCTTCCCGTCAAGGGGCGGGCTGACCATCCAGCGCCTTGAAGAAGGCTTCGTCCAGCCGGACTGGTGTCAGGGCAGACGGAAGGTAGAGGGGGTGCTCGGGTCGGCCTCCCTTGCTCAGCCTTAGAACGAACAGTGGGATCCCGGCGGCGTGCAGGGTCTGCGCGACATGGTTGCCGCGTGCCCGTAATGAAGGGTGGGTGGGTGAGCCATAGGCCAGTATCACCTTGTCGGCCTGCCGCGCCATATCGAGCAATGCCGCATTATTGCCTGGCCCCACAGGGTCCTCGACTTCAAGCAGACGCTTCTGGTCCGTGCAGCGATAGCCAAAGCTGTTGCCGACAAACATCGCCCCATACCCCCACTCGCGGGCGTAGCGCTGGCATTTGGCAACGGTCCGGTCATCGCCATACTCGGTGGCAACAGACGGATTCATCATTAGCCACATGATGCTGCGCTTTTCCGACGCCCATACCCTGTGCAGGCGGTAGCGGTAGCAGTCACCGGGGCCATCGTAGAGAGCGGTGCTTTTCACGTCATCCTGAAGACGCAGGGGACGTGAGGCACCAACATGGTGGGTCTTGTCTGATGAAGTCATGAATGAAGTGGCCACCCGTCACGGCGCGTGGCCCAATCCCTATTTGCGGCGGTTCTTCATGGTATCAGCTTTGAAACTCTTCAGCGCTGCCAGCGCCTTGCTGACATGATTGCCCGGAGAGTCCGTGCTGATTGTGTCGATAATCTGCCCTTCAGGCGCGATCACATAGGTAATCCGCTGCGCAATATCGAGCATAGGCATCTTGGCATCATACAGGCGCGTGACCTTGCCATCGGTATCGGACGCTACGGGGAACTGTCCCTTGATCTGGCTGACTGAGAAATCATCCAGTTTGTGGATGTTGTCCATCGACACGCCGATGACACTGGCGCCAAGCGCCTTGAACTGGGGCATGGCGTCCGCAAAACCATGCGCCTCGGCCGTGCAGCCCTTGGTGAAGGCCGCCGGGTAGAAGTAAAGCACCACGGGGCCGTTCTTGAGGGCGTCGTGCAGCGTAAAGCTGGTTTCCTGCCCATTCTGCGTGGCGGGAAGCGTGAAATCCGGTGCTTCACCCCCTTGCTTAAGCGCAGCGTGTGCCGAGGGGACCGCCGCTGCTAACGAGAGTGACAGGAGAGCGGCGGAAACGGGGATAAAGCAGCGTTTCATGATGTCTCCACAGGGAGCTGGGTCAGAATGATGATCCCGGAGAGACGACGACGCAGGGTGTGTCGCGGCCCATTTTCCGGCAGGCGGCCACGGCATTGTCATGGGAGAGATTGACCAGACGCGCCCGATACAGATGCGCCCGGCCCGACTGCACCGTGGAAACCTGACTACGCGCGCCGGAAAGCGAAGTTCCGCCATGATTCTGGGCTTGAGCCACGGCGCGTGTAGCCTGCACGGCAGAATTATAGGCGCCCACCTGAATAGCCCAGTTGCTGGGTGTGATGGCCGTAGCCGCGCGGGATGGGGCTGTCTGGCGAGCGGGGCGCGGCGTCATGACAGCCAGTACCGGCTCGGCAGAAAGACGCCGTCCGACCGGGATAGGCTGTACAGGTGCCCGTCCCGCCCAGGCCTGCGCCACATTATCGGTCGGCGAGTCCGAGGACGAATCCGATGCCGAACTTGTCAGGCTTGCCATCTGGACCGGGGCGGGAGTCGCCACGATACCGCGTGCAGCCCAGGCCGAACTGACGGAAGCGCGGTTCGACGCGGGCGCAGGGGCTTCTGCCACCTGCATGTCCTGCTGGTCGGCACTGTAAGTGGCTGCCTGCGCCTGATGTCGCCATGCTGCCCGGACAGTTGCCGTTTCACTGTCATTCTGGGCCACCATCGTCGCCGCCGAGGGGTCGTGCTGGGCTACCAGCAGATCGGCAGCCGAGCGATTGCGCGGCCAGATCCCTGCGATCTGCGGCCCGACATGAGCAACATAGCGGCGGGTTTCGCGCGGCAGGGCGCGGCCCCGGCGAAGATAAGAGTCGAGACTGCCGGGACCGTCATTATAGGCAGCGAGGAAGCCCGGAGAGCCATAGATGTCGTACATCTGCCGGATATAGGCTGTGCCCGCCATGATGTTGTCATGCGGGTCATAAGCGTCATCGCCGAGGCTGTACTGCATGCGCATATCGTCATAGGTGGGCGGCATGAGCTGCATCAGCCCCATCGCACCCGGTGCCGACGTCGTGAACTGGCCGTTGCGATCGTACAGTCTGCCTCCCGATTCCTGCATCATGACGGAGCGAATCCAGGTGCTCGGGACGTCAAAACGCTGCGATGCCTCCTCGATATACGGTCCCCATGGGTCATCTGCCGGACCGGGCGGAGCGTAGTAGGATTTGGCGTGCTCGCGGTAATGGGCGGCTTCCTGTGCAACCGGTACCTGAGGGCGCTGCGGGGTGCTGGCGCAGGCGGAGAGCAGGGCTGTCATTCCTGTGATCAGCAGGAGACGTTTGGGCGGTGCCCCCGCAAGACGGGACCGGCCGGCTTCTTGCTGTCCGGTCTGGAAAGTCGAATGACGGGGAGGAGCCATGATGGATTTCACCTGATGCAACCGAGCGTGATCCGTAATATGGGGCAGGATTGAGGCAAAACTACGGAGCCGATCAAGAGAAAGAAAGCCTAAAATCACGAGATGATAGGGTGGCGAGTGATTTCGCTGGCAACATTGTGTCCCGGTTGCGGAAAAGAACCTTATCAGCTACGCGAATTGTCCTGTGCCTGGGGTGTTTTCAGGCGCCTGTCCCACACGAGACTGTCAGCACTCCCCGGAGAGACATGAGCAAGAGTCGTTATGCCCTCGCATGGAATGATATCGTCTCAGGGCTGCATATGTGGCGCTTAGGCGCCACGCTGGGCTGGACTGATATTCGCCTGCGTTATCGCGGTTCGGTACTGGGGCCATTCTGGCTCACGCTCTCTGCGCTTGTCATGATCGCCTCGATGGGTGTGATCTATGCGCGCCTCTTCCATATGGTGCTTCGCGATTATCTGCCCTACCTCTCGCTTTCCATGGCGCTCTGGCAGGTCGGGATCGCCAGTCTGCTAACGGAATCCTGTACCTGCTTCGTTGAGGCGGAAGGGACGATCCATGCAATGAAACTGCCCTACACCCTTCATGCCATCAGGCTGCTGGTGCGCAACCTGATCGTGTTTGGTCACAGTATCATTGTCCCCATTGGCGTCTTTGTTCTCTATGGTGTCTGGCCGGGAATCATCAGCGTTGCGGCCTTGCCGGGCCTCGTTCTGTGGGCGCTGAACGGTTATGCGGCCTGCCTGCTGCTAGGGCCTTTCTGCGCCCGGTTCCGTGATATCACCTCCGTGATCGGGGCCTTGATGCAGATTGCCTTCTACGTGACACCGATCATCTGGCAACCAGCCCAGCTTGGCCCACGTGGCCGGTATCTCGTGTTCAACCCGTTCTATGACATGATGGAGCTGGTTCGGGGGCCCATACTGGGCCATTTACCCAGCCTCAGCGTCATCGCGGTCTCCTGTTGTGTCAGTCTCGTATGGTGCGTACTGGGCTTTCTGACCTTTGTCAGAACCCGTGAGCGCCTTGCGTTCTGGGTGTAAAGACGATGGCCTCCATTACCCTTCGGGATTACTCCCTGATTTATCCCATGTTTCATGGGAGCG
>NZ_AYXS01000051.1:62663-75485 GCF_000505765.1 Asaia sp. SF2.1 | reverse complement strand
GGGCGGCAGTATCGTCAGTCAGGACGATACGACCATCGTCGTGGCGCTTGACATAATCACGCTCTCGATCAGCACAGGTGAACGTGTCGGCCTGATTGGCCATAACGGCGCTGGCAAGTCCACCTTGCTAAGGGCTCTGGCCGGGATCTATGAGTCGTCAAGTGGCCATTTTGACGTGCAGGGTGAGGTTCACTCGCTCCTCAGCCCTCAGGCCGGGATGAATACCGAGCTGACCGGGCGGGAGAATATTCGCCTCTATGCTCGCATTCTCGGGATGAACGAGCAGGAAGCGAAGCTTCTCGAAACAGATGTAGAGGCTTTTGCGGAACTGGGCGCTTTTCTGGATCTTCCTGTCAGGCACTATTCCTCAGGTATGGCTATTCGTCTGGGCTTTGGTCTGGCGACCTCGCCACGCCCCGAGATCCTGCTCATGGATGAGTGGTTCATGGCAGGGGATAGTCATTTTCAGGAAAAGGCCCGCGACAGGCTGAGCCGTCTGATCGAATATGTCCGCATCCTCGTAGTCACCTCGCATTCCCTGCCCATCCTGCAGAAGTGGTGCACGCGCATCATCTGGATGGAGGGCGGACGCATCAGGATGGATGGGGTGCCAGAAGAGGTCATCGAGGCCTACAAGGCTGCGGGGCAGGCCTGAACGCAATCGCGTCCTGTGAGGGGGGCGATGGAAAGGATAAACCAGAGCCGCTGCCCTTCAGACAATCCTGAAGGGGAGCGGTGCCTTGATCTGATCAATCCGCCTTAGCTTCTGAAAATGCCCGTGATGGTCGAGAGGAGCGACAGAGCCTCCTCACGTGGGCGCTGGAACGTGTTGCGGCCGATGATCGAGCCGAACCCGCCGCCAGCATGGATGCCACGGATGGTATCCAGCAGGGCCTCGGTGCTCTCATGTTCACCGCCCGAGAAGATCACGATGCGGCGCCCGGCGAAGGTTGACTGCACAACGTGGCGTACACGGGCCTCCATGGTCGAGATGTCGATCTTCTGATCGAGATAGACCTTTTTGGCGGCCGGCAGGGAAAGCGCGTCTGTCGGCGGTTTGACTTTGATGATGTGCGCTCCACATTCAGCGGCCATATGCGCGGCATAGGCGCAGATATCGATGGCGGTCTCTCCGGCCTTGTCGAGCATCGGGCCGCGTGGGTAGCTCCAGACGATGACAACAAGACCCGCGGCCTTGGCCTCCTGGGCCAGTTCACGCAGCTCGTTCATCTGATCGAAGCAGTATTCGCTGCCGGGATAGATGGTGAAGCCGATGGCCGAGCAGCCCAGCCGCAGGGCGTCGGCAACCGTGCCGGTGACGGCCTGGTTCTTCTCGGTGGACAGCGAGTTCGAGCTGTTGCATTTGAGGATAAGCGGCAGCTGACCGGCAAAGGTCGAAGCACCAGCCTCAAGCATCCCGAGGGGAGCGGCGAAGGCATTCAGTCCGGCTTCGATTGCCAGCGAGAAATGATAATGCGGGTCATAGGCCGGAGGGTTCGCCGCAAAGGAGCGGGCAGGTCCGTGCTCAAACCCCTGATCGACGGGCAGAATGACAAGTTTGCCGGTGCCAGCCAGCACACCCGTGTTCATCAGACGGACAAGATTGGCCTTGGTGCCGGGATTATCTGACTCGTAATTGGCAAGAATCGCTTTGACCTGCGGCGTAAGTGACATGCAACGCTCCTGTTTTACTGTCATGCCCGTCATTTTTGAGCTTCCGGGCGACCATCATACCGCTGCTTAACTGATGCGCGGGCGCTCCGTTTCTTTTGGAGCGACAACAAGTCTTCACAGATGCGATATCGTTTGCACGGACGATGGATCCTGTGCCGTTCTGCCGCGTTCGGGAGGTGGCTTCAAATGGCCTGTATGCCACCCGGATTGTCGCGGCGTGGCGGGTCTATGAGGGCGATAAAGGAGCTTTCATGCGATATTCCGGTCAGGCCCCGCTATCACCGGTCAAGCGCAGTAGGCTCGCGGTCCCAGCGGTTTCCCTTATTGCAGCGCTCGGTGTGTCGTTTGCTAGCGGCCAACCGGCACGAGCCGAGCCGGTTGCGCTGATCCACGCGCGTGTTGTCGATGGCACAGGCGCACCGGCACGCACAGATCTCGCGATGGTGGTCGATCATGGCCAGATCATAGGCCTGGCCACGACACCGCCTGCGGGGGTCAGGATCATCGACCTTCAGGGCAAGACAATCATGCCCGCGTTGATCAGTGACCACAGTCATGTCGGGCTGGTGGACGGGATGAGTGCAGCTTCGGCCAATTATACGCGCGCCAATATCCTGGCAGCGCTCAACCAGTATGTGCGCTACGGGGTCCTGACCATAACGGCGCTCGGGTTGAACAAATCTCCCCTGTTCGATCAGCTGCGTCATGAGCAGCATGAAGGGGCCAATGAGGGGGCTGACCTTTTCGGTGTCGATCAGGGTATCGGTGCGCCTGCCGGGATGCCGCCCGAAGCCATGATCGACGGCATGGGGCGTGACCAGATTTTCCGCCCGTCCACCCCGCAACAGGCACGACAGGCAGTAGACCGGATGGCCGATGAAGGGACGGATTTTGTCAAGATCTGGCTCGATGATCTGCGCCTGACCAATCCGGGCAAACCGCCCTTGCCGCTGCTCGGTGCGCCTGTCTGGGATGCGGCTATCAAGGAGGCTCACCGGCGTCATCTGCGCGTGGCGGTCCATATTCACGATCTGGACCTCGCCCGAACGGCCTTGCAGCATGGGGCCGATATTCTGGCGCATGGTGTGCGGGACAAGCCGGTCGATCAGAGCTTCATCGACCAGATCAGATCCACCGGAGCCTGGTATATCCCGACATTGTCGCTGGATGAGTCGACTTATTATTTTGCCGAGCATCCGGAAACACTGGGGCAGCCTGTGGCACATGATGCCATGTCACCAGCCCTTCGCGACAGTGTCGCCGATGAGCAATGGCGCAAGGACAGTCTGGCGAAGCCTTCGGTCAGCGCCGCACGCGCCGCATTGGCAATGAACGAACGCAATGTTCTCGCCCTTTATCGTGCCGGCGCAAAGATCGGGTTCGGGACTGACTCCGGGGCGACGCCGCTTCGCCTGCCTGGCTACGCCGAGCATCGCGAGCTTGTCCTGCTGACGGAGTCAGGCCTTACACCGTTGCAGGCTATCAATCTGGCGACGCAGAAAGCAGCGGCTCTTCTGGGGCTGCAGGATCGCGGCGTCTTGGCTGTCGGGAAACGAGCTGATTTTCTCGTCATTGACGGCGAGCCAGACCGCACCATATCTGATATCGACCTGATTTCTCAGGTCTGGCAGCGCGGCAAGCCGGTCTCGGACGGGCTCGTCATTAAAGGGAAGACACCATGATTCGTCGTTTCGGGTCAAAGCGTACTCTGGGGGTAGCCCTTTCGGCGCTCTCTCTTGCTGCTCCCTCGCTTGCGTTCGCGCAGCAAGGCCCGGCACCCCACCGCTATGCGGACGGGACTGGCAACAATATGATTGAGCAGCTGAATTCGTCCCAGCTGAACAACAATTACAAGGGGCCGTATTACAACCGTGGAGAGGCGCCGCCGCCGTTTAGGCCCGTGCAGGTGCAGGCACCGCCACCGCCGCCACCCCCTGTACGCTCGCACAGGCATCATTATCGCCCACACCCAGTACCTCCCGGACCCATGCAACCTGTTCCCCTTGGCGGTCCACGCTGAGCAGGCGCTGCCCGTGACCCCCGCTGTCATTCTGGCAGGGGGACAAGGCAGTCGGTTGGGGTATCGTAACAAAGCGCTCATTCCAGCCGGGAAGGGGGCTTTGCTCGATCAGCTCCTCGACCGGTTACGGCCACAAATCGGTCCGGTTGCGCTCTCGATACGACGCGATTGCGAAACAGCCTATGGCCGCGACCTGACGCAGCTTCAGGATCGACATACCGGGGCAGGCCCTCTCTCCGGTGTGCTTGCGGCACTTGAATGGGCACAGGATCTTGGCGAGACGGCCGTATTGACGGTGCCGGTAGATACGGCGTTCGTCCCGAACGATCTGGTCAGACGGCTGAAAGCGCCGCCAAGTTGCGCCATGAGCCGAGGGCGCCTTCATCCTCTCGTTGCGTTGTGGCCCGTATCGTCTCTACCCCTATTAGATGAGTACCTGAGCGCGGGCGTGGCATCGGGCGATCACCGACAGTTGGCCGTCTGGAGCTTTGCACGACGTATCGATATGACCCCAATCGCTTTCGATGATGAGGGGCCGGACCCGTTCTTCAACGTCAATACGCCAGATGATCTGCTGGCTCTGACAACGCTGATTGAGGCGTGATTACGCGGACTCAGTCATCAACAGCCCAAATTCACGCAATGCTGGAACAAAATTCTCGTTTTCATGGCTTGAGCGGGCAAGCTTGACCAAGGCGAAGCGTTGCAGCGATGTCAGCAAGCCCCATGCCTCGCGTGTTGGCGGTGAGACGTCATCTGAAGCGGCCTGCTGAAGGACACAGTCAGGAATCGCCGCGCTATCACGCCAGAGATGATCCTCATTTGCCGGAAGGGGCTTGGGTGGCGCATCACAGCGTTGCGCGATAAGGGACAGAAGATGAGCGTGATAGCGGCTCTGCTCGTCTGGCGTGACACAGGCGCGTTCCAGCAATTCACGACGTTCGTCTGGAAGAAACTGGCTCCATTGGCGCAGGCTTAGTTTGATACCTGTCAGATCGAGCTTCATTCGCACACACATCGGTATGCAACGTAACGATCCTGCAAAATCGTGCTCGAAACCGAAAATTTCCTGTGAAGCTGGTGAGGAATTAGGGATCATGTGGTCATCATTTCCAGAGTTTCGGGTCTGACAAGGCGATGGCCGCCGCAGAATACAGAGAAGCGGTCTCGCCGCGCATTGCCGATCAGGGTCATATCTGCCTTGCGGGCAATCTGGATGGCGCGATCGGTTGGAGAGGAGACCGCGACCAGTGTCGAGATACCCAGGGTCAGTGCTTTTTCAACCATTTCGTATGAGCAACGGCTGGTCAGCAGGCAAAAGCCTCGCCCCGGATCTCTTGGTGACTGGCTTAGTATGCCGATCAGCTTGTCCAGCGCGTTATGGCGCCCGACATCTTCCCGCACGTAATGGATAATGCCATCAGGCGAGGCCCAGGCCGCAGCATGCACCATATGCACCTGCTGGTTCAGGACCTGCTGGTCTGGCAAGGCATTGAGCGCCGCACGTATGGATGACACCGGAATACTATGCGCGGGAAGGCTCGGTGTTGCGGTGGCAATATTGTCAAGCGAGGTCACGCCGCAAAGCCCGCACGAACTGCCCCCGGTCAGCAGGCGCTGCCCCCGACGGATCAATCGACTGAAATCGGCACCGGTGATGCGTATATGCGCCGTTAGCTGTTCGTCGTGACGTTCGATATGGCAGGAGATCATATCGCTCGGCGCAGCAATGATCTTCTCGGTAAGCACGAAACCGAGCACGAAATCATGCAGATCAAGCGGTGTGACCATCATGACGGCATGAACATGGAATTCATTGAAAATCAGGGTGAGGGGTATCTCTTCGGCAATGCCAAGCTCGATCCGCTCCTGAACGCCCTCGGGGCCAATTTCGATGGCGTGACGCAGCACATGGGCCGCTGCAAGACTATCCGGTCTCGTCGTCATGACGTCCCCCCCTTGAGGAAAACACGCACCGGGATCGATTTGGCGGCGGGTGTGCCACTGATCTCGTCGAAATGGTTGAGAGGCAGCAAGGGGTTGAGTTCGGGATAGTAGCCCGCAATTGCGCCGCGCGGCATGGGATAGGCCACTGCCACGAGACCGTTCACGCGGCGATGGATGCCGTCTGTCGAGATCGTTTCCAGACTGACAACCATTTCCTGCGTAATGCCGCGCTCTTCCATGTCCTCATCATTCATGAACACGACCATGCGGGTGTTGTAGATGCCCCGATAGCGATCATTCATGCTGTAAATGGTCGTGTTGAACTGGTCATGAGAGCGTATGGTGGAAAGACGCAGCATGGCAGGATCATCGACCGCATCATCGACGGCGAGGCCCGGAAAGAGCAGGAACTGCGCCTTGCCGGTCGGGGTTTTCCACGCGCGACGACGCGGTGGAATGTCGAGATGAAATCCTTGAGGGTTGCGTATGCGCGCGTTGAAATCGGCATAGATGTCGGGATAGACCGCCGCAATTTTGTCGCGGATCAGACTGTAGTCGGTCGGGAACAATGCCCATGGGATGGTGCTGTCGGGTAGAGTGGCCTGTGCCATGCCACAGACAATGGCGACTTCCGAAAGCAGGTCCGGGCTGGCGGGCTCGAGCACGCCGCGCGAGGCGGTGACGTTCGACATGGCGTCTTCGATCGTCACGAACTGCTCGCCGGTCGCCTGACGGTCGATCTCCGAGCGGGCCACGACCGGCAGGATGAGCGCATCGCGCCCGTGGACGATATGGCCTCTGTTGAGTTTGGTCGCGATACCCACGGTCAGGTCCAGACGGCGCATGGCCTCATAGGCGCGCGGTGTGTCCGGGATGGCATGCACGAAATTGCCGCCCATGCCGATAAAGACGCGGGCCGTGCCGGCAAGCATTGCCTCGACCGAATCAACAGCATGATGGCCATGATCCCGCGGAGGCTCGAAACCAAAGACATCGCGCAGTAGGTCGAGATAGACCTGGCTTGGCTTTTCATCGATGCCGACGGTGCGATCGCCCTGAACGTTGGAATGGCCCCTGATCGGGGCAATTCCTGCGCCCTTCTTGCCAAAATTGCCCCGCAGCATGAGAAAGGCCGCAATCTGCTGGATCATGCGGGCACCCTGCTGATGCTGGGTAATGCCCATGCCAAAGCAGATGATCGTGGCATTCGACCGGGCATAGATGTCGGCTGCGCGCTCGATCTGGGCCTTCTCGATACCAGCAATACGCTCGATTTCCGCCCAGTCCTGCTGCATCACCTCCTGGCGCAGGGCCTCGAAACCTTCAGTGTGGGTGGTGATGAAGTCATGATCCAGCACGCTCTCGCCTGCTTGATCCCGCTCGAACAATGCCTTCATCATGCCCTTGAAGAAAGCGAGATCACCGCCGATCCGGATATGGACAAATTCGGTCGCAATCGCTGTCGATCCCCCGGTCGCCATCTGCACGGCATCCTGTGGTTCAGTAAAGCGTATGAGCGATCGCTCCGGCATGGGATTGACCACAACGATCGGCACGTTGCGTTTGCGGGCATGGGCCAGAAGCCCCATCATGCGCGGTGAATTGGTGCCGGTATTCTGCCCGACAATGAAAATGGCCTCGGCATGGTCGAAATCATCCATGACCACTGTGCCCTTGCCAATGCCAATGGCACCCGGAAGGCCGCGACTTGTCGGCTCATGGCACATGTTGGAGCAATCGGGGAAATTGTTGGTCCCATAGGCCCGGACAAAGACGGAATACAGAAACGCTGCCTCGTTCGAGGTTCGTCCCGAGGTGTAGAATTCGGCCTGATGTGGCGAGGCAAGTCCCCGCAGATGCTTCCCTATCAGGGCGAAGGCTTCGGGCCAGCTGCACGGAACATAGTGATCCGTCTGGGCATCATAGCGCATGGGTTCCGTCAGGCGGCCCTGTTCCTCAAGCCAGTAATCGCTCTGTGCGGCAAGATCGCTGACGCTGTACTGCGCAAAAAACTCCCGTGTGACGCGTCGCTTGGTGGCCTCGACCGCCAGACCCTTTACACCATTTTCGCAGAACTCGATCTTCTTGTGCCGCGTGGGGTCTGGAAAGGCACAGCTCGGACATTTGAAACCGCCCGGCTGGTTCATGGCCAGAAGCGCCCGCGATCCCTTGCCCACCACGCTCTGCTCCAGCAGGGCCTTGGCCGTTGCCTTGACCGCACCCCAGCCACCCGCAGGATGGTGATAAGGGCGATAAACGGTCTTGCGTTCGGACATGGACGGGTCTCCGGTGAGGGGGCAGAACCTCATCTTAAACGCATGAACCTTGCCAGCGTCGAAATCGCGGTCTCATTTCTGCGTGAGGGAAAGCACAGAACCCCTCACGCAAAAGCCCCGGCGTGTCCGTTGGTTCAGAAACTGCTGACAATGGAGAAGAACATACCCCGCCGCTGGCCGTACTGGGCCTGCGTTACGCCCACGCCGCTGCCGTCGCGCAGCTGGTAACGATGGTCGAACAGATTGACCACATCGGCCCTGACCTTGAGGGAATGACCAACCGGCACTTTCGTGAAGGTATGGGCGTAGCCAATGTTGAAAATGGCGTAGGCAGGCTGCTTCTCGAGATTGGCAAAGCCGCTGCGCAGGCCGTAGCCATACAGGAAATCGAGATAGGCCATATCATGCTTGTTGGCATAGGAGACCCCGGCTGAGGAGGTGAACTCTCCCTGATGATCGAGCTGTATGCCGTGGCGCTGGATATAGGCCAGTTCTGCTGCCTCGAACTGGTATTGCGCCGAATTGATGTCCTTCGCCCAGGTCTTGACGAAGGAGAAATTGCCATAGACCGACCAGCCTCCGTGACGCCATGAATTGCCGATTTCCGCCCCGTAGACGCGGCCGCGGCGATAACTGAACGGTGCAAGAATGACCGCGCGCCCGAACTGCCCCAGATCGCCCTGGTCATGTGCCCATTTGCCAAACGCATCAATCGTGATCTGATAGTCGCGCGTGACATGCTGGAGAATACCGAAATCGACGTAATGGGATTTCTCAACCCGTGTGGGTGTGTTGAGCATCGTATCGGGCGCATTGGTCGTGCCCGCGAATTTCTGAAGCGTCGCATCCGATATGTATTGCGGCGAGGGCGGCGCGAAGTAACGGGAATAGCCGAAATGTACCGTGGTCGAGGGGCTGGCTTTCCAGACCATATTGGCACGCGGGCTGACCTGTCCCTCACTATGGAAGGACGAGGCAAAGCGGTCATAGCGCAACCCGTAATTGAACGTCAGGCGCGGCGTGATATGAAATTCATCCTGGATATAGGCCCCGGCCTCGACGGCCCAGTTTCCGCTATGATCGATGATGCGCCTCGGGTCGATCGTGCTTTGGGCACCGGTCTCATCAACAGGAAAGGCCAGCGTGTCGGTATCGAGCTTTTCGGCCGTATATTGCGCGAGCAGGCCAAAGCGTAGCACGTGATGCGGGGCAATATCGTAGGAATTGTCGATTTGCAGACCGCCCGTAGTGAAATCATTCACTTCGTGCTGCGATATGCCTGAAAAAGCGAGATCCCTGCTGGGGTCATTGCGATAGCCGATGCGTCCGTAGCGGAAATAGGGCGAGATCTGGAGGTTCGATTTCTCTGTGCTGCGCTGGTAGGACATAACGGCATAGTAGTTCTGCTCGCTTTGGCCGTCGCGCAACAGGCGCGACTGGATGTCCGGATCATCGGGTGCGATGGTGGAGGACTGATAAAGTATGGGCAGGGCGGTTGTGTTGGGCAGCTCGAAATCGGCGTAGGAAGCGCTGGTCAGGAAACTCAGCCGGCTTTCATCGTCGATCTGATAGGCGGCATAACCGAAGGCCTTGCCCTGCTGGGTCGTGTCATGGGTGGCGCGAAAGCTGTTCGTCGGGTTTTCAATGCCGATGTCATTGCGGTTGTAGGAGGCCGTCACGAAGTAGTCCCACCGGCCCTTCGATCCTCCCAGTTGCAGCGACGGAATGAACGTGTTGTAGCTCCCGCCATAGAGCGAGACCTGGTTTTCCCTCAGCGTTGCGCCACTCTTGGTCTTGACGTCGATGACGCCCGACGTGCGAAAACCGAACTGGGCGGGTAGCGTGCCTGTCAGCAGGTCCACCGACTGGATGATACGACTGTCGAGTTCCTGCCCGAAGCCGTTCAGCCCCTCAGGCAACAGGACGCCATTCACGCGATAGGTGAGGCCGCCATGCTCGCCACGCACATGCACCTCGCCATAGCTGTCCATCACGACACCGGGGAGCCGGAGCAGGATCTGGCTGAATGCAGCGTTTTCACCTCCCGGTGTGACCTGTATCTGCCGCTGGTCGATGCCATAGGAAACGGCCCCCAACCCCGGTGCGAGACGGCCACGGGCCTGATCCATATGGGCTGTGACAGTAATTTCCTCCCGATGCGGGGGAGGGGCGGCGTTTGCCACGGCAGGCTCGCTGCCTGCTTTCGACGGCTTTGCCCTGTCCTTTGACGTCGCAACAGATTGGCGGCCTGCATGCGTGGCAGACGGTGCCGCGGGATCCCGATGCGCAGGCGGTTCCGGCGGTGATGCCAATGGGGATTTTCGCACAGGATCGGCAAGGGTTGTACCCGACATAAGAAGGAGGGCCGTCGGCAGGCCAACCCAGAGCGCAGGGCGGCGAAAAAAGCCTGCGTTATGAGTGAGTGCTCTACTAAATCCCATATACTCATTATTATAGCATTTGCTAATTTCAGATTTGAGACGAGGCATGAAAGGGTCCTGAGCAGGGTTGAAAGGCCAATAGACGAATGGAGGCGGTAAGATGCGGGATTGCCGAGGCGTCATGGATCGCTGCGTTGCAGGCTGCGCCATGACGTCGCGGAAAGTGCCGGACTCAGCTCATGAGCGTATCGTAGAGCAGCTTGAAATTAAGCAGCAGGATCACGCCAGCGACGCCCCAGGAGAGCAGCTTCATGGGTGTGCCAATTGTGAATTGACCCATCTTGCGTTTGTCAGAAACGAACATCACGAGTGGGATGACCGCAAAGGGTAGCTGGAGCGACAGGACGACCTGGCTGAAAATCAGCAACGTGCCCACGCCATGATCGCCGTAGAGTGCCGTGACCACCACGACGGGCAGAATGGCGAGGCCACGTGTGACGAGGCGTCGGGCCCAGTGGGGCAGGCCAAGATGAAGAAACCCCTCCATCACGATCTGCCCGGCGAGTGTGCCGGTAACTGTCGAGTTCGTGCCTGCAGCGAGAAGCGCGACCGCAAACAGGGTTGAGGCCATGCCCATGCCTAGAATGGGCGAAAGCAGGCGATAGGCGTCCTCGATTTCCGCTACGTCCTGATGGCCGGTATTGTGAAAAGCGGCGGCCGAAACAATCAGGATGGCGGCGTTGATGAAGAGCGCCAGCATGAGCGCCACGCTGCTGTCGAGTGTCGCCCATCGTAGGGCCTCACGCCGCCCGGCCTCGGTACGCGGGTAATCACGTGTCTGCACGATGGATGAGTGCAGATAGAGATTATGGGGCATGACCGTCGCGCCGATGATACCGATCGCGATATAAAGCATGGCGGGATGCGTGACGATTTCAGCCCGTGGGATGAAACCGGCCAGCACTTCTGCCACCGGAGGGGCTGCCGCTACGATCTGCGCTGTAAAACACAGGGCGATGATGCTTAAAAGCGCGATGATGAAGGCTTCGAGATAGCGAAAGCCCCGATTCATCAGAAACAGGACGATCAGCGCGTCAAAGGCCGAAATCAGCGCGCCTGCCAGTAGCGGGATATGGAACAGGAGTTGCAGGGCTACGGCTGTGCCGATTACCTCGGCCAGATCGCAGGCAATGATCGCTAGCTCGCAGGTGAGCCAGAGCACGAGATTGAGAGCGGGCGGAAAATGGTCACGACAGGCCTGCGCCAGATCGCGTCCGGTGACGATGCCCAGACGCGCTGCAAGGGCCTGAAGGAGAATGGCCATCAGGTTGGAGATCATGATGACCGAAAGCAGCGTGTAGCCGAATTGCGCGCCACCTTGCAGATCGGTCGCCCAGTTGCCGGGGTCCATATAGCCCACAGCCACCATGTAGCCCGGACCGACGAATGAGAGGAAACGCCTTATCCAGCCCGACCCTTCCGGCGCAAGACGCACGGATGAGAAGACTTCCGGCAGGCTTTGTCCCTCACTGCCCAGTGCGCGGACGAACCGTCGGGCTTTGGGCCCGGGAGGAGCCGGGTCGGGATGCGTCCCGCGAGCAGGTGGAAGAGAGGACATGATGCGTTACTCAAACCCAAGGCTTAGAAATATGCAATATACTATATTCACGAGTGGACGGTTTTGTGGATGCTAACGGTCCTGATGGCGCGAAGTTGACCGGGTATTTCCTCGCTGGTCGATGAGACTGCGAGCGGCAACGTCTGGACCGATCACGCAGCTTCGTCATTGGGAGGAGACAGGCAGAATAGACGGGATACGCGGCGAGCGAAGCGATGTCGTCCGGTAGGGGACGTTGTCAGTTCACTATATTCCCCAGACGAGAGGCAAGGTTTCTCTACCGTGTCAGGGCGGTTGCACTGCGAGCGGCGCACGGACTGCAGAAGGGGGAGAATGTTCGTTCAGTCGATCTGCGCGAGGTTGCCGCGGGGCGGTGAAGACAGGTGTGTGATGAATGAAGCGCTAACAGTAGCGCCACCGCGCCCCCGTCGCGGGGCCGCCAGAAGGTGTCGTCAGGACCGGGGAGACGGCGTCATGAAAGCGGTCAGGCCTGCTTCCAGCGCCTTGTGGAAAGCGGCCAGGGTCTCGTCACTGACATAATGCTCGATCCCTTCTGCATCGACCCGCACCGTTTCTTCGCTGATACCCAGAGCACGGAGGAAATTCTCGACAATCTGGTGACGGTTCTTGGCCTGATTGGCGACATCCTGCCCCATTTCGGTCAGGAACACGCCGCGATAGGGGCGACGATGCACGTAGCCCTCATTGGCAAGGCGGGTAAGCATCTTGGCGACTGTTGGCTGTGAAACCCCCAGGCGGGTTGCGATATCCACCTGTCTTGCCTCATGGCCTTCAGCCAGAAGATCGGCAATGAGTTCCACATAGTCTTCTATCAGGGCATTGCGCCGCGCCGCCCGATTGAGGCGAAAGCCTTCGGACTGCGTGTCGATATCGGGCAGGGTCATG
>NZ_AYXS01000051.1:57207-62577 GCF_000505765.1 Asaia sp. SF2.1 | reverse complement strand
TCACCTGCGCCGCTATCAGGCAGACCCGGCAAGGCAAACGCCTTCTCGCCCGGCTTTACATCCGCCTTCCCGCCTGCATCCTTACCCGATCGTGTCTTGCCGCCATTCATGGGTTTCTCATCGCAGATTAGGCGGGCAAGCTCAACCGTGGCGCCGATACGGCGCAGTCCGAAAACGGGCGGTGTCATAGGGCCATAGCCGTCCTGTCATCACGTCACGGTGCCTGACCGCGACCCGCCTGATCCGGCATTGTGCGCCGCTCTCGTGCATGTCATGTCTCTGGCCTCAGCCGGCTGTTTGGACCGGGTGATGAAGGGCCGATGTCTCGTGACGAAGGCGCGCCCCACGACGGAACAGGTAAAGGCAGGAAGGACAGGATATGGCCGATCTCGACAGCATCGTTGCCGAAATTGCGCGTGACATGCAGATCATCACCGAGCGTGGCCATGTGGCAGATTACATCCCGCCGCTTGCCTGCGTCGATCCTGCCAAATTCGGTATTGCGGTCATTGACGCTGGAGGCAGCGCTCACGTGGCGGGCGATGCGGATGAAGCCTTTTCGATCCAAAGTCTCTCCAAGGTATTCGGCCTGACCCTCGCCCTCACGCTTGAGGGAAGCGAGCTTTGGAGCCGCGTGCGTCAGGAGCCTTCGGGAAGTGCCTTCAACTCGATCGTCCAGCTGGAGAGCGAGCACGGTATTCCCCGCAATCCGTTCATCAATGCCGGGGCCATCGTCATTTCCGATATTCTGGTCTCCCGGCTGGGTCGTCTGGGCGCGCGTCAGGCGTTGCTCGATTTTGCGCTTTCGCAGTCCGGCGCGCCAGAGGGGCTGCATATCGATGAGAACATGGCCCGTCAGGAGCGCGATACGGGGTTTCGCAACGCTGCCCTCGCCAATTACATGTGTACTTTCGGCAATATCAGAAATCCGATCGAGGACACGCTCGATCTGTATTTCCACCAGTGCGCCCTTACCATGTCCTGCCGTCAACTGGCTGAAATCGGTTGTTACCTCATGACGGGCGGGGTGGATCTGCGCTCCGGGCGGATGATCACCTCTGTGCCTGATGCCCGTACCACCATGGCCCTCATGATGATGTGCGGCCATTATGACGGGTCTGGTGCCTTTGCCATCCGAGTGGGGTTGCCGGGCAAATCCGGCGTGGGCGGCGGTATTCTGGCCATTGCGCCCGGGCTGGCTTCGGTTGCCGTGTGGTCGCCGGGGCTGAACAGCCAGGGAAATTCCCTGCTCGGAACGCTCGCGCTTGAGCGTCTGGTGCAGCGAACCGGCTGGTCGGTGTTCAACCCGTTCCCCCTCTCGGTTCAGACCATTCCCTGATTCACGCGTTAGGCCTGACAGGATGGCGCTGCGAAGTGGCGCAGAGGAATGGAAGGAGAGTTGCCGTCGTGAGCCGTATTACCCAGTTTTCGACCATCGGGGCCCTGATGGCCGGACATCTATCGCATCGCTATGCGCCTGCCACGAGACCGGGTTCGGTCTCGGTTGCTCTGCCGGGCTCAATGGCGAACTCACGATCTGCGATGGCCGTGTTTATGAAGCAACGGCGGGTGAGCCCTTGCATGAGCTGCCGCAGCACGACGCAGTTCCTTTCGTGCAGATCACGGCGTTTCGGCCCCAGTTTCAGGTCGAGGTCGAGAACATTACCCATGAGACGGCCTATGACAGGCTTTGCACCCTGATCGCGCCCGATAATATCTTCATGGCGGTCAGCGTGACGGGGTTGTTCGACCATCTTGTGCTTCGCCGCCCCCATCGGGCCGCAGACGAGAGCGATCAGCATCGCGATGTCGAGGCTGTTGCCGCGAGTCAGAAAATCGACAGGTTCGAGGGGATACGGGGCCGATTGATCGGTTTCTGGACGCCCGCCCTGTTCGGTCGCATTTCGGTTCCCGGCTTTCATTTCCATTTCCTCGACGATGAACGCCAGATAAGCGGGCATGTGCTGGAATTTGCCGCCCGTCATGCAACGCTCAGCGCGGAGGAAAAACCGACCATCGAGATTACCAACCCGCAAAGCGACTCGTTCCGGAACCGAACCATTGAGACGGACAAGCTCGATGACATGATCCACCGTATCGAGAAATAACCCGCCCCGGGACACGGGATGCAGGGCCGGACAGGCTGAACTGGCACAAAGCTCAGGCCACGTGCTTGCCATGATGGTGTTCTTCGCCATCATGGGCACTTATTCGCCTTTCTGCCGGGTCCGACGCCATGCATCCGCTCGATCGTCTTGTCATCCTGCTTTATTTTGCAGGGCTATGTTTTCTGGTCTGGCGTGTCAGTCGCCGCTCTGCAGGCTCGTCGCGGGATTTCCTCTCTGCGCATCATGACCTGCCCTGGTGGGCCCTGTGTCTCTCCCTTGTGGCGACCGAGACATCGACCCTGACATTCATCAGCATCCCGGGTATCGGCTATACGCAGGGGATGGTTTTTCTCGGTATCGCCGGGGGATATTTCATCGGGCGTGGCCTGGTCGCCCTGTGGTTTCTGCCGCGCTATGTCGAGGGCTCGATGACGAGCGCCTACACCGTACTGGGCGCGCGTTACGGGGCCCCCATGCAGCGTCTGGCGTCCGGTGCATTTCTGGTCACGCGTTTCATGGCCGAGAGTATCCGCCTGCTTGCCGGCGCATTGCCCATCGTCTGGCTGTTCACGCAAAGCGGGTTGCCTGTGGGCCGCTGGAGCGTCCTGTCCGCCATTCTGGTTTTCACGTTGTTCTACACAATTCTCGGCGGGCTTCGTGCGGTTGTGTGGTCAGACGCGATCCAGCTCGGCATTTACGGTTTCGGGGCAGTCTTCTGTGTGGTGTATGTCTGGCTCGGCATGGCGGGGCATGGCGCGCCGGGATCTGGTGCAGCAGGGCAGGGCTGGTCCATGGCCGTTCAGTCGGGCAAGCTCGCGGTCTTTCATCCCCTGACCGCACAGAACTGGCTGGGTGACCCCTTCACCCTCGCCGCCTCCCTTTTTGGCGGGGCTGTGCTCTCCATTGCTTCTCACGGCACAGACCAGCTCATGGTGCAGCGTATTCTGGCAGCGCGTTCATTGCGGGAGGCCCGCATGGCCCTGATTGGCAGCGCTGTTGTGGTGGCGGCCCTGTTCGGGCTTCTCTCCCTTCTCGGGGTTCAGCTCTGGGTTGCCCGCGCAGGGCGCAGCCTTGCTGCGGATCATATGATGTCCTCCGACGCGCTTTTTCCTCATTTCATGATTGAAGCGTTACCCGCCGGGATTGCCGGTCTGCTCATTGCCGGCGTGCTGAGCGCCACAATGGGGTCGCTCTCTTCCACACTCAACGCGATGGCCGGGGCAAGCCTGACTGATTTCGGTCCGAGGCCCCGTCGCTGGATCGAACAGGCGATGCAGCATATCGGCTATCGGCCCGGCCCGCTCTCTGCGCCACGCTTCATGACCCTTTTATGGGGGGCTGTGCTGCTTGTCGGGGCGGCCCTGTTCACGATGGGAAGCAAATCGGCGGTTGTTCTGGGGCTTACCATTGCCGGGTGGTCCTATGGGCCGACACTGGGGGCGTTTCTCTGCGCGCTGTTTTTGCCCGGCCTCCGGGCTCGGGCGGTCATGGCGGGATATGTCGCATCCCTTGCTTGCATGGCGCTTGTACTGATCGTTGGCCAGCTGCGTGGTGTCGCGATTGCCTTTTCATGGCTTGTGCCACTGGGCATCCTGTTTCACCTTGGTGCTGCGGGGCTGTATCGCGCTTTGGCGGGACAGCGCGCCGCTCGCCCAGAAGCTGCCAGTCAGGAGCCCCAACGTGACTGAAACACCGTCAGATATCCTTCCGCAGAAGCACGCTGTGGAGAAACTCCAGACGGAGCAGCAGGACCCGCGCTACGCCACGATCGAGCTTTGGCCGACGGCAACGATCCTCGATGCGTTGGCTGAAGCGCAGATGGCGGCCACGGCGCTTGTCCGGGCGGCTGTTCCATCGCTTGAAGCGGTCGTCGAGGCGGCCCTGCCGCGTTTGCGACGGGGAGGAAGGCTCTTTTATGTCGGTGCCGGCACGGCGGGCCGGGTAGGTATGCAGGACGGGGTGGAACTGACTCCCACCTATGGTTGGCCGCCGGAGAGGCTGGTGATGCTGCTGGCAGGAGGCAGTGCCGCCGTATCGCAGGCCGCCGAGGGTGCCGAAGATGATGAGCAGGCGGCCTGTGCTGAGATGGACGCCAATCATGTAGGGCCCGATGACGTGGTGTTTGGCATCGCGGCGAGTGGCAACACGCCTTACAGCTGTGCGGCGCTCGGTTTCGCGCGCAGCAAGGGAGCGCTTACCATCGGGATAAGCTGCGTGGCAGAGGGTCGCCTGCTGCGTGAGGCCGAACTTGGCATTGCGCTGCCAACAGGCGCCGAAGCGGTCGCGGGCTCGACACGGCTCAAGGCAGGGACAGCGCAGAAAGCAGCGCTCAACCTGCTCTCGACCACGCTCATGATCCGTCTCGGGCATGTCTATCAGGGGCTAATGGTGGATATGCGTGTCACCAACGCCAAGCTGGCACGGCGTGCGATCGGCATGGTGCGTCGCATTGCCGGGGGTACTGACGCGGAGATCGGGAATGCGCTGAAACAGGCCGATGGCAACGTCAAACGTGCTGTGCTGCTCCGTCACGGCATGACGCTCGAGGAGGCCGAACTTGCCCTGAAGACGCATGGGGGTGATCTGCACGCGATACTGGGCCGCAAGACAGAGACCGGCTCATGATCTCGTCCCCACAGGATGACGGGCCCCCAACGGGGCATGACGGCAGATCTGAAGGCACGGGCAGATTTCTGCGCGTGATCGGTCTGATGAGCGGTACATCGCTCGATGGGGTGGATGCCGCCCTGATCGAGACGGATGGCGTGAGCGTACGGTATCGCGGCGCTGCAGTTAGTCTGCCCTATGAGGCCTCATTGCGTGAGCGTGTTTATGCCCTGTTCGGCCAGGCAGCCGCCTTTGCCGGTGAGACGCTCGAAGCCCTGCCGAAAGAATTCGGGGCGGTCGAGCGCGAACTGACCGATGCCCATGTGCGGGCTGTGCAGCAAGTGCTGAAGCAGGAAGGTACGGCCGATCTTGTCGGGTTTCATGGCCAGACACTGTATCACGCGCCGGAACGGGGGCGGACATGGCAGATGGGTGATGCCTCTCGTCTGTCCCATCTGACCGGGCTGCCGGTCATCCATGATTTTCGTTCGGCCGATGTGGCGGCAGGCGGGCAGGGCGCCCCTCTGGCACCCTGGTATCATGCGGCCTGTCTGGGCGATATGCAGGGGCCGGTGGCAATCCTCAATATCGGCGGCGTGGCCAATGTCACTTTCGTCGGCGCGGATGGGACCATTCTGGCAGGCGACACTGGCCC
>NZ_AYXS01000051.1:56980-57123 GCF_000505765.1 Asaia sp. SF2.1 | reverse complement strand
GGGGAACGCGCTCCTCGATGACTGGGCCCTGCGTCATACAGGCGTGGCGTGCGACCGGGATGGCGCTCTGGCGCGTGCGGGGCAGGTCGACCAGGCTATTCTGGCCGGTCTGATGGCCGATCCTTTTTTCGCACGGCCCCTGC
>NZ_AYXS01000051.1:51169-56903 GCF_000505765.1 Asaia sp. SF2.1 | reverse complement strand
CCAAATCGCTGGATCGGCAGGCTTTTGCGATGGCGCTGGAGCGTGTGTCGGGACTGGGGGCAGAGGCTGGCGCGGCGACCCTTGTGGCCTTCACGGTGCGCAGTATTGCCCAAAGCGTCCTGCCGGAGGTGCCGCGTGGCTGGTTTGTGTGCGGGGGAGGGCGTCACAATCCGTCGATCATGCAGGCGCTCGGCCAGACTTTGCAGGGCACGGTCGCGCCGGTGGAAGCATTGGGGTGGAACGGCGATATGGTCGAGGCCGAGTGCTTCGCCTTTCTCGCCATGCGCAGCTTGCGCGGCTTGCCGCTCTCGTCGCCCGGCATCACAGGGGCGCCCGGTTTCGGCTCGGGGGGCAGGCTGAGCTGTTCAGCCCTCGTGTCCTCGTCGGTTCTCCGAGGGGCGTTCGCCCGCTGAGGGGATTTCAGAAGTGGGTCTGCGCGTTCTTTCATCGTGTCAGTCCAGCCTTCCCCAAGGCGTGATGCGGATCCCGGCTGACCCCGATTGACACTCTGTTCAGGCTGGTGCGTTGATGACCTGTAACAAAGGATGGAACGAGCATGGGCAAATTGATGGCATTTCTGGTGGGCGCACTCGCTCTCACTTCCTGTAACGGGATCGATCATGCGGCCTGCGCCAATGATCCGACGGCCACCTCCTATCAGGTGACGAGCGCAAAATCGGTCCTGCACACCTGCAACTGATCCAGCATTTCCCGGCTGGCCGGCGTTCGCGCAGGCTGCCGGCCTTGCTTCAGCCGGTCTTCATGATCAGCGGCGCAACTCTGACCGTACCGTGGGTCATAAGACCGGAGATGCGATGATTTCTCGCTATTGTCAGTAGAAATTCACGTCGCTGAAATATTAACAAATCAGACCAAAAATAGTCATCAAACTATAGTTTGATACGCGGGAACCCCTCGCACAAAGTGCCGCCCGATATCGCAAGCGTAACGACACGCATGCCGTCACAGTATCGGAATCGGGTTATGTCGCGTCCTATTTCCTGCAAAATGGCTTCTCTGCTCGCGTCTGGCGCTCTTGTGGCCCTGCTTCCGCCGCGACCCGCCTGGGCTGTGCATCATGCCCCCCACCCGGCGCATAAGGATATGCCCGTCAGTTCAGGCACGCGGCCTGCGGCAAACCGGGCCAAGCGGCATGAGCCGGTAAAAGGCCAGGATGAAAATGTCAGTGTCTCAGGGCGTCGTGCCGTTCTGGGGGGCGGCTTGATGGCGCGGCAGACCGTTGCGCGTTCGATCAGTACGGTGACGCAGGAATATATCGCGAGGCAGTCGCCATTGGTCAATCCGGGCGTGCTGGTCTCCAGCCTGCCGGGCGTACAGGGAAATAACGAGGGACCGCTCAGCACGAGCTCCGAGACAGTTCATATCCGTGGTCTCGACCAGACCCAGATCGGCATGATCTATGAGGGCATGCCACTGGCTGATCCTTTCACCTATAGCGCCTATACATCGGCGATGGTGGATAACGAGGATCTGGCGAATGTCTCGGTCAGCCAGGGATCATCGGATCTTACGGCGCCAACCTATAATGCCGATGGCGCCCAGATGACCATGAGCCTGCGTCATCCCTCGGACCATTTCGCTCTATACGCCGAAGGCTCAGGTGGAACGCACAGCACCAACAAGGAATTTGTACGCGTCGATACGGGCGAGCTGGGTCATAGCGGTGTTACTGGTTTCGTTTCCGGCTCGTATTCCAGCGGCAATCTGTGGCGTGGCCCCGGAAGCCTCTATCGCTGGCATCTGGACGCAGCGCTTTTGAAACACTGGACGCCCAAAAGCAGCTCCGAGGTAATTTTCGGATATAATTATGCGAACCAGACGGAGTGGGTCTATCCCAATCTCGCGCAATGGCATCAATATGGTACGGGCTATAATACGCATGGTCAGTATACACCGGGAGACACGCTGTATTACAAGCTGAATACCAAGGCCACCAATGCCGTGGTCGGCACTATCAAAAATCATTTCGATCTGGGGAGCGGTTGGTCGCTTGATTCCCAGCCCTACGCCGTTGAGACCTATGGCCCCAATAATTATGGCGCGAATATCCCTGTGACGAACGGGTATCGGGGTACCGAGAAATATGCCGTTCTCGATGGCTATACGCCGCAATCCGGCACGATCACGGCCATCAGCATTCACCCCTGGGTACAGACCTCAAGCGGGCTGAACATGATCGCTGCCTGGCACCGTGGCATCAATACGCTGAAATTCTCCTACTGGTATTCCTATGCCGTTCATACCGAGTTTCAGAACCATTATCCGGTGAATGCCATGGGGCAGTACACGCAGAATAACGGCTACCTGACTGTAGGTGGAAAAGCTGTCACCCAGTATGACATCAACGGTTTCCAGCAGCTCAACGCGCTCGGTATCGAGGATCAGATCAAGCTGTTTCATGACCGCCTGACCATTGATGCGGGTTTGCGCGCCAATATGATCTCGCGCCAGTTCACTGAAGATCTGCCCGGATCGACCCCGTACAAATCGACCAAGAACATGTTCATCCCTGCGCCGCAGGTGCTCATCAGCTATCAGATCGACCCCGATAACCAGATCTATGTGAACGGCACCACAGGTTATCGCGCCCCCTCATCGTTTCAGGCGCAGGTGCCGGTCTATACCTTCACGACGCCCGTACCTGTCACGCAGCCTCTGGCAAATTTCACGCCCGAATACATGATTGGCGAGGAAATCGGCTTCCGGCGTTATGGGGCGGTCATGCTGAGTGTGGCGGGCTTCAACTACAATCTGACCCATCACCAGATCAGTTCTGTCTCCTATATTCCAGGGACCAGCATCCTCACCTCGCAACCTATCGATGCCGGGGGTGAATCAGCACAAGGCGTGCAGGCTGAGCTTTCGACCCGTCCCTGGCATCATTTCAGCGCCTATGCCTCGGGGCAGTACATGCACACCCGTATTGGCAATAATATCGCCTATATGGGCGACATTCTGCCCACCAAGGGGAAGCAGGAGGTGGCTTCTCCCAAATTTCTCGGAGCGCTCGGGCTGACCTTCGATGACGGCACGACATTCGGCAATTTCAATTTCCGTTACTCCGACTCCCAGTATTCAACCCTTATGAACGATCAGGGCATCCCGTCCTATTTCACGGCCGATGCCTCGATCGGTCGTTATCTGCCCCGCTTCGGGCATGTAAGGCCCAAGGCGATGCTTAGCCTGATGAATATCGGCGATGTGCATTATCTGTCATCCATCACGGGTTTCACGCCGAGCGCTGCGAGCCGGATCAAGGGGCTGGGGGGCAAGACGCTTGTCGGGTCTCAGCCCGCCTATGCGGTAGGAACCGGCTTTGCAGCCATCGCGACCGTGTCTGCTGCCTTCGAGTGAAAGGCAGACAGAACACGGCGATGTGAGAGCCTGCATGCGGAACATGCAGCCTGTCGCAGCCTTTCTTTTGGCAATCACTGCGAAAGGCTGTTCCGACCCATGAGCCAGGCTCTCATTATCCACGCGCCCCATGATCTGCGCCTTGAGACATTCGAGACGCAGCCCCTCCAGGCCGGTGAAGTCATGGTGCGGGTCGAGGCAGGGGGTATCTGCGGTTCTGACCTGCATTACTATCATCACGGCGGCTTTGGCGCGGTGCGCATCAGGCACAAGATGGTGCTTGGTCATGAAGTGGCTGGGCGCATTGCCCAAAAGGCCCCGGATGTGCAGGGGCTCGAAATTGGTGATGTCGTAGCCGTCAACCCAGGTCTGGCCTGTGGCCATTGCGCCATGTGTCTGGCGGGACTGTGCAATCACTGCACCGATATGCGCTTTTATGGCAGTGCCATGCGCGACCCGCATGTGGATGGTGCCTTCAGGCGGGACCTTGTCTGCAAGGCCGTTCAATGCGTCAGGGGGCATCACAAATCACCTGCTGATCTCGCTCTGGCCGAGCCCTTCGCCGTTGCGCTCCACGCTGTCAGACGGGCGGGAGCACTGCTTGGCAAAAAGGTGCTGATCACGGGGGCAGGGCCGATCGGAACGCTCGTGGCGGTTGCAGCCCGACTGAATGGTGCGAGGCGGGTGATTGTGACCGATATCCTTTCCGAGCCGCTCGCAATTGCGCACAAGGCTGGCGCGGTTGAGGTGATCAACGGGCGGGAAGAGCCTGATGCGCTGGCGACGATCAAGGGGCAGGTGGATGTGATGATCGAGTGCTCAGGCAATGAGCAGGCGCTCAGAAATGGGATTGATCTGATGAGCCCTTGCGGGACGATCGTTCAGCTTGGTCTTGGAGATGATGTGACTCTGCCGCAAAGCCGTATCGTGACGGGCGAACTCAACTGGGTGGGGTCATTCCGTTTTCGTGAGGAGTTTGCCCTTGCAGTGGAGCTCATCGATAGCGGCAGGGCTGACCTCTCGGCTCTCGTCACGCACCGCTTCGCGCTTGAGAGAGCGCAGGAAGCATTCGATCTGGCCTCTAACCGCAAGGAGGCCATGAAAGTGCTTCTCACGCTCTAGGCTTGATCCCCTCAGAAGGCTGCGGTGATCGACCCGATAAACTGCCTTGGCGATGCGACAAAGAGATTGCTGTTGTTATCGCCCAACACCGATGCCGCGCCATACACGCCACCGATGTAATTCTTGTCAAAGAGGTTGGTGACGCCAAAGCTTGCCTTGAAATGCTCGGCAAAGCCGATACGGCCGAAATCATGGGTGAGAGTCAGATTGGCGAGCCAGTAGGACGGAATGCTCAGATCATTGAGAAATGTCATGGGTCGTGAGCTGATGTAGTTCACGTTGAAGTTGAACTGTGTCGCACGCCATGTGTAGGCCAGATTGGCCTTGTACATATAGGCTGGATAATACACCTGACGCTTGCCCTTCAGGCTATAGATCTGACCGCCGTAATTGATGCCCGTCCCCTGATAGCGCGCGTTGTTCCAGCTGAAGCTATTGGTGATTTCGAGCCCCTTGACCGGGCGGATGGCACCGAGGATATCGACCCCATCCATGGTTTCCCGGCCGACATTCATATAGGCATTACGCGTGTTGTTCGATGTGCCTTCGGTGATCGAAGCCAGACGATTATAGTAATCTGTATGATAGTAATCGACTGTACCGGTGAAAAATCTGGCGTCGTAGCGATAGCCCACGACGTAATTCCATGTCCGCTCGGGCTTGAGGATTTTCTTGTTCGCGTCAAACACCTGTTGCGCGGGCTGCGAGGCATTGCCGAGCCCACCCCAGGCCGTGCCGGAAGCGACCTGCGAGTAGTAGTCATAGGCGCGCAGGTTTTCGGCAATATCCCAGTAGATCTCATGATGATCTAGGAAATGGTAATCGAAGCTGAAATGGGGCAGGAAGGCGCTTGATGCCGTCAGGGAGCCACTGGCAGGGCGTCGATAATACGTGTTCCAGCCCTCGGCCTTGAGTTGCTGCGTATAGTCATTTTTCGTGCCGCCATGCGTGGTCTGGGTGAGTGATTTGAAACCCGCCAGAAGCGTCATACCCCTGATGATGGTCCAGCGATCCTGCAGGAAGAACTGGAAACTGTTCGAGTTGTAAGTGTCCTCGAACCACGTGGCCCCTGTTCCCTTCCTGAGGTCGGACATCATGTTGTGGGCGCTGGTTGGCGTGTCCTCGTACAGGCGTGCGTTGTAGATCCAGCGATTGTTCTCATACCACAGCCCGCCCTCGACGAGATTATGATGGGGCGCTTCGTAGGAAAGCTTCTGCGTAAAGCCGATGCGCTGCA
>NZ_AYXS01000051.1:47721-51051 GCF_000505765.1 Asaia sp. SF2.1 | reverse complement strand
GGGCACACCGTAGCTTGGGGACGTCACGAAATTATTGGTGCCGCCATAAACGCCGCTGGCCACATTGCCATAGGCCACCGTGTCAGAATGCAGGCGCGTAGAGATATCGAAATGACCGTTGACCGAGGACAGGTAGCTACGCTGGATCTGGGAGCCATCCCATGCGTAATTCCCCACCTCGCTGTTGGAAAGAACACCCTCATAGCCGGGCGGCACATCATCGGTGAACTGGGCATAATAGGCCCAGAGCTTCGCCTTCTCGTAATCGGGTTTGAGGTAGGTGGTATCGCGTCCGAGACGTTCCCACATGTTTTTCGTCAGGCTCAGATAATTGGCCTGGGTGAAATTGCCGAAACCGAAGAACCCGGTGATCTTGCCGTGGTCTCCCACAGGCTGCACGAGTTTGGCATCGGCCTGTAATTCGCGCTGATAGCCTTCGCCCTTCCAGAGTTTGCTCTCGGTGCGGGCAAAGGACGCATAGAATTTCGTACCACTCGGGTTTAGGATGCCGCTATCGGCCCTTCCATAGGTGCGAAAGGCGTTATAACTGCCAAAGCTCTGGCTCACCCGACCGCCGGCCTTGTCCGCAGGATCGGAGGATGTGTACGTCATGGCGGCGCCCAAAAGCTGCCCCGAGAACGTATCAAGCGAGCCTGCGCCTTGTGAGATGGTCATCCCCGCCAGATCATCCTGAATCATGGCCTGGGTGATCGAGACGCCGTTCTGGTTGGTAAAGCCCTGCGTGCCGAGCGGTATGCCGTCAAGCGTTGCGCCGATCTGTGTCTGCGTGAAGCCGCGCACGTAAAAGGTATTGGCGGCGGTATCGAGGCCGAAAGCATCGGACGACGTGAAATTGGCCCCCGGTGTAGTGAGAGACAGGACCTGCATCGGGTTCGTGCCGGGAATGAAACGATCCATGACGCTGCGCGAAATCGCGACTTCGGCAGCATGGCTGCGCAGGCGCTTGCCGCTGACAGAGATCGACTCTCTCTGCGCAGGGACGGCCAGGGCAGCAGTCTTTCTGGCCGTTACGGGTGTCTTCTTGCGTGCCGAAACGGATTTTTCCGCCTTCTGGCCGGCGTGAGACGCGGCCATGACAAGAGCAGGATTGCAGCCGAGAAATATGAATACCATGAGGAAAGTGCCAGAACGGATTCTGTTGTCTGGTATCATCACTTTCCATCGACGCATGATCGCTTTTTCCGTAATCAGTTTCTTTCTAATTACGATAAAATGACGATATCGAAATGGTCAATCGCTATTCGTTACGGGAAGTCACCAAATTTCCAGGTTCGTGCCGGGGTCTCAGGCAAGTGCGCCTGCGTCACGCTCTCTCGCTGGCACCGACAATCAGGCCTTGCCTGTCCACCACCAGCACCCCGATTTCACAGTCTGGATAATCAAGCGTTTTGCGGGCGGTGGCGCAGGCCGCTTCGGCAATGAGTTTGCCCAGCCTTTCATCAGCGATGGCGGCGTAGCCCTGCGCGATGGTCTTGGCTGCGTCGAGTTGTGCCATGCGAGAGGCGGATAAGCCCAAAGGCGCGGCGATGCTGCGTAGCGCGGCCGGATTGGCCAGGGTGCGGCTGGAATGCAGATCGAGATGGCCCTCAGCCAGCTTGGTCATCTTCGCGATACCGCCAGCGAGGGTCAGGCGCTGCACCGGATGCCGATGGAGATATTTCAGCAAGCCACCCGCAAAATCACCCATCTCGATGAGCGCGGCCTCACTCACACCGTAGCGCAACCGCGCAGCATTTTCCGAGGTCGCGCCGGTGCTCGCCACGATATGGGGGAGATTGAGAGCGCGTGCGACATCGATGCCGCGATGGATCGAATGGATCCAGGCCGAGCAGGAATAGGGTATGACAATGCCGGTCGTTCCCAGAACGGAGAGACCACCAATGATGCCAAGGCGAGCATTCAGCGTCTGTCTGGCCAGCGCCTCACCATCGGCAATCGAGACCGTCACGATGGCATCCGCCCCTTCTGGTGTGACCTGCAGGAGCGCTGCGCGGATCATCTGTCGGGGCACCGGGTTGATGGCGGGCTCCCCCGGCGGCAGGGGCAGGCCGGGCTGGGTGATGGTGCCAACGCCTTCGCCAGCGCGAAACGTGACACCCGTGCCCGCAGAGGCTTGCTCTACCGTCACGCGCATTATGGCACCATGGGTCACATCCGGGTCGTCACCGGCATCCTTGATCACACTGGCCCATGCGGTTCGGCCGTCTTTCCCATGCCCGTTGAGCGCAAAACAGGCTTCCTTGCCGCCGGGCAGGCTGATCGTCACCGGGTCGGGGCAGATATCGTGCCGCAGCAGAGACCAGGCTGCCTTGGCTGCTGCCGTAGCGCAGCTTCCGGTTGTCCATCCGCGACGCAGGGCCGTGGCTTGCGTCATGACGGCGTTGGCTCCTCTCATCGCGTGGGAGGACATACCTCCTGTTGCAGGTCTGTGTGTTCTTTACATAGACGGCCCCGCGCCGCCAGTGCGGCGTGGTGGAGCGATAGCAACGGAAAGGCGCACGCCTTGTGCGTGCGGGCACGCAGCGCTTGTCTGGGGCGCTCAATAATGCGGACGTAACAATTCTCTCTGTATTGGCTGGATAACACGGCTATGATTGGTGGCTTCTCCTGCAAGAAGGAAACACTGACCATTCCCGCGCCCGTTCTTCTCACCATTGTTGTGGTTCTCGCCCTGTTCCTCGTCTTCTGTCTGCTGTTCGGCGGGATCATGATCGTGCCGGGGCGGATGGTTTACGTCACCGAGTTTCTCGGCAAGCCGCAGCGCAAGCTTCTCGAAAGCGGGTTGCACTTCCGTATTCCGTTGCTCACACGCGTGTCCTACAAGGTGTCCCTTCAGCAGATGCAGGTAGAGACCTCTTCCGAGGTCAAGACGCTGGATGACGTGTTCATCGAGATACGCTGGGTGCTGCTTTACAGTGTCCGTGATGATAGCGAGGCCGTGTTCAACTACGCCTACAAGGTATCGCAGCCCGTCAAGCGTCTGGTCTTTCGGGTAGAGAATGAAATCCGGCAGATAGCCTCCACGATGCCCCTGGCCGCGCTCTACTCGCAACGCAACGAGATTGCCCGCCGCGTCATTGCCGATCAGGTGGCAGATGCCCTTGAATCGGGCCTTGATATCCACGGCGTCACGATCGAGCAGCCCATGCCACCACGCGAGATTCAGGAGGCTATGAACAACAAGCTGGCCGCCATTGCGCGCAAGGACGCCGCGCAGGCTGAAGCCGAAGCCGAAATGGTGCGGCGCGTCGGAATTGCCCGCGCCGAGGCCGAGAGCAAGAAGCTGCAGGGTGAGGGTATCGCCAATGA
>NZ_AYXS01000051.1:46166-47619 GCF_000505765.1 Asaia sp. SF2.1 | reverse complement strand
GAAGAGGCGATCCTGACCCTTATGCAGAATGTCAATCAGGCCGATATGGTGGTGACCGCCAGCCGCTCGGGCAAGGCAACCGTCATCTTTGTTCCAACCGACATGAATGTTGGTCAGATCGCTGCGGCCACGTCGGGGCAATTCGTCTCATCAATCGTCTGATCTGCACGCGACAAATGCGGCTCAGGGGTGTGTGGGGTGCCCCTGACCGTCAACAGGGGCGTCGGTCAGGGTGTTGAGAAAATCCACAATCCTGTCGCGTTCGGCCTCCGTCAGGGCAGGTTTGTCACGCGGCCCGAAGGGCGCATCATTCCTGTCGATATTGGCGCGGTATTGCCTGGGCAGATCGTCATAAAGAGCGATCGTTCCGTCTTTGTTGCGAGGATAGAAGCGCGCGGGCTCGATATCGCGCAGCACATAGAAATCCATCACCTCGCGCAGGGAGGTGAACACGCCATTATGGAAAAAATACCGACGCGTGGCGCTGTTGCGCAGTGAGGGGGTGCGAAAGAACCCGCAATAGCCAGAAGCGGCGCCGATATCGGTCCGCCCGGCAGCGCACAGACCCAGATCCATACTGCCGGGCAGGGCGAGTTTCTGTCGTGGCGCGGCAAGGGCCTCGTATTGATGATCGGTGAAAAGTGGTGGTCGCCCCTCCGCATCGACCGTGCTGAGATGACAGGCGGCGCAATTTCCCTTTTCCGGATCATTGAAGAGTGTCAAACCCTCCGCTTCATGGGGTGTCAGACGCGCCTTGCCCTCAAGCCAGGCATCATAGCGGCTCGAGTAAGGGTGAAAGCCGGGGGATTCGATCTGGTATCGGGCAAGGGCAAAGAGAGCTTCAGTGACCAGTATGTCATCGGAGGCTGAGCCACCGACCAGCGCCATTAATGAATTTGTATACGGTGCATGGCGCAGGCGCTGCACGACATCAGCCTGCGTGGCAGCCATTTCGCGCGGATCGAAAAGGGGCCCCGCTGCCTGCGCCTGTAGCGTATCGGCCCGGCCGTCCCAGAACAATCCGCCCTGAGGCACGAGGGCCAGGGCAGAGGCCGCCGTGTTGCCTGCAGATTTGGCCGCGCGCGGCGTCTCTGGGCCTGTCTGCGCAGGAGCAGGGGGTGCGGCCTCGCTGGTGGCATCATCCGGCCCGACACTGAAGGGCGGCTGGCGCTCCCGATAGGTGAGAGACGGCACCGCCCTCACGCCCGCAGCCTGCATCGTCTTTCCACCGCGGGCAAATACACGGTCATCATCGGGCGCGTAATGAGCCTTTGGGACATGGCAGGAAGCGCAGGAAAGCTGCCCCGACCCCGAGAGTTTAGGGTCGTTGAACATATCGCGGCCCAGTCGGGCCATTGCGGAAAGGGGCGCTGTTGCCGGACGCAGGAGCGTGACGGGGCAGGGATTGCTGCCATCGGCACGTATGCCGCACTCAGGTGCGGCGTTTTGCGAG
>NZ_AYXS01000051.1:43233-46069 GCF_000505765.1 Asaia sp. SF2.1 | reverse complement strand
CCCGCTTGATCAGACGGGCACGCCAGCCTTGCAAAGGCCTTGGTGCGTCAATGCGGGATGCAGTGGGTGCAGGCGATTTTTCAGAAGACCGTCGGCGCATCATGTAGGATCGAGCCGTCTCTGGGGGCAAGATAGAGCGGCGACAGGTCAGGCTGTCTCTTGAAGTCGAACAGCGTATCGAGGTCGTTCGCGTCCTGATCGAATGATCCGCCATCCAGGCGCGCCCCGGCGAGCCAGTTATTCTCGATGAAGCGCAGGACTGAACTCTGGGTCAGCAGGGTATGGTCAATCGCATTACGGCGTGCCCAGGGGGAGAGAACGAGAAGCGGCGTTCTCGTGCCCGGACCACATCGTCCGTTGACCGGTTTGCCCTTCACCCCGGCAGGGGCAGGCGCGTTGCCGCACTGGCCGGGGCCATCCAGCTGATCGGCCTGAGGGTCATGAGAGCTGTGCTGGGGTTTGACGAAGGCATGGTCATACCAGCCGTCGGAGTCATCATAGGCAATGATGATGGCCGTGTCTTTCCATTCAGGGCGGGACTGGATGAAATTGACCAGACGCACCACGCCTTCCTGCTCGTCAAGCGGGTTGGAATAGCCCGCATGGGCATCCTGAAAGGCGGGAAGTTTGAGGAACGACACTGCAGGCATATGACCGGCCCGTGTGGCGGTGATGAAATCCTCGAGATCATACTGGTGATTGGCGGGGTCTTTCGTCCTGCCGTCCATGCCAAGCGTCTGACCAATGGCCGCAACACCTGAAGGGCGCAGATGCTTGGGATTGGCGGTGGAGGGATAATACTGGAACCAGTTGTGATGAGGAATGTAATCCACCACTGTCTGGGCAACGATGCTCGAATAGGTGGCGCGCTGGCACCCGGTTGTTCCGTTGCGGTTGCGGGCAGACAGGTCGAACCCGGCCATGAAGCCGCCCCAGCTTACACCTTTCGCCGTCAACAGATCACCGATATTGCGGCCTTCCATCCAGACCTGCTCACCGGGAAGCGAACAGACGTCTCCGCTGGGGTCGATATCGTTGATCATGGTCATACGCCCCTGATCATCCGCTCCCGCCCCGCCATTGCCTGACCCATCGGGGATGAAGGGCGAGGGACGCTCGCGCGTGCTTCGTTTCTCGGCCGAGGCAGTGATATGCAGACCGTTGGTCTGACCCGAAACGATTTCGAGCGCGCCGGGCGTGGAGGGACCATAGGTATCGGTAAAGGCATTATCGCTCATGGCGAAACGCTGTGCGTAGCGCCAGAGGGCGGTAACCGTGTTGCCATCGAAATAGCCCATGACCTGACCGCGCGTGGCGAAAGCCCCGACACCGCCGGGTGAGGCCCTGCCGGTGTGAAGCGGAAACAGATCGGCCTTGCCGCCATTATAGGCCATCTGTTCGGCCGTGTAGCCATGATTCTGGTCGGCCGTGCTGGCCTGCGTCCGGTCCAGCCGGAAGGGCAGCGCTGCGTCCGCACCATTCGCCGGGTTGGTGTTGGGGTTATGGGTCAGAAGATTGGCGCGCAGAAGGGTATTGGCAGGCGGTGTGCCAAGCTGCGGCAGGAAAATCGGCTCACCTTCGAGATTGGCTGCCTGGGGATAGGTGGCGAAATAATGATCGAAGGAAACGTTTTCATCGAAAATGACGACCACATGCTTGATGGGTGTCCTGGTCTGGAATCCCTCCGCCGCATCGCGGACAATCTGCGCCTGTGCCGGTTTCGCAACAAGGCTCGGGCTCAGGCAGGTCAGGGCAAGGAGGACGGCGGCGAGAGAACGTGTCGGACGAGTCATGATCAACGGCGATAACATCTGTTCAGCGAGGAGAGAAGCGGCCTTTTGTCTGAAGCGTGGGGCCGGATGTAAAGCGGGACACGCCTCAGGTCTGGTCATCCTCACGCAGGGGCTCTTCATCGAGAGCCATGAGCGCGCCGCGACGCGATTGCAGGGAAATGGCTGTCAGACGGTGCTCCCGCCATGCCGCAACAAGCGTCTGGCGCCAGCGATCTGAAGGGGCTGAGGATCTGTCGTGCTGAAGCTGAAGTTCCATTGACCTGCTCCTTTTCCAGAAGAGTGCCGGGTTACGGCGCCTCGATAAAGGATTCCCGAGAGCCGGTGTGTGACCGTTCCATGAATTCGCCGCGTCGGAATGTTGCAGGCATTCGGGGGCGGCCTCTGGAGATTACCCGGTTGGGAGACGGGCGCTCCTCCCAACCTGAAAATGTCACATTGGAAAAGGTAAAAACCGTGTTGAAACCTAGTTAAATCCTGCCGAGACGCCGGCGAAAACGCCAAAGCCGTCGCCGGGTTGAAACACTGCGAGCTGCTTGCCTGCGGCGATGTAGCCCGGCACGACGATCGAGGCGTAATGCGTGTTGGCGAGGTTGTTGAAGGACAGGAAGACCTGACGATGCTTGTGCGGCCATTCATATCCGATGGTGGTATTGAAGATGTGGTAGGACGGGGCGTAATAGGTGTCGTCATAGGAGCCGGAGACTTTTGACGAGACCTGTGTATTGAAATTGGCATAAAGCCCGTTCTTCAGGTCGAGGCGTATTTCCCCTTGGTAGAAATGCGCCGGTATGCCCGGCAGGGCGTTATGGCCGAATACCGCGTCATGCCTGAAGTGGAAATCCTGCCAGGTATAGGACTGGCGCAGGCCGAGCTTGCCACCTGACCATTTGATGAGATCGGTTTCCAGCGAGGCCTCGACACCCTGATGCGTCGTCGGGCTGGCATTGGAGTAGGTCGCCGCACCGTAAAGCTGGGAGAGCGGCGTCATGACCGAGAGCAGCTCATTGCGTACGTCTGAATAGTAATAGGAGACGCTCCAGCGA
>NZ_AYXS01000051.1:42379-43101 GCF_000505765.1 Asaia sp. SF2.1 | reverse complement strand
ATAAAGCGCGCCAGAAAGCAGTTGCCAGTCATTGGGCGGCTGGAAGCTGCGGCTGACATTGCCGTAAATCGAGGCATGGGGCGAAATCACGTAGCGAAAGCCGCCACGTGGCGTAAAGCCGAGCCCGGAGGTGCCAACAGAGCTCTGCGTGGGATAGGTGACCTCGGTCGAACGCTGCACGAAATCAAGCGCACCGGCCGCCGTCAGCCAGAAATTATGGAAGAGCTCAAAATTGTTCCGTATGTGAAAGTAATTATCGGTACCGCCATAATTCGAATGGCGCAGTACGGTGCCGAAGGGGATTTTGGCATAAATGCCCGTATTGGTGCGCGACCGGTTGGTCTGCCAGGCTTCCAGATCGGTATAGGTATCGATGCCGAACAGCGTTTCGCTCTTGTGGCCCCAAAAAGTATCGTTGCGGCTGTAACGCAGCACCCCCGCGACTGTCTTGTAGCCCCAGCGCTGGGCGGTCGCCGTATTCTGGATATCGATCGGCGCATCCTGATAATCGAAACCGAGCTCGAGCTTGGAGCGGTCATCGATACGGATCGTGGTCATGTCGCCATAGAACTTGCTGCCGGGCTGGATGCGATGCCCGTGCAGCGAGGCGTAAAGCGCCTGTGCCTGTTTGGGGTTGGTTTCGATCTGGTCGCGGGTCAGATAGCCCGGATAGCCATTCTGCGTCTGGCGGTAGCGAAAGAAGAGACGTGTCGAGACATTGT
>NZ_AYXS01000051.1:41601-42264 GCF_000505765.1 Asaia sp. SF2.1 | reverse complement strand
CCCGCCGCGATAGGATTTGGTGAGGCTGATATAATAATCGGACTTGCCGATCACGGCGCCGGAACTGATCTGCTGCTTGTTGTAGTTGAAGCTGCCCGCCTCGACACGCGCCTGGAAATGATCGGCTGTATAGCCCGTGGGCGCCACGTAATTGATGGCACCCCCAAGCTGCAACCCGCCATAATCGAACGCATTCGCGCCACGCAGAACCTCGGTGTACTGGATGCCCAGCGTCTCGAAAAGCTCATAGGGCGTGCCGGCAGGGGTGGTGACGGGCAACCCGTCGAACATCAGCAGAATACCGGAGCGGAAGTAGTTGGTGCCCGTCTGGATGCCGGAGCCACGAATGGAGAGGCGCAACCCGTCGCCGCCGCCAGAGCTTTGGGCAAAGACGCCGGGCTGGAAGGCCAGCAGATCGGCATTGGTCAGATTGCGGCTGCGAAGGACTTCTTTCGAACTGATAACGGATACCCCACCCGGCACGGTTTCGAGCTGGCGGCTTGCTGCTGCGGCCGGGGAGAGACGATGCTGTGAAACGGTAATCGATTCCGCTTTGCCGATGATAGCCTTGACGCCGCCGCGTCGGTCGGGCGTCTGGACGCCCCTTCTGGCTCGATTGGTGGCTTTTGCCGACGCTGCGTGTCCCGCAGCTGACGGTGACTC
>NZ_AYXS01000051.1:41497-41561 GCF_000505765.1 Asaia sp. SF2.1 | reverse complement strand
AGCGTTTGGGCCAGGCTGAGTGGCCGTGTGACCGGGCTGCACGAGAGCAGGGTTGCGGCTCGGT
>NZ_AYXS01000051.1:39345-41427 GCF_000505765.1 Asaia sp. SF2.1 | reverse complement strand
GAGACGGCGGAAAATGCCGTCGAGACGGGAACAAGGCTCACTCCGGCCAAGAGGGCGAGGGAATGAGTGCCAAGCGTGTTGCGACGCAGGAGGGGCAATTCAGATCGGTGGCGGTGTTTCATAAGGGCGATATCCGGGGAGGGTGATGAATGAACTGGAGGGCGTGCGAGAAGGCGGACATCGGTCGCGCGAGGGGATAAACGGCATATTTTCGTTGTTCATTATTTCACTCATTTGAAATCGTTGAATTTGGTCGCGGATCGTCCGGGCGCGGAGGGAGAAGCCCTTTATGCCCGGAGGGTGAAAGAGGGGGCGCTCACGGAGCCTGGTTTGAGGGGCAGAGCGTCTGCCCCCTGTTTTCGTCCCGTGTGCGATACAGGGCATGACGCAGGGCCGGGTCAGCATCGGCGTCATAGCCGAACACCTCCCATCGTAGCGCCATGTGCAGCGCAATGCCGAACAAGGGAGCAATCAGGATGACCCAGAAGATCTGCATACCGAGTGCTGTATAGAGCGTGGGCAGGGCCCACATGCTCAGTGTGCCACTGAAGCCTGCCACGAAATTGGTGAAGCCAATGCCTGTGCCACGCAATTCGGTTGGGTAGCTGAGCGTCGGATAGACCATCTGCTGGCACCCTGGCCCGAAACCCTGAGCGAACAGGAAGAGGGCAAAACCGCTCATCACCGACACGATGCCCAGGCTGTTATATGGCGTCCCGGTCAGGGCAAGCAGCAGGATGCCCGCCACCTGCATGGCATAGCCGGCAAGTGTGATCGGTCGCGATCCGAAGCTGCGGGTCAACCTGACGCCAAGCAGGCCGCCACTGAAGGCAAAGACCAGATTGAGCAGGATCGACACACCCAGCACTTCGGTGCGTTGCAGGTGCAGCATGGACGACAGAAGCCCCGGCAGACCAAAGGCAATCGCTGCATAGGAGGTGGCACTCACGATCTTCATGCCAATGACAAGCGTGGTGCGCTTGAGCAGGGGTTTGCGCAGCAGGGCAAACAGGCTCGGCGGCGTCTGGCGCGGCGGCGCTACCGTGATATGCAGAACCGGGTCCACCCCATGTGTGGCGCGCAGGATGGCGGCGGCTTTTTCCAGATCACCGTGGCGGGCAATCCAGAGCGGCGATTCACTCATGTAGCGGCTGCGCACCAGAATGATGATCAGGGCAGGGACCGCGCCAAAGCCCAGCGAGGCACGCCACAGCCAGTCTGGGTGGCTAGCTGGCACAATGGCGTTGAGCGCAAACACGAGTATGAAGCACGCTGAGGAGGCCGCATACCAGGTCGGGCACCATGCGGCGGCCCGCCCGGCCTTGCTTCCCTTGCCCGAGAGCTTCGAGAACTCTGAGAGAAACGCCATGGCAACGGGCAGATCCATACCGACGCCAAACCCCATGGCAAAACGGGCCAGGATGAGAATGCTCGCGGTTGGTGCGGCAGCGGCAACAAGGGCCGCAATCACGAAGCATGCCATGTCGGCCATAAATACAGCGTAGCGGCCGATACGGTCGGTCAGCCACCCACCCATGATGCTGCCGATAATCGTCCCTGCGCTCATGGCGGCCGCTACCATCCCGGTTTGTGAGCCGGTCAGGCCGAAATGCTTCTGCACATCGCCAATGCCATAGGAGAGGGTCGTCAGGTCATATGCGTCAAGAAACACGCCGCCCAAAGCCAGCAGCACGATGATATTGGCATGACCCTTGCCGCTCGGCCCGCGATTGATCAGGGCCGCAATATCATCGGCCGAGCGGATAATCGGGCGTTCGGGCGCATGAGAGGGGGCGGCACTCATGATCGGACCTCATCGGGCAGACGTTGCGTTGCAGGAGAGAGGAGGGCTGCGAGATGGCGGGCCACCGATTGCGCGTTTTCGGTCACTTCAGGCAGGCCCATCAATTCGCCGAACGTGCCGCGTGACAACGGTCCCGCAATAAGGACGGAGTCCACCTTGTGGCCATCAGACAGCGCGTGATGATCGAGGCTGGTGTGCAGTCCAAGGCCGGTCGGGTCCGGGGCAAGGGCGCCCTGTGCTGCGAGCGACCGCAGCACAGGTATATGTGCGACAATGCC
>NZ_AYXS01000051.1:37303-39231 GCF_000505765.1 Asaia sp. SF2.1 | reverse complement strand
CCCCAGCTTTGTCCCGTCCCGGGGCTGGATGCGCAGGCGCACACCATCTTCCGAGATTTCTGCACTCGCGAGGCGTGCAGCACGCAGGTTGAGGGTTTTTTCGGCCAGACGCTGTGTGAGGATGGCGTCGATCTGCGGGGCGATACGGAAGCGATGCACGTCCCAGAAGGGGCGCAGGTGACGTATCAGCCGTCGACGTTCTGGAAGAGAGAGTGCCGACCACAGAACAAGCCCTTGCCTGCGCACGGCATCAATCACTTCGTGCCACGACAGATCGGCATGATCGCGCAGTGCCTGTCGCACATGGCGCAGCAGGCCCCTTGCGGTCGGGGCCGGCGCAATGGGGAGAAGTTCCGAGAGCGCCGAGGCCTCGGCAGCATGAGCGCGCGGTCGTAGCCCACGCCGTGAGAAGGCGACGATGGGGCCGTGATGGCCGCGTGCGGTCAGGCTGGCCACGACATCGGCCATGGTAAGGCCCGTTCCGATAATGGCCACACGATCCTGCACCCCGATGCGCGACAGCGCATCGTCACGCCACGGGTTGGCAATCACGCGTCGGTCGTGGGCGAGCGTCCTGAGCGGCACCGGCAGGGCGGGTGCGGGATGAGTCAGGGCGATGACAAGCCGTTCCGCCAGGATCGGCGGCCCATCGCTAAGAGCGATACGCCAAAGCCTGTCGCGCGTGATATCGAGCGCCTCGGCGCGGATATGCCGCAACCGCCCCGAAGTGATCTCGGGGGCAAGGCGTGCCGCGACATAACGGCCAAACTGCGCCCGCGAGGGGTAGAGATCGCCAGAGGGCAGAAAGGCGTCAGGATCGGTGGCGGACAGGGCATCGAGATCGAGCCATGCACGGAAATCTCCCGGCACGCTGGTATCGAGACTCATGCGCGACGCCGGCACATTGATCCGGTGCTGCGGGTCCTGCGTGCCATAAGCGAGCCCCGCGCCAAGCTGGGCACGCGGTTCGATAATCGCCACCTGGTCGGCGACGAGGTCAGGGCGCAGCCGGAGCAGATGATAGGCCACCATCGCACCTGAGGCGCCGCCGCCGATAATGGCGACCGGGTAGGGGGGTAATGCGCTGCCCATTATGACGCCGCGACCCGTCCGGGCCTGTGGCTTCCGGCAATGGTTTCGCCAAACGGGCCCATATTGCTGCTGGCCTGCTTCGTACGTACGGGGTGAGCGGTAGGCAGGAGCGGCAGCACGAGTTCACCGAAGCGATAGGCTTCCTCCAGATGCGGATAACCTGAGAGAATGAAGCTGTCGCACCCTGCGCGGCGGTATTCATCCATACGCTCGGCAATGGTGGCCGGATCGCCCACGAGCGCCGTTCCCGCGCCGCCGCGAACCAACCCGACACCGGCCCACAGGTTCGGGCTGATCTCGAGCTTGTCACGCCGGCCGCCATGCAGGGCGCTCATGCGTGACTGCCCCACGGAATCGAGCCGCGCAAAAACAGATTGCGCCTCGGCAATGGTGGCATCATCGAGTTTCGAAATCAGCCGGTCTGCCTCTGCCCAGGCCTCTGCCGTCGTTTCGCGGGCAATGACGTGAAAGCGTATGCCAAAGCTGACCTCGCGACCCGCTTTCGCAGCAGCCTCACGCACACTGGCGATCTTCTCGCGCACAAGGGCGGGCGGCTCGCCCCAGGTCAGGTATTTCTGTACCCGTCTTGCCGCAATATCGATCCCGACATCGGAAGAGCCGCCGAAATAGAGCGGCGGGCCGTTTTCTTGATGGGGCGGAAAGAGCAGCCGACCATCCTCGATGCGGAAATGCGGCCCTTCATGGGCGATCGTTTCGCCACGCAGCAGGCGCGAATAGATATCCAGAAATTCGTCGGTAATGGCGTAGCGCGTGGGATGGTCATGAAACAGCCCATCGCCGCCATTCTCGCGCGGGTCACCCCCTGTTACGACGTT
>NZ_AYXS01000051.1:33619-37199 GCF_000505765.1 Asaia sp. SF2.1 | reverse complement strand
GACTGGAGCCCCGGACGCACAGCCACAAGGAATTTCAGACGCTCGGTCGAGGTGACCAGCGCGGAGGCAACAACCCAGGAATCCTCGCAGCTGCGCCCGGTGGGCAGAAGCACGCCATAATAGCCCAGCGAATCAGCGGCGCGGGCAATCTGTTGCAAATAGGGCAGATCGACCGCGCGACCGCCCTCGCTGGTGCCAAGATAACGGCTGTCACCATGCGTGGGCAGGAACCACAGGACGTTGATCTTGTCCGGGGTCGTGTGGGCTGCACCACCATCGCCTGAACGCCCCCCGAAAGAGGTGCTCTCTGCCGGTGCGAACGGGGTGGAGAAAGGGGGGCGGGTCATGGCAGGGCGCTTTCTTTCTGCACGGTCTCTTGCCGTGGACTGGTCTGTGGTCGCGATGCGGGCTCTGGCGTGCGCCGAGCTGGCGGGGACGGGCTAATGGGATGTGCGTCGGACGCTGGCGGGGTGGCCCAGAAGGCCGGGGGCTTACGATAGGCGGCGGCGGGATGGGTGTCGGGCAGGCGGTCACGCCCTGTCAGGCGATGGCGCAGCGTTTCACCCTCTGTCGGGGCGGGGGGCAGCCTTCCGCGGCGGCGCAACTCGGGCGCGATCAGGGTGGCGTAATCGTCCAGCGTTTCGTGGCTGTGATATTGCCGCAGATTGATGCCATCGATGCCGTCCTCATCGAGCCAGGTCTCGATGGCATCGGCAATCTGCTCCGGCGTGCCGGCGATGAAAAAGCGCCCCTCGTCAAAGCTTGCGATCTGCGCGAGCGCCGCACCGACTGTCTGATCGGCACCAAATCGACGCCCCATATTGCCCAACTCACGCCCGCTTTGAGAAAGGGCCTGACCGATGGTAAGCGCCGGGTCGAACTGTCGCAGGTCGATTTCAGCCTGAGCATGGACCAGTGCGCCCTCCACGGAATACAGAGCCCGGTAGCGCGCCAGTTTGGCTTCGGCTTCCTCTGTTGTGCGGCCTGCAATGAGACCGGCCATCACATAGAATTTCAGCTCCGAGGGATCGCGCCCTTCTGCTGCGGCCGCTGCGCGGGTGCGGGCAATATGGTTGCGCACCTCGTCCTGTGTGCGACCGCCAATGAACACGGCCTCGGCATGGCGTGATGCCGTTTTCAGCCCGCGTGGCGAGCCGGTGGCCTGAAACAGAACCGGTGTTCGCTGCGGTGTGGGCTGCACAAGATGCGGCCCCTCGACACGGAAATGCGTGCCGTCATGATTGATGTGGCGCACACGAGCGGGATCGCTGAAGCGATCACCTTCGCGATCCGCAATGACAGCCTCCTCCTCCCAACTGCCTTCCCAGAGCTTGTAGAGCACTTCGAGATATTCATCGGCGCGGTCGTAGCGGCTGTCATGTTCCAGCTCGCCATCCAGGCCGAAATTACGTGCGGCATTGGGCAGGTAGGAGGTAACGACGTTCCAGCCCACGCGGCCATTCGTCAGCAGGTCGAGCGTGCTCATGCGCCGCGCGAAGGCGAAGGGTGGTTCGTAGGTCGTGGAAAATGTCGCGGCAAAGCCAAGCGTGGTGGTAACGGCGGCCATTGCCGGAATAAGCGAGAGCGGATCGAGATTCGGAATCTGCAAACCAAGACGCAATGACGCATCGAGCCCGCCAAACCGGTCATAAATGCCGATCACGTCCGCCAGGAAGATGGCATCCATCCCCGCAGCCTCGGCTTTGCAGGCTGTCTCAAGCCAGAACGCCATCTCGCTGAAACGATGGCGCTGGTTGCCTTCCTCGCGCCACATGCCGTGGACGATGTGACTGACGCAGGCCATCTCGAACAGATTGACGTGAAGGGTCTTGCGTTTGCCGGACGGTGCCGCGCCCTGCCGATCGGGGTGGGGTGCAGGGCTCATGCTGCGTTCTCCCGTTTTGCGTCTGCTGCAAGGCGTTGCAGTCCGTCGCGATAGGGTGTCCATAATCTGGTGCCGTTGAGCGCCACATCGCCCAGTTCGCGCTGACGCTGTGCGGCGGGATTATGCGAGGCCAGTGTGCGGGCATTGCGCCAATGCCGATCGAGACGCCGTGTTTCGGAAGTGGCCGAAGCACCGCCAACCTCGAACAGGGTCGTGGCAGCTTCCAGCGTCTGCTGCGCGATGATCTGCTGCGCCTTGAAGATTTCCTCCTGAGCCTTTTCGATGGCATCGTCGTCATGCTGGCCCGCAAGGAAGAGCGGCTCGATCTCCTCAAGCGCCTGTGCCCCGCGATCGGCAAGCACAGCAGTCGAGTAGGCAAGAGAAGACAGACGCCCCACGACGCTCTGCACGATCGGGTCATCCTTCTGGACCACCTTGCCCGGCACGCCGAATACCCGCTCGCGCGGGCGGACAAAATCCAGCGCATCGCGCAGCACGGCCTGGGCGATGCCTGCGAGGGTCGTGTTGTGGAATTGCTGGTAATAGGCCCCAAGGAAAGGCTGGCTCGGCGGGGCGTTAGACGGTGAGCGTTCGACAATCTGCCAGGGCTGCAGCGGAACCTGCTCGAAAATCGTGGTGCCGCTGCCGGTCAGGCGTTGGCCAAACCCGTCCCAGTCATCCAGACGGGTAACGCCGGGGGCGTCTGCAGGCACGAGCACGCGCACCCTGTCGCTCCCGAAAGCCGCCCAGACAATAATCCAGTCAGCATAGAGCGTTCCGGTCGAGTAGTATTTGCGTCCGTTCAGCCGCAGTCCTTCAGGGGCCTCGGTAACCTGGGTGGTGACGCTCGTCTCGTTGTTGCGCTCGGCCATGGCCGCGCCCAGAACCCGGTTTTCGCGTATCAGGCCGCGCCACCGTTCGGCATCCGGCAATCCGGCGCGCAGTGTTTCAACAAAGGCAAAATGCGCCCGGAAAATCTGTGGAATATTGGAGTCCGCGCTGGCGAGGTCTCGCAGGACCCTGAAGCTTTGAGACAGGCTCAAACCTGCCCCGCCTACCGCCTTGTCCAGACGCAACCGACCAAATCCGGCCTGAGCCAGAGCGGCAACAGCGTCATGCGCAGGGGCCCTTTCACAGTCGCGCTGCGCGGCATCTCGAGCAATAACGCGAAAAATTTCCGTGAAAACCATGACAAAATCCCTACGTCAGGACTGAATTTCGTGAATTCAACAATCAAAAATAGTTGTTATATCGACATAACAGAATGGAATGATATTTTTTGTCAACGGTGAATCACGTTAAATGCGTTAATCACTATCATGGATCGTTATAATGCACAGCCGACGGTCAGGCGTCCTGCCTGGTCTGGGTGACCCGTTCCATGCACCTGTCGGCTCTTCCTGCGCTGTCGCCTGGGGGGTAGAAACGGGTCCAGTTGATGCAGCATGGCGAATAGCGGGGCAGGGGCGGAAAATGGCAGGCGAAGCTTATCTCGATGAATGGAAAGCAGCGCTCAGCCGGGCGACGGGTGCGCTCTATCTTGTCATGGTCGAATGTATTGCCCATGCGATCCGCAAGGGGGATTTGCAGGAGGGTGAGAGGCTCCCCCCTCAGCGCGAGATGGCTGCCCGTCTGGGCACCAATCTCAGCACGGTCACCCGCGCCATTGGTGAGGCGCAAAAGCGCGGCCTGCTC
>NZ_AYXS01000051.1:31630-33490 GCF_000505765.1 Asaia sp. SF2.1 | reverse complement strand
CCGGCGCCAGCGTGATCGATCTCACCATGAATTCACCGCCTCTTCCCCGCGACCCGTCCCTACAGGCCATGATACAGGGCGAAATCGCCTCCATATTTCGCCATCAGGATGTGCAGTCCCTGATGTCATACCGCGTGACTGGCGGAACGCAGCAGGATCGCCAGCTCGGGATCAACTGGCTTGCTCCCGTTCTGGGGCGCAGGCGGGCAGGTGAACTGCTGATTGTGCCGGGTGCCCAGGTTGCGCTGTCGGCCATCATGAGTTCTCTCGTCAGGCCGGGTGAGGCGATTGTCACGGATTATCTGACCTATCCGGGCATGAGGTCGATTGCCGCCCAGTTTGGCTATGTGCTGCTTGGGGTCGATCATGATGAGGAGGGGATGAACCTCGAGGCGCTCGAGGAACTCTGCGCGCAGCACAGGCCCCGGGTTCTTTATTGCACCCCGACCCTGCACAATCCGACCACTGCTACCTGGTCAGTCGCCCGGCGTGAGGCCATACTTGGCATCGCCAGACGCTATCAGGTGCAGATTGTCGAGGACGATCCCTATAGTCTCCTCCTCAAGGCGCCCCCGCCGACGCTGGCGATGCTCGATCCGACGCGTGTCATCTATGTCGCCACCTTATCCAAGGTGCTCAGCCCCGGTTTGCGCACGGCTTATATCGTCCTGCCCGGCGCGGAGATGACCCGCCGCATTACCTCGGGCGTGCGGGCCATCTGTCAGGCCAAGGCAGGCCTGCTGGACGCGCTCGTGTCGCGCTGGATCGAGACCGGTATTGCCCAGCAATGCCTGCGCAGCATCCGCGAGGAACTGACCCAGCGCCATCATGTGCTGCGGCAGGTGATGAGCGATCATTTCCATGACCGTTCACCCAGCCCTCATGTATGGCTGCCTTTGCCAGAATGGTGGACCAGTGCCGATTTCGTAGCGTTCGCGAGGCGGCAGGGGCTGGCTCTTGTGCCCGGCTCTGTCTTTGCGGTCACCGGGCATGCACCCCCGGCGGTGAGGATCGCGCTTGGAAGCGCCCCTGACCTCTCCGGGCTGCGGGACTCGCTTATCAATCTGCGCTCCGTGCTGGATTATCGCCCCGCCAGCGGATTTTCCGATATCGTGTGACCGAGATAGTGCGTTCTGTCGTTCACGAAAAAGAGAGCGAAAAACCGCAAGTTTTCAATAGTATAGGGTTGTCGCAATGGTTTGTCATTGAATGATCGGTATATTGTTCGGTGTTGTATCAGATGATGCTCCCGAAAATGTTCAATAGCTTCTTTTGTATGGCCTTTAGGTCCATACAATATTTTGCATTTGCAGTCAGTTTCGGTCATGGTGCGAGCAGAGAACAGGGTGTTCCGGTCCTGCCATACGCGGCGGGGCTGGGTGGCCCTCTCCAGGAAAACCAGCAACGGGATGGCGCCGGGGATATTCGCTCCACCGTCGACGCCTCTCCGTCAGGGAGAGTAAGAATGACCGCAGAAGTCGCCAACATGTCGCTGGAAATAAGAGAAGCGAAGGCGCAGCGCCGTCTGCGCTACCGCATGATTGCCATGGTGGTCGGCGTGCTCATGTTCCACGTCTGTCTCGCCTGGGCCATCGCGGGCACCTCGGTCGACATGCAGGACCACTTCCACACCAATTACTGGGCTCTTGGCGCCACGTTGTTCTGGGCCATGTACGCGGTTTACAACATGAGCGTCTCGTAAGGGCGCTCACCTTCTCTTACGCGCGACGAGGCGGCCATGACGCGGCGATAGATCGCCTCGTAATTGTCGATCATCGTCTCGCGGCTATAGAAAGCCTCTGCCCTGTACCGGGGAAGCGACCTGTCGATGCGTGAAGCCTCCCGGATCGCCAGAGCAAG
>NZ_AYXS01000051.1:30965-31547 GCF_000505765.1 Asaia sp. SF2.1 | reverse complement strand
CCCTGATCGAACGATGCCATAGGCAATCCGCTCGCCATGGCCTCGACAGCAATCAGGCCAAAAGGCTCATCCCAGCAGGGCGTGAACAGCAACAGCGCGGCCCGCTGCATCTCGTTCGACAGGGCAGCGCCTTCCAGAACGCCGCCATAGGTGATGGCCTCGCCCAACTCAGGTGCGATTTCCTGATCGAAATAGGTTTTGTCTTCGAGATACCCAAAGAGACGAAGCGACATATTGGCGCGTTTTACGGCTGCGATGGCGAGATGCGGCCCCTTGTTGCGTGTTATCCGTCCGCACCAGATGGCGTGATCGCCTCCCGCGGCACTGAAGGGCCCGCGGGCCATGTCGATCCCGTTATGCACAACCATGCTCTCGGGCGGGACGGCCTGCCCCCACCATGAGATGTTCTGTCGGTCGGATGTCACTGTGACATGATGGGTATCACTCAGCGTGTCGCGCACCACGCCGTGTATGGCGTCAAATGGCGGGACATGCAGCGACGTCACGCAAGGCAAGCCGGTACGTTTTGCTTCCTGCATCACAAAACGATGGAGGGAGTTGTTGTGAACAATGTCATAGTGT
>NZ_AYXS01000051.1:25383-30904 GCF_000505765.1 Asaia sp. SF2.1 | reverse complement strand
CCCGAAAAAATCCGGTGGCGGGCCGCGCCAAAGGCCTTGTCGAGAACGGTGTAGAGCTCCGGATGGGGGTTCGTATTTTCCCAAGGGTAGTCGCGGTCATAGTGAACAGGCAGCAAAGAATCGATCGTAAAGGCGGGATCGCTGTCACCCGCAGCGAAAAGCGTGACGTCATGCCCCCGCGCCATCAGGCCTCGCGCGAGATGAAAACTATGCGCCTCCATCCCACCCTTGAATGGTTCGGCAATCGGGTGGCGCGGATGCGCCACCAGGGCAATGCGGAGCGGGCGGTTCATGATGACGACCCGTCACTCAGCCGCGATGGCGACAGGGTTCACCGCGTCGGGGCGTAAAGAGCCATGAGGTACTGGCAGGGGCGGGGCAGTTTCAGTCGGTCGCAGCGCAGCGAAAGCGGCTTCACGTGTTGCCTGACGCTGCTCAAGAATTCTGATGACCGAAGCCGTATTGGCATAGGGCTGATGAGCCTGCTGTCCTGTCAGGGCCAGATCGTCTGCATTGGGGGCACGCAGGATACGGATAGGCTGTCCGGGCGTGTCATCGATCAGCCCCATGAGCCGGAAGGCGTGAAGCCAGTGGCCCATGGTCCGGTAGCCCCATTTGCTCTCGAAAATCTCGGCGTTCCGAACAACCGTCTCAAGATGGTGAACGGGCGGCATATGATGCGTGTGGTGCTGATGATAGACGCGTGCGCCATTGACCCAGGCCAGGGAATTGCCAGCGAGAGTGAAACCTTTGGCAAAATCCGTGTCCTCACCACCATAGCCGGTAAAGCCTTCGTCGAACCCGCCTGAACTCGCGAAGCGTGTCCCGCGAATAGCGAAATTGAGCGACCAGAAGCAGCGATAATCCGGGCAGGCTTCCACCCCATAAGCGGGTGGCCCGCGTCGGTCGGAATGGCGCTCGCTGACGGCTTCGAAAGCAGTGTAGGTCCAACCTTCATCATTTGCCCCAGCGGGGAGGTACATAACCTCACCCATCAGCAGTCCGTCGCAGGTTTCCAGCGCACCGCGATAATCCCGCAGGCAATGCGGTGCCGGGATACAATCGATATCGAGAAATACGAGAGCCTCACCAATGGCTTCCGATGCCGCAAGGTTCCGCGCGGCAGACAGATTCATCACCCCGGCAGGGGCAAGGATCTGACGCACGGGAAAATCTACCTCTGGCAGGTTTTCATAGGGCGCATCTTGCATCACGATAACGATGAATTCGTCAGGCTGGACGCTCTGGCGCGACAGACCGATCATCATGTTGGCCAGATGGCTGGCGCGCCCTCTGGCGAGAGTCAGAACCGAAAGCGTGTTCATGGCAGGAAGCTTTCATGCGCGGTGGCGCCGGTCATGGTGGAAGGGGGCTCATTCCAGAGGCGGGCAATCAGGGTTTCAAGCCAGTGCGCAACACCGTCGGCGGGACGATCATCTATGGCGCTGCGCTGGATGCCGGGCCGATGGTTCAAATAGGTCTCTTCTAGCGCTTTTGCCCAGGCGAGCGCCGAGGCGGGCATGTGCTGGCGTATGACGGCCATATGGGCGGCTTCGAGGCACTCGGCCTTGCGACGCTGTTCATCGAAATAGCGCCATTCTGGGATGGCAAGCCATGGCTTGCCTGCGGCCAGAATTTGCTGGCAAGTCGTATTGCCTGTGCTGGCAATGATGCAATCGGCCGCGGCGATATAGTCTGTCGCGTTCGATACCCATCCGCGATGAAGAATATTGCCAGGCTCTGTTGCGTGCCAATCGCGTTCCAGCGCGCCAATTGTGACCCACAGGGCATCGGGGCGGTGGCGTGCGCCGACCGTGATGGGGGCCAGAGTGAAACCCGATCCGCCGCCGCCCGTCATGACAAGGATCATTTCCCTGTCGGGGGCGATGCCGATGCGCTGTCGGGCCACTTCCTTTTCTGGCAGGATCTCGGGCTTGCCGAGGCCACCGGCAAAGAAAATCTGCTGTAGCCGTGAAGTCGTCCATTCAGGTTGTGCAAGCTGGGCCGAAAACGGCGCCAGCAGACCGACTGCGCCATCATAGGCAGCCTGATGGCCCTCGTCGTCACGGTCGCCATGTTGCAGGATCTTGATATGCGGCACACTGCACAGGCGGCAAAGCTGAGCAATTTCGGCCGAAACGTCACAAATCATCAGGGCCGGGTCTGCCTCGACAAACCACGCCACAATCTGCCCCATAGCCTGCCGTATGCCGGGCCAGCCAAGCGGCGCACAATGCAGGGTGCGGGGCGTAGGCATATCTGCCAGCGCCGCGGTTTCCGCCCCGGTCGCTTCGAAAAGCGACGGAATGACCGTCAGGCTGGCATGGGCGGGCAGGTCAGGAAACAGATCGGCGCGGGCACAGAAAATGCGTACCGGCCGCGTATCGGGCAGAGCGTTGATGATTGCGAGACAGCGCTCGGCATGACCGCGACCCTGATGATGCACGAAATAACCAATAGGGCGCGTCATGCGGAGTATCCTGACAGTTGCGGCTGGGTTGCGCTGTCAATCAGCTGGGAGAAAGCTGGCAAGGGAAGAACCGATGGCGCGATGCTGCCCGACGGCAAGACAGTTGCCGCGACTCTGCTCGGTGCAGGGCGTGCTACGCGCTGGCGCTTGCGTCCAAGCTTGCGGTAGAATGCGACTGACTCTGCGGCGTAGTTTTCCCAGCCCAGGAGCGCCTGATGTCTGGTCGCTGCGCCTGAAAGCTTTGCCCATAGTTCAGGCGATGACAGCAGATGGTTCAGCCTGTCCGTCAGGCTGTCTGATGAGTCAGGGGAGAAAAGCAGGCCATGCCCCAGTCTGGCGATGATATCCACCGGACCGCCCCGATTTGTGGCAAGGACGGGCAGTCCGACCGAGGCCGCTTCGAGCAGGGTCAGACCGAAGGGTTCGTGACGCGCCGGATTGACAAAAATGCCTCTCGTATGAGCTGCAAACCGGTAAAGGCTGGCAACATCATGCGCCTCATGAGCCGCAGGTAGAGCAAATTGCGCCTCTAGCCCGGCTGCATGACGGATGTGATGCAGTTGTGCAATTACACCGGCTTCTTCCGTGCCGGGTTGTACGCCGGCATGTTGCCCCGCGAGAATGACCAGATTGACGCGCTCGCGCAGGCCGGGATCACTTGCATAAGCCTGAGCCAGGAGGACAAGGTTCTTCTTCTCGACAGCGCGGGCGATAGCCAGAATGACGGGGCGATCAGGATGGGCCAGATGGCGGGCGATAAAGGCCCGTCCTTGCGCGGCGGGCGCTGGATCGAGCGTGGGAACGCCGGGTGTGATCAGGCGCAGACGTGAGCGGTTGAGCGCGACGCCGTAGCGGGGGATCTGGTGGCTCGCTTCATCGCGGGTTGAAACGATGATGCCATCGGCCTGAGCGATGGCGCTTCGCTCCATGGCGATACGTGCGTGCAAAGCCGGGCAGTTGCGCCCTCCCGCCTGCAATTTATCGATGCCTAGTGCATGGGGTGTGTAGACGACGGGAATATTCAGCTTTTGCGCAAGAGCGAGACCAAGCTGGGCAGCATCGGCAAAATGCACATGAATAGCGTCGTAACGCTGGTCCGGGCGGCTGGCATGGCGCAGCAGGGCTTCAGTCAGGTCAGGAAGGTCCGCAAGAGCGGCATCTTTTTCGCGGTATGGCGAGGCAGGAGCACCGATGCGCTGGATCGTGATCTTGTCCGAAACACATTCGATTTCCTGATCGTGAATCAGACCAAGCATTTCATTGCGAAAACGTCTCGTAATGATTGTGATATGATCAATGTCAGGACGGGCAGCCTGTGCACTGGCTGCCTCAAGCACATAAGCGATATGACCGCCCGTATCAGGCGTAATTCCGTAGGTAACCGGGGGCGCGCGAAGACAGCCACCCAGCGCAATGTGAAGTATATGCACGCGTCACCTCGCTCATGGGGCGATGTAACGTTTTCGGGAGAGAACGGGTTGCGCCGCTCAGGGACTCATTCATCGTCCTGGTCCTGCTTGTGGCGCTTGAGAGACTCTCATTGAATCAAGTGTAGTTTTGCAAAGTCGCCTGCGCATGGTTGCCGACGCCAGTCTCACGCGGCAGGGCGTCCTGCGGGGATACGGATGTGTATGCCCAGAGGTGGGCGACAGGCGTCATGGTTCGAGCCTGTCGCATCACGGAAAATCAGTCCCGATTGATCAGGATATCAATTGGTGGGCGGCCATTGAGATAACCCAGCGAGAAAGTACCCGCCTCTGGCGCAATACCGTCATGCAGCAGGCTGCGCCAGGCGCCCTGAACAGGGAGCATCGTTTCGCTCAGGCCGCGATGGTGAATGCATAGTCCTTCATCCGGCGCCAGCGCCATTGTCAGCCGCTGCGCAATGATGAGACAGGAGCCTTCCATCGTTTGCCGCTGGAAGGCAATTACATGCTCTGCCAGAGGGCCTGTAGCAATGAGTGGCAGATAGCGCCCAGAAGCAAAGAGATCTGTGTTCTCAAGGCGAAGAGACAGAACGGTTTCGATCAATGCCTGCTTGATGCGGCCATTCTTCCACCCGGCGCTGCTCTGGGAAAAGGGCAGGGCTTCATCGAGCATTGCCCGATGGGTGGGATAATCGACGGGTCGGCGGTTATCCGGATCGACAAGGCTGAAATCCCAGGTTTCACGACCCTGATAAAGGTCAGGAACACCGGGGCTGGTCATGCGCAGCAAGGTCTGTGACAGGCTGTTGAGCGTAGCAGCCGGGCTGATGCGCTCGACATAGGATGACAGGCCTTTGCCAAAGTCTCCGGTCATGCAGCGATGGGCGAAATCCAGACAGGCTTTTTCATAGGCCTCGTCAGGATTGCTCCACCCGGTCTGGCTGCCGGCTTCGCGCAACGCCTTGATCAGATAGGCGTCGATACGTTCGCTGTAATCGCTGAAACCAGCCTCATTTAGGGGCCAGGAAGAAATCAGCGTCTGGAAAATGAAATAGGCATCGGCCGATATGGGTGAGGGACCATGGGCAGTCTTTTCAAGGAAAGCCTGACTCTGGTCCAGCCAGCGCCGCGTCGTTTCAGGCCAGTTGGCCGCGGGCTCACTGAGAACCATGAGCCGAGCCCGTCCATCTTCCCCGCGCTTGTGGTCATGCGTTGCGGTGGTGAGAAGTGCCTGGGGGTGGTTGGCCAGACGCTCGATGTTCATGCTGTGAAAGCTCTTCACAGGGGCTGCGAACCGATCGGGGCTGCAACCGACATCGTTACGCGAGAGAAGGCGGGCATAGCGATAGAACGCTGTATCCTCACCTGCCTTGGCCGTGAGAGGCGCTGTGAGATGCTCGAAGCGTTCGAGAATATCCTGCCGTTCCGTCGTGTCGATACGGGCATCGGCAAGGTACTGGCAAATCTGGTCCAGTATCTCGTGCTGATAGACGGGCAAAATCTGCTGCGCTGCGAGACGTGCCCTGTCGATGGCGCGAAAATCGGCACCGGAATCACCACCATCGGCGAAATAGCTGCGATAGACCGGAAAGACGGTTAGAAGGGCGCGCAGGGCAACGCCAAT
>NZ_AYXS01000051.1:25085-25331 GCF_000505765.1 Asaia sp. SF2.1 | reverse complement strand
GGCGTGCGGCGTAAGGTCACGACCCGACGGGAACTGCCCCGCAAGCCGCGCTGTCAGCGCCTCGAAATCGCCCACGAATGAAGTGTCGAGTTTTTCATGCCGGGCCCCGTGCTCAACGGTTTCAAAATCGGCCGGACCGTAAGCGGACCACAATTCGGTCAGTGGTGCCTCGCCACGTGGGTCATGAAGGGCAAGATCAACCTGCTCGAGAAAATCGTAGCCAGTCGTTCCCGTAACCGGCCATTC
>NZ_AYXS01000051.1:24494-24972 GCF_000505765.1 Asaia sp. SF2.1 | reverse complement strand
CCTTCCGGGCGTTCCCGCCGCAGGGTGTCCAGACGGGCGCGAAGCCTCGTGCAGTATTCCGCCGGGCGAGCGAGGCCATCGACGTGATCCACGCGCAAACCGTCAATCAGGCCATCACGGTAGAGCTCGAAGACGAGTTTATGCGCGTCATCAAACACGTCCTTGCGGTCCATGCGCAGGGCCACCAGAGAGGTAACATCGAAAAACCGGCGCCAGTTGACCAGATCGCCTGCAACGCGCCACCAGGCCAGACGGTAGTGCTGCGCCTCGAGCAGGGCTTCCAGTCTCTCCCGCCCGCTTTTGCTGTCAGGGGTGATCAGCGCGTTGAGTTTCGCAAGGGTCTCATCGGTCATGGCCGATGCCCCTGCGCTTCCGGCCTCGGCAAGCAATGAGGCTTCGCTTTGTGCGGATAAAGGATAGAACTGATCGCCGTAATGGATGGCGAGATGGTTGGACGCCTCATGAAGCGCGATTTTCA
>NZ_AYXS01000051.1:21418-24438 GCF_000505765.1 Asaia sp. SF2.1 | reverse complement strand
GATCACCGCTCCTGATGGTGTCATCAAGGGGATCGCCGAGAAAAGGCAGCAGCACCTTGTTGTGCAGCACCGGGCTGGCTGGTGACCAGTCGATGTCGAAATGCTGGGCATAGGCGCTGTCGCGCCCGTGGCGCAGGACATCCATCCACCAGTGGTTGGCACAGCCGACTCCCATATGGTTGGGGACAATATCGAGGATAAGCCCCATGCCCTGGTCACGCAGCGCTGCAACCAGATTCTTCAGCCCTTCAATACCGCCACGATCAGGGTCGATCGTGTGGCAATCGACCGTGTCATAGCCGTGCATGGAGCCGGGGGTGGAGGACAGGAGCGGCGATGCATAGACATGGCTGATCCCGAGTTTTCTGAAATATGGAACCAGCGGGATGGCGTCATTCAGGGTGAATTCACGATGAAATTGCAGCCGCAGGGTTGCTGTCAGAGGGAGATAGGTCATGCGCGTCACTCCAGTCCGGCCACCAGACTGCCGGGTGGCAGTTCTTCTACGGCGCGTCGCGCTGCCGAGCTATAAAGGAGCGTGGCAGGTTCGGAAATCTTGCAGGTTTCATGGTCCGAAAGATTGATGGCGATCGACAGGATTGATCCATCGTCGAGTTTCCAGCGCGCTAGTATCGATTTGTCGCCGATCACGCTGGCATCGAGGCTGTGCACATTCGAGAGCCTTGGCACAAGAAAGCGTTTGCGCAGGGAGAGGAGACTATGGGTGCGGTCAAGCCAGATACGCCCATCCAGCGTGGCGCGCTCATCACGATCCGGGCGCGACTGATCGAAGGTCGAGAGCGCATTGGGGTCAGGGATGGTCTTGCGCTTTTCGGGATCCTGGAATGAGGCGAATTTGGCAAATTCCTTGCGTCTGCCCTCACGCACGGCGTCAGCCAGTTCATCATGAAAATCGCAGAAGAATAGGAAGGGTGTGGTGCAGCCCCATTCCTCCCCCATGAACAGCATCGGGACCATAGGGCTCAGCAGCAAAAGAGCATAGGCTGCATGGAGGGCCTCGGGCCCTGCGAGTGAAATCAGACGCTCACCCATGGCACGGTTGCCGGTCTGGTCATGGTTTTGCAGGAACAGGATGAATTTGGTTGCGGGCAGGTCACCGCTCGGCATGCCGCGTTTCTTGCCCGAATACGGGTTCATCTCTCCCTGATAGGCAAATCCCTCATGCAGCACGCGGGCAAGTATGCGCGTGGGGTTATCGGCGAACATTTCATAATAACCCTCCTTCTCCCCCGTGAGCATGACATGCAGTACGTTATGGCCGTCATCATTCCATTGGGCGGTATACCCATCACGAAGGAGGCCTGCGTCGTTGTTTTCGTTTTCTAGAATGAGATGTACGTAGCGACCGGGCTCGATTGTCCCGGTGACGCGCTTGCGCAGCTTGCCGAACCACGCATGATCGGTAATAGCTGACGCTGCATCGATGCGCACACCGTCAAACCGGAATTCCATCAGCCAGTAGAGCACATTGTCGATGAAGAAATCGGCCACTTCGGGCTTGGCAAAGGCAATGCCAATCCCCCAGGTGGAATTGTTGTCGTGATCGAAAAACGCTTCCGCGTAGTCGTGCAGGAAATTCCCGTCCGGGCCGAAATGGTTATAGACCACATCCAGCAACACCATCATGCCTTTGGCATGAGCCGTGTCGATAAGCCGCTTCAGCGAGTCAGGGTCACCATAGGCCTGCGTCGGGGCATAGGGCAGGACACCATCATACCCCCAGTTGCGCGTGCCGCCGAAGCTGTTGACGGGCATGATCTCGATGGCCGTGATACCCAGCGCCTTGAGCTCATCCAGACGATCGCGCACGCCATCGAAACCGCCGAGCAAGCCGGCATGGAGCTCGTAAATGACAGCTTCGACCCAGGGGCGGCCAGCCCAGTTCCGTGTTTTCCAGACATAGGAAGACGGGTCTGTCACCACGCTCGGACCATGCACGCCATCCGGCTGGCTACGGCTGGCCGGATCGGGAACGGCAAGATCGTCACGTACGCGATAGCGATAGCGGGCACCTGACGGACATGACGTTGTCAGGGTGAACGTACCGTCAGATTCGGCCTGCATGGGCAGGGGCGCCTGGTTTTCCAGTTCGAGGCTGACGGCCTCGCATGACGGCGCCCAGAGCGCGAAACGTGTTGTTCCGTCACTCTGGGGGGTGGCACCAAAACGGGTCTGGTAGAGATACGCTTCTGGCATTGGTGCCTCCGGTTGGGGAAGGGTCAGCCGTGCTTGGGGACGAGATACAGAACGGCGAGAGGAGGAAGCGTCAGGACGAGTGAATGTTCCATGCCATGAGCAAATTCTTGCGACGCCATGACGGGATTGTCATGAACCACGCCAGAGCCACCCAGCTCGCTGCGGTCGGTATTGACGCGTTCGACCCATGCCCCACCACATGGCACGCCGATGCGATACTCGTGGTGGACCACTGGCGTCATGTTGCACACGACGAGAACAGGGTTAGCCCCCGGGGCCTGACGCAACCAGGCGAAAACCGTATTTTCGGTATCGTCTGCGATGATCCATCTGAAACCGTCATGGTGGTAATCATGAGCGCTGAGCGCGCGTTCCTCGCGATAGACCGCGTTCAATAGGCCGACCGTATCGTGCATACCCTTGCCAAGATGATCGTGCAGACGGTTCCAGGCGAGTTCACGGTCATTATGCCACTCTTCCCACTGGGCGAGCTCACCGCCCATGAAGAGCAGCTTCTTGCCCGGATAGGCCCACATCAGGGCGTAATAGGCGCGCAGATTGGCATGTCGCCGCCAGTCATCACCCGGCATGCGCGACAGAAGGGACCCTTTGCCGTGCACGACCTCGTCGTGAGAGAGAGGCAAAATGAAATGCTCGGTATAGGCATAGACCATGCCAAAGGTGAGGTCTGACCCATGATAGCGCCGCCATAGCGGATCCTGCTGCATGTAGCGCAGCGTATCGTGCATCCACCCCATATTCCACTTGAAGCGAAAGCCCAGCCCACCGACCTCAGGAGGCGC
>NZ_AYXS01000051.1:19358-21379 GCF_000505765.1 Asaia sp. SF2.1 | reverse complement strand
GGTCACACCCGGCCAGGCCGTCGACTCCTCGGCAATCAATGCGGCGTCATGGCAGTAATCGCGTATGATTCCGGAGAGCTCGCGCATAAAATTCACGGCCTCCAGATTTTCACGGCCGCCATAGACGTTGGGACGCCACTCGCCTTCCTTGCGGCTGTAATCGCGATAGAGCATGGAAGCCACCGCATCGACGCGCAGGCCGTCGATATGAAAATTTCTCAACCAGTAGAGCGCACTGCCGGTCAGGAAATTGCGAACCTCTGTGCGTCCGAAATTGTAGATGAGCGTGTGCCAGTCCTGATGGTAGCCCTCCATCGGGTCAGAGTGCTCGTAAAGATGCGTGCCATCGAACAGGGCCAGCCCGTGGGCATCTGCCGGAAAATGCGCTGGTACCCAGTCCATGATGACACCGAGCCCCGCCTGATGGCAGCGGTCCACAAAGCGCGCGAATTCGGCAGGCGTTCCGTGGCGCGAGGTTGGCGCATACATGCTCAGAGGCTGGTAACCCCACGAGCCTGAAAAGGGGTATTCCGTGATCGGCATCAGCTCGATGTGGGTGAAGCCAAGCCCGGTGACATAAGGAATGAGCTTGTCACCCAGATCATTCCAGCTCACATAGCCGGTCGGGCTGTTCAGGCGCTGCCATGAAGGCACGTGCAGTTCATAAATCGAGATCGGTGCCTCGAGCGACTGTCGTGCCGCGCGCTGTGCCATCCAGTCCTGATCCTGCCAATCGTGCTCGAGCGGTGGGGCCACAATGGAGGCTGTGGCCGGGGGGAGCTCGGCATAACGGGCATAGGGGTCCGCTTTGGCGGGCAGAATGACACCGCCTTGCGCCATGATCTCGAATTTGTAGCGCTCGCCAGACCCGATGCCCGGAACAAACAGCTCCCATATGCCTGCGCTATGGCGCAGCCGCATGGCATGACGACGCCCATCCCAGATGTTGAAATCGCCGATGACCGACACGCGATGAGCATTGGGTGCCCAGACGCTGAAGCGTACACCCGATACGCCATCGATCTCACAGATATGGGCGCCCATGATCCGGTCGATATCGCGATGATTGCCCTCAGCGAAGAGATAGAGATCAAGATCGCCAATCAACGTGCCGAAGCTGTACGGGTCGTGCGTTTCCTGCCAGCCATCTGCCCATAGAATGCGCAGGCTATAGCGTGTGGAGGTCGCGGCTATGGTCGCCTTGTAGATGCCGCGCTCATCGATGCGGTCCATTTTCTTTTCGAGCGGGGGCTTGTTCTTGCGTTCAGCCAGCAGTCTGACCTCGACGGCGTCAGGGTAGAACACGCGTACGACCCCGTTACGCCCTTCGCGATGGCGCCCAAGATAGGAAAACGGATCATGAGCGCGCCCTTCGACGATCTCGTCGATCAGGGATTGCTCCTGAGGCTTGATGGCCCTGATGGCGGGCTGCATGGTTTCTGTATCGGTCATGGAAAAGACGATCTCGCCTCAGGAAAATGTGCAAGCGGTTAGGCTCACGGGCTGTCGGGCCCGCGAGCCATTCAAAGCTGGATACGGATGCGTGCGGTCAGGCACTGGTTCCGAAACGGGGCAGATCGGTGCGGCCCAGACCGGGGTTGCGTGGTCGGCTCTGCGGCATTCTGGCTGTGCGGGTGAAAGACGTATTGGGGGCAAGCGGTATGCCCACATCGCTCAGTCGAGGCGCGATCTCCCCTTCGCCAATCAGGCGGGCCGGTGCGCGACCGGCCATTTCGAGAAGCAGTCGCGCATAATGGGCGGCTTTCCCATGCCACGACACATCATGGAGCGAGCCATTGCGTTGCAGACGCGCCCAAACTGATTTCTGGCGATAGAGCCTCTGAGCATGACGGATTGCGCGATACAACGCATCGCCCTGGGTTGGGGAGAACAGGATGCCATTGGCCACACCTTCCTCGATGGCCGCGGCATTGGCGTCCACGATGGTGTCGGTCAGGCCACCCACGCGTGCAGCGATTGGCACAGAGCCGTAACGGAGGGCATGAAGCTGCGTCAGGCCG
>NZ_AYXS01000051.1:16548-19276 GCF_000505765.1 Asaia sp. SF2.1 | reverse complement strand
CCTCATCATAACGTAGATGGCAGACGAGATGGCGCGGATAGCGCAGCTGCAGGGACCGGAAAGCCTGCATGATGTCATTGTCACCCACGCCTACGACGGCGAGCTGGATATTGGCCTGGAAGAGACGCGGCGCGATTTCGGCCAGGATATCCACACCTTTCTGACGGGTGAGACGGCTCACGATACCCAGCAACATGGCGTTCGGGTCCTGTGGGAGGCCGAACTCTGCCTGGAACACGCGCTTGTTCGCACGACGGCCCGCGATGTCGCCAACCGCGTAAGGGAAGATCACCGCTGGATCGGTCAGCGAGTTCCAGTCATGGAGATCGATGCCATTGAGAATGCCGTGCAGGTCATTCGCCCGCGTGCTGAGCAGACCCTCGAGACCCATGCCGTTTTCGGCCGTCTGGATTTCCTCGGCATAGGTGGGTGAAACAGTTATGAGCTTGTCTGCAAGCTGCAAACCGGCCTTGAGATATCCGAGCTTGCCGTAGAATTCGACCCCATCGACCGAAAACGCATGGTCGGGCAAACCAATGCGCGCTAGAAGATCGCGGGGAAAGAGCCCCTGAAACGCCATGTTGTGAATGACATGGGCAACCGGTGGTGCGGGCAGATTGTCGTAGCGCAGATAGGCGCTCACCAATCCAGCCTGCCAGTCATGGGTCATGACAACGTCCGGCTGCCAGTTTGCAAGGCAACCCTGGGCAATGCAGGCCGCAACACGGGAGAGTACGGCAAATCGCATGTCGTTGTCGGGCCAGTCCCGCCCGTCCGGACCCAGATAGGGGCCACCCGCACGATCGTAGAGATCGCTCGACTCGATTGCGTAAAGATGATGCCCGTGCGCTGTTCCCTCCCACAGGGTGACGCGATAGCCGAGCATGTCGTGGAACACATAGGCCTGCACCTTTTGTGTCAGAGCCTTCATGACTGCGGGATAGCCGGGCAGGATGGTGCGGGTGCGCACGCCATGATGACGCAGGGCAGTGGGAAGCGAGGCCGCCACATCGCCCAGCCCTCCGGTTTTGACGAAAGGAAACATCTCTGCCGTGACGGAAAGCAGCTGCAAATCCGTCGGAAGCGTAACGATCTGGTCTGACGGCATGGCGAGCCTCGTCTGGGAAATCGGGAAGAAATTGCAGAGCCATTTGGATGCTAATACTTGTGAAACGCTTCGCATCTGAAATCGTTAACCGCTCGCGTTTATGTTATCAGCACTTTCCCTTTCCATAGCGTTAGGCCCCTCGAACCCGGGTGCAGATAGGGAAAATGCCGGTCTAACGGGTCAGGATGGAAAGAAACTCATGAGTGATTCTTTTGCGAAACGCCTGAAGGAAGGAAGCCCCGCCGAGAGAGGCGCCGTCTATGACGGTAAGGGCGTCAATTTTGCCGTATTCTCCGCCAACGCCGAGGCGGTCGAGATCTGCCTGTTCGACCAGAACGGCGAGAAGGAAACAGACCGGATTCGCCTGCCGGAATACACAGACCAGGTTTTCCACGGCTGGGTGCCGGACCTGCGTCCGGGGCAGCTCTACGGCCTGCGTGTGCATGGCCCTTACGAGCCCGATGCCGGTCACCGCTTCAACCCCAACAAGCTCTTGCTCGACCCCTATGCGCGTGAGCATTTTGGCGAGATCGAATGGAATCCTGCACTCTTCGGCTACCAGATTGGCCATGCCGACAAGGATCTGAGCTTCGATGAGCGTGACAGCGCAGCTTACATCCCGAAATGCGTGATTACCGATCCTGCCGCTCAGAACCTGCGCCCGCTGGGTACGCGCTGGTCAGATACGGTGGTGTATGAAACCCATGTCCGGGGCTACACCCTCAATCATCCTCGCGTTCCACGGCGCCTGCGCGGCACCTATGCAGGGCTGGCCAATCGCCATGTGATCGAGCACCTGAAATCGCTTGGCATCACGACAATCGAATTGCTGCCCATCCAGAGCTTCGTCGCTGATGAGTATCTGGTGAACAAGGGCCTTACGAATTACTGGGGCTACAACACGATCGGCTTTTTTGCCCCCGACACGCGCTATGCTGCGGATCAGGATGATGCCCTGACCGAAGTACGTCGCATGGTCGCCGCCTACCACGAGGCGGGCATCGAAGTGGTCATGGACGTGGTTTACAACCACACCGCAGAAGGCAACGAACTCGGCCCGACCCTCTCCTTCAAGGGGCTGGATAACGCGACGTATTACAGGCTCATGCCTGACAATAAGAGATTCTATATTAATGATACGGGTACTGGTAATACGTTCAACCTGACAAAAACTGCATCATTACAGTTTGTTGTTGATAGTCTGCGCTACTGGGCCAATGAAATCGGTGTGGATGGCTTCCGCTTCGATCTCGGGACCATCCTCGCGCGCGAGGTTGACGGATTCGACAGTCAGTCGGGCTTCCTGCGCATCTGCCAGCAGGACCCGACCCTTACCCATCTCAAAATGATCGCCGAGCCCTGGGATATTGGTCCCGGCGGGTACCAGGTTGGCCAGTTTCCTCCCGGCTGGGCCGAATGGAACGACAAGTTCCGTGACACGGTGCGCGATTTCTGGCGCGGCGAGGCCAAGGCTGATGTGCTGGCGCCGCGCCTGCTTGGCAGCCCTGACCTGTTCAACCATCTGGGTCGTCAGGCCTGGGCCAGTGTCAATTTTCTCACGGCTCATGACGGCTTCACGCTGTGGGACTGCGTCTCGTATAACGAGAAGCACAACGAGGC
>NZ_AYXS01000051.1:15761-16438 GCF_000505765.1 Asaia sp. SF2.1 | reverse complement strand
GAGACGGACGATGCAGCCATCAACGAAGTGCGCTGGCGTCAGTGCCGCAACATGATGGCGACCCTGATCTTCTCGCAAGGCACCCCCATGATTGTGGCGGGGGATGAGTTCGGCAGAACCCAGGGCGGCAACAACAATGCCTATTGTCAGAATAACGACATCTCCTGGGTTGATTGGCGTCTCAGCGAAGGAGGGGCTCGTCTTTCCAAGTTCACCACGCGGCTTCTCGCGCTTCGTCGACGCTTCCCGATCCTGCGTCGCGCCCGGTTCCTGACCGAGGCCTATAATCCTGAACTCGACGTCAAGGAACTGACCTGGATCAGCGCGTCCGGTGGTGACATGCAGCAGGATGAATGGTCGCTGGCGCAGTGCTTCGGGCTCATGCTGGATGGTCGGGCCCAGCCCAGCGGTATCATGCGTCGCGGCGCTGATGCTACGCTCTTGCTCATCCTCAATAGCTGGCACGATGTGGTGGAGTTCACGCTGCCGAAGGCGGAAGGCGACGAATGGAAGCTGCTGCTGGACACCAACCGGCCAGATGACGGCGAGGCGCTGGAATCCGAGTTGTTTGAGCAGGAGCAGGTTTATACCGTGACAGGGCGCTCGGTTCTGCTGTTCGAACTGATCACTAAACCTGAAGCAAGCTGAGCCTTTTCTAGCCTGGTAACTGATGATGG
>NZ_AYXS01000051.1:15562-15701 GCF_000505765.1 Asaia sp. SF2.1 | reverse complement strand
GCGGCGCCCTTGGAGCGTCTGTCCATCATGAGTGTTTGTATGTGTCAGCGTGGCTGTGGCGAAAGGCCTTTCCATCCTGCGCAATCACACAGGCATGTCACGATTATCGGCGATAGCCTCCATCGAAAGATAGGAGGTG
>NZ_AYXS01000051.1:13968-15489 GCF_000505765.1 Asaia sp. SF2.1 | reverse complement strand
ACGGTGTCCAGCTCTACCTTGCTGATAAGCATCTGATAGATGCGGTCGAATGCGTTCATGTCCTTGGCGACGACCTTGAGCATGTAGTCGTAATCACCCGCCAGACGGTGGAAATCCACGATATTGGGTATGGCCAGAACGGCCTCGCGAAACTGGCTCAGCCATTCGCGTGAGTGGTAGCGTGTGCGTACCATTACGAATACCGTCACACCCAGCCCTATGGCCGTTTGCGACAGGCGGACGGTTTCTCCCTCGATCACGCCGCTGACTCTGAGCGCATTCAGACGGCGCCAGCAGGCATTCTGCGACAACCCGACTTTCTCGGCCAGACCCCGCTGGGAAAGCGATGAATCCTGTTGGAGGGCTCGGACGATGGCGCGGTCTATCTGATCCATGAAATCGAGAAAAACAGATCATTTGATAGAAAGAAAGCGTAATCTGCGATGAAATAGGGTGAGTTTTCCACCATTCCATCGCTCTATCCTGTGCTCATCCGATCACAGGAGCCTTTACCATGCTGAACCCTGATACTTGCCTCGATGATTTTGCCGTTTCGCTGAAGGGCGAAGAGGGGCTGGCAGGGCTTCGCAAAGGGGTCATTGGTGAGGGCGTGCCTGTGCCGGGGCCGTTTGGCGATCATCCGCTGCTTTATGCCGATTACGTGGCTTCAGGGCGCGCGCTTCAGCAGGTGGAAAGCTTCGTCCTCACGCAGGTTCTGCCCTACTATGCCAATAGTCATACCCAGGCGTCCTATTGCGGACGCATGATGACAAGGCTGCGTGCCTCGGCGCGCGCTCATATCGCCCGGCTCTGCAAGGCGACGGAGGCGTACAGCGTTGTTTTCACCGGCTCAGGTGCGACATCAGGCATCAACCGTCTCGTCAGCCTTATGGGCGTTACACAGGCCGTCGCTGAAGGCAGAAAACCGCTCGTTCTGATCGGGCCTTACGAGCATCACTCTAACATTCTTCCGTGGCGCGAAAGCGGTGCGGAAATCATCGAGATCGGCGAGGCCGTGCAGGGTGGGCCTGATGTGGCAGAGCTCACCCACGTGTTGGAAGCCCTCACCCCGGGTCGGCTGGTGGTGGCGGCCTTTTCCGCAGCCTCGAATGTGACCGGCATTCTGACCGATGTCGCGGCCATCACGACCCTGCTCAATGCGCATGGCGCGCGTTCGGTCTGGGACTATGCAGGAGGCGGCCCGTATCTTGCCATCGATATGGCAGCAGGCACGCCTGCCCAGATCGATGCGGTGGTTGTATCGCCCCACAAATTTGTCGGCGGACCCGGCGCTTCAGGCGTGATGATCGTTCTTGATGCTGCTGTGGCCATCACACGCCCGAGCCTGCCGGGTGGTGGAACGGTGCGTTTTGTCTCGCCCTGGGGGCATGATTATTCCGATCGCGTGAGCGACCGTGAGGAAGCGGGCACACCCAATGTGGTGGGTGATATCCGGGCGGCGTTGGCATTTCTGGTGAAGGACGCCATCGGTCAGGATTTCATGGATGAACGTCATGCCGA
>NZ_AYXS01000051.1:6201-13884 GCF_000505765.1 Asaia sp. SF2.1 | reverse complement strand
CCCGACAAGCCGGCTCTGCCGATTTTCTCCATGCGCATCCGCGATCATCAGCGCGGCGGTCATATCCATCAGCAACTTTTCACCCGCTTGCTGTCCGATTGCTACGGTATTCAGGCACGTGGCGGCTGTGCCTGCGCCGGGCCCTATGCGCATCGACTGCTCTCCATCGATGAGCCCGCCTCGGCAATCCTGCGCCGCGAGATCCTGTCGGGTCATGAAATCGAAAAGCCCGGCTGGACCCGGCTGAACTTCAGCGTTCTGATGAGCGACGAGAAGGTGGATCGGGTCATCAACGCGGTGGCGACGCTTGCGCGACAGCCATACCCGATGGCCGATATCTATCGCTGCGACGAGCAGACAGCCCGCTTCGAAGCGCTCTCAGCCTGAAGGATGGCCTCTGCGGGGGCGAACAAGGCAAACTCTGTGTCCCGCCAGGCTCTGACCCGGCGGGACGGTCGTCAGGATATCAGGCGTCCTCTTCGGTCTCGTTCTGGGCGATCTGAAAGGCCCCGGCATTGAGCTTCGAGGCGGCATGATGCCCCAGTGATACCGCGCCAAGGCAGAGCACGGCTGAAAGAATGATGTTGAGCATGGCGCGGCCCCATGCATCGGCACGCATCAGATCCAGCGTCTGAAGGCTGAATGACGAGAAGGTGGTGTACCCTCCGCAAATCCCGACCATGACAAAGAGCCGCATGTTTTCCGAAACGGGAAAGCGGCCATGGGCGAGCGTCAGCGTGCCGAAAAAACCGATAACGAACGATCCGACCGTATTGATGGCCAGGATCGTGCCCCACGGCATGGAGCGGCTATAGGGCGCGGTCGCGACAGAGACGAGATAGCGCCCCAGCGTGCCAAGGGCCCCGCCGAGCATGACGAAAAGACAGGCGGTGAAGGACATGAGAGGGAATAGCTCCGGTCTGGTTCGTCGGGATCACCGCCTTATCATAGGGTGGCCGAGGCTTACAGGGCTGTCTCGCGCGGCATGACCTTCCTGAGCCGGTACAGGCCCAGCGTCTCAATGCTTGCCCCTGCGCCCGTCGCCTCAAGCTTGAGGAAGCTGAGCGGGTTGGCTGAAAAGAGCAAGGCGGTTCCTACCGAAAGGCCACCATTGGCGAATACCTCAAGTGTGCAGGCATCAAGCACCAAACGTATGTCGAAATGGCGGTCATCGGCATTGAGAGGGGTCGAGAACTGCCCGGTAAAGAAAGGCTGCTTGAAACCGTTGAGATCGGCCCGGTCAATCCAGAGCTGACCGCTGAAGGCGTCAAAACCGATGGTGAGGTTCTCGCCCATATCATTGCCGAACACGATAACGAACCGGCCTGTGCGCCCCTTGTCCCCCAGCGGCAGATTAGGGGGCATCTGGTCAACGGTCGCACTCAGGACCAGTTCGAGCGCCACGCCTTGCGGGAGGGGCACCGAGGCACTGGCACCGGCGGCCAGACGCTGACAGGTGAAAGCGATGGGCGCTTCACGCAGCGTTTCCAGCCCTTTCGGGGCCTGGGCGAGGCGCAGCCAGCCGGCTGAGTCATGGCGCAGTGTCATGAGCCGGGGCAGGGTCATGCAGCCGCGCCAGCTTTGTGTCGGGAGTTCCTGACAGTACTGCCAGTTGCCCAGCCAGGCGATGGAGACGGCCTGCTTGCCCGGCATGTTCTGGTAACATTGAAGGGCATAGGCATCCTTGGCAAAATCCGTCAGCCCGATCACGGTGTCATCGGGGGTGAAGCGACTGCCATCGAAGCTGCCAACGAAATACTGGGTGATGCTGCCCCCCGTCGGCCCACCGGGATTGACCGAGATGAACAGAACCCAGCGCGACCCGCCGCCTTCAACGGGAATCTCGATCAGATTGGGGCATTCATAATCGACGCCATACAGGCCGGACGGGCCGAAATCGCTGAGATGCACCCAGTGTCGGAGATCGATGGAGGCGTAGAATGCAATCTGATGCAGGCGTGACTTTGCAACCACCATGACCCATTGGCGGGTGGGCTCGTGAAAGATCACCTGCGGATCACGGAATGAGTTGCTGCCGATATCGAGCACCGGATTCTGGGCGATATCGTGAAAACTCTGCCCCCCGTCCTCACTGATCGCCAGATACTGTGACTGCTTCTTGGGCGTGGCGCGGGTGTAGAGGGCAACCAGTCCACCTTGCCCTTCCTTGAACAGGCCTGAACTGTTCTGTGCGTCCAGCACAGTGCACCCGGTAAAGGCCTCGCCAGCCGGTGATTCATTGAGCGCAATTGGCTGGTCCTGCCACGACAGCAGATCCTTGCTCGTCGCATGGCCCCAATGCACGTGACCGGCATAGGGGGCAAAGGGGTCATACTGATAATAAAGATGAAAAACCGACCCATCATGAATGAGCCCGTTAGGATCGTTCATGAACCCGCTCTCGGGTGAAAAATGGATCGTGGGGCGGTAAAGGGCATCGCTTTGCGTGCGAATGACCGGATGGGCGGTGGCTCCCGGCTGGTCAGCAGGGGAGGGATGCGAGGCGTTGGGCTCGGCCTTTCTTTCCCCGTCCGGTGCCTTGGGTGCCGCAACAGGGCCAGGCGCTGCCTGCGCCAGTGCCGCTCCCATCAGGCCACCACCCGTCGCGACAAGCGAAGCGAGGGCCCGTCGACGGCTCAATCCGGGGAAAACGGGACGCTCGGGCATCTGAACTCTTTCTGTCGGCATTGGGGGAAGGCCGGGGCGCACCCCGATGGAAAACCAGCATAGGTCAGCGATGACCCGGCGCCAAACGAGGTCGCCACGGAGTACCTCGCTCCAGTGCGGCGCCTGTTCACAGAGGCTCGCGTTCAGACCGAAAATCACGGAGTGGTGTTCTGTTCACGCAAGAAATCATCGGATTTTGTGAAGAACAGACCTATTTCATGAGATCATGTCGTTATATCTAACAGTCCTGTCATGTTCGCGTATCGCTGGAGCATGTCGGGACCTGTAAGGAATGACGAGATGGCACAGGCACTGGTTCTGGAAGAGCGTGGCAAACTGTCCCTGCGGGATATCGCCCTTGATGACACGCTTGGCCCTGATGATGTGCGTATTGCCATCCATACGGTCGGGATCTGTGGGAGCGATGTGCATTACTACTCGCATGGCGCCATCGGGCCGTTTGTCGTGCGTGAGCCCATGGTGCTGGGGCATGAGGCCTCGGGGACAATCACCGCACTGGGTAGCCGCGTCTCGGGCCTGCAAATCGGTGATCGTGTGTGCATGGAGCCGGGTATTCCTGACGTGCATTCGCGTGCCTCCCGCCTGGGGCAATACAATATCGACCCTTCCGTACGCTTCTGGGCAACCCCGCCTGTGCATGGTTGCCTGACGGCCTCTGTGGTGCATCCAGCGGCTTACACGTACAAACTGCCTGATCGTGTGAGCTTTGCTGAAGGGGCGATGGTCGAGCCGCTGGCGGTCGGCGTTCACGCCTGCGTCAAGGCCCGCCTGCAGCCCGGCGACGTCTGTCTGGTTACAGGGGCAGGACCCATCGGGATCATGACAGCGCTCGCGGCGCTAGCCTCCGGGGCAAGCCGGGTTTTTATCAGCGATTTCTCGGCACCCAAGCTCGCGATAGCCGGACGCTATGCCAATATCGTGCCGATCAATCTGGCCGAGGCAAAACCGGCCGAGCGTATCGCTGCCGAGTGCGGTGAGGGCTGGGGCGTGGATGTGACCTTTGAGGCGAGCGGGTTCGAGGGAGCCTATCAGGACGCACTGGACTGCACACGGCCTGGAGGGCGTCTGATACTGGTCGGTATGCCTCCCAAGAAGGTCGCCCTTGATATCGTTGCGGCGCAAGCCAAGGAGCTGAGCATCGAGACGATCTTTCGCTATGCCCATGTCTATGATCGCGCCATTGCGCTCGTCGCTTCTGGACGTATCGACCTCAAGCCGCTGATCTCCGGCAGCTATCCGCTTAGCGAGGGTATCGCGGCCTTTGAGCGAGCGGCGGAGGGTAGGCCGGACGACGTCAAACTCCAGATCACGCTCTGACGTCCTGCACAGGCGAGGCACGTCTCATGTCGTATCTCAATGGCATTTCTACGGGTCATACCTGTCCTGGGCAGAATGGACGAGGGGTGCAGAACCCTGCCATTCTGGAGTTGATACCTGAGCAGAAGACCGGCAGTTTCCGTTGGCACCAGCATGATTATCCGGCAGCCATTGCCTGCTGGAACTATCATCCGGAATATGAGCTGCATCTGATCACACGCGGCGCAGGCCGTGCGATGATCGGCGATCATATCGGCGCCTTTTCGGCGGGTCAGCTTGTGCTCATCGGGCCGGATCTCCCTCATGTTTGGTTCAGTCCCCTTTCCGAAGGCGAAGTGCTCCAGGGACGCGACGTGGTGCTCCAGTTCAGCCAGAACTGGATTGAGGGATTGATTGCGCTCTGCCCGGAGTTGTCAGGGCTGACGCGTATGCTCGCAGAGTCAGTCCATGGGCTGGAATTCACCGGCGTGCAGGCTCTCGCCCATGCCGAGGCTCTCGTCGCGATGGGTGCGCAAAGCGCGGGGCAGAAACTCGCCTCCTGCATGTCCCTTTTGTCTGCGTTGTCGCAATCGCCCTGGCGGCGTCTGTCTACCGGGCGCGATCGCCCTCTGCCGGGTGGGGTCGGTGTTTCGGGTGCTGCGCGCATCAACCGTCTGGTGCGTCATCTCCTGACGACCGATCCCGCCACGATCCGCCACGAGAGCATCGCCTCATCCCTCGGCATGACGCCTTCAGGTTTCTCGCGCCAGTTCCGCGCGGTGACGGGGGAGACTTTCATGAGCTTCGTGCAGAAGCTGCGTATCGGCCATGCGTGTCATCTGCTCGCCACGACCTCGATGGCGGTGACTGATATCTGTCGAGAGGCAGGGTTCAGCAATCTCTCGAATTTCAATCGCGTGTTCCTGAGTCTGCGTGGCTGCACGCCGCGTCAGTTTCGCCAGCAATCGCAACAGATCACCGCGCCTCATCTCTTGGCGCATTCCCGTACCCTTGGCGCGCCGGTAGCGTCGCCTGCAGGAGGCATGAACCTGTCATGACCGATCTCTCCACCCGTTTTTCGCTCAAAGGCAAGGTTGCCGTCGTCACCGGGGCTTCGCGCGGGCTAGGTGTCACGATCTGCGAGACGCTGAGCGCCGCAGGGGCTGATATTGTCGCCATTGCCCGGGACGAGGCGCTTCTGGATGAGACGCGCGCGCTCGTTACCGCGCAGGGGAGGACCTGTCTCGCCATTGCAGCCGATCTGCTCGATGCACGAGCGGCAGAGCAGGCTACCGCCCGCATGCGCAGCGAAATCGGCATACCGACGATCCTCGTCAATAATGCCGGGATGAGCATACCGAAATCGCTGACCGAGCAGAGCGTCGCGGAATGGGATTCTATCCTCAATCTCAACCTGCGGGCGCCCTGGCTCATGGCGCGGGCGCTGGTGCCGGGCATGATCGATGCCGGGGGGGGCAAGATCATCAATATCAGCTCCATGGCCAGCAGCGTGGCGCTGACTGATCATGGCCCTTATGTGGCGTCCAAGGCTGGTCTGAATGGCCTGACCAAGGTGATGACCGCCGAATGGGCGCCACATAACATCCAGTCCAATGCTGTCTGCCCCACCGTGGTCTGGACGCCCATGGGCGAGCGCGTCTGGGGTGTGGGTGACAAGCTCCAGCGCTTTCTCGAAAAAATTCCCGCGGGTCGTGTCGCCACACCTCAGGAGGTGGCCGATCTGGTGCTCTATCTCGCGACCCCTGCCTCGGGGATGATCAACGGGCAGGAGATCTTTGTTGATGGCGGCTATACCGCCATCTGAACCGACAGGACCGGGCGTCTCGACCGGTTGAGCCCGGTCACGGCGTCGCATCAACTGAGCCCGTGCCCCGGATGACGGGGCATGGAAAACCGCACCGGGCAGGCAATGCCCATTTCGATACGAGTTCAAAATGAACAAGTTTCTCAAGACGCTTCTTGCCTCGACCCTCATCACCGGGTCCGCGCTCTCTTTGGCCTCCGGCAAGGCTTGCGCAGCCGAGCCGCTCAAGATCGGCGTGTCCTTTCAGGAGATGAACAACCCTTATTTCGTCACCATGAAGGACGCGCTGCAGGATGCAGCCAAATCCATCGGGGCCACGCTGATCATCAGCGATGCGCATCACGACGTGTCCAAGCAGGTCAGCGATATTGAGGATATGGTGCAGCAGGGCGTGCAGGTTGTCCTCATCAATCCGACCGATTCAGCGGGTGTCGCCTCCATCGTTAAGACCGTGCACGATAAGAACATCCCTATTGTCTCTGTCGATGCCCAGGCCAATGGCCCTATCGATGCCTTTGTGGGATCGGAGAATTACGATGCCGGTTTCAAGGCGTGCACCTATCTGGGCCAGACCATCACCAAGGGTGATGTCGGTATCATAGACGGTATTCCCGTGGTGCCGATCCTGGAGCGCGTCAAAGGATGCAAGGCCGCTCTGGCGAAATTCCCGGGTATCAAGATCGTGAGTACGCAAAACGGCAAGCAGGAGCGCGATCAGGCTCTGACGGTGGCTGAAAACATGCTGCAGGCCAATCCTGATATGAAGGGTATTTTCAGCGTCAACGATAACGGCTCGCTGGGCGTGTTGTCGGCCATTGAGTCGAGCGGGCATGACGTCAAGCTTGTAAGCGTGGATGGCGCACCCGAAGCGATCAAGGCCATTGCCAAGCCGGGCTCGCATTTCATCGGCACGGCCGCGCAATTCCCGCGTCAGCAGATCTGCCTCGCCCTGGCTATGGCGCTCGCCAAGTACTGGGGTGCAGTGCCGCCCGCCACAGTGCCCGTGGATGTGGAACTGGTCGACGCCAAGGGGGCGAAGACCTTTAGCTGGTGAGAGCCAAGCGGGGCTGCGCCTCTCTTTTTTCCCGATCCTGAGCATCTATTCCTGAACACCTATTTGGGGGCGGTAAGGCATCATGACAGAAATTCACTCTTCTTCTGCCCTGCCGCTCCTGAAGCTGCAGGGCATCACCAAAAGCTTTCCCGGGGTGAAAGCGCTCAAGGGCGTTTCACTGGACCTCATGCGTGGTGAGATTCATGCGCTGCTGGGTGAAAACGGTGCCGGGAAATCGACGATTATCAAGATCATAGGCGGCATCCAGCGCCAGGATGAGGGCGAGATGCTGCTCGATGGCGAAGCGTGCCATTTCACGAGCTATCGCGACGCCATCGCGCGCGGCATCGGCATCGTGTTTCAGGAATTCAGCCTAGTGCCCGATCTCGACGCGATCGATAATATCTTTCTGGGGCGAGAAAGGCGCAATGCGCTCGGGCTGAGCCGCCGCACGGCCATGGCGCGTCAGGCGGCTGGCCTTTTTGAACGCATCGGCGTGCAGATCGACCTGACCGTCCCCGTCGGACGGTTGAGTGTTGCCGAGCAGCAATTCGTGGAGATTGCCAAGGCGCTCTCGCTCGATGTGCGCATCCTTATTCTGGACGAGCCAACGGCTCCGCTGACGCCTAATGAGGCAGCGCTGCTTTTTCGTGTCATGCGGCAGCTGCGCGATGAGGGCATCGGGATCATTTTTGTCTCGCATCATCTCGAGGAGATCTTCGAGATCTGCGACCGAATCACCATTCTGCGCGACGGTGCGAATGTCGGCCTGACACCAGTCGCATCCTGCAGCATGGATCATCTGGTCGAGATGATGGTG
>NZ_AYXS01000051.1:5964-6141 GCF_000505765.1 Asaia sp. SF2.1 | reverse complement strand
GGGCGGCGTATCGAGAACAGCTTCCCCCCCAAGGCCGATGACATCGACCGCACCGTGCTGCTGACAGCGCGCCATCTGCGCAGCCGCAGTGATGCAGTCACCAGCGATTTCGATCTCCATGCGGGTGAAATTCTGGGCTTTGCGGGGCTGGTGGGTTCGGGGCGCACCGAGACAGCT
>NZ_AYXS01000051.1:4455-5868 GCF_000505765.1 Asaia sp. SF2.1 | reverse complement strand
CTGGCGCTGATCGGGGCGCTACCTTGTCCGGGCAAGAGCGTGACCATGCGCGGGCGTGACGTCACCCTGTCCGATCCGGCAGCGGCACTGAAGGCTGGGATCGGGCTCCTGCCCGAAAACCGCAAGATTGAAGGGCTGATCCTGCCATTCAGTATCCGCGACAATATCTCGATCAATAATCTTCCACAGTATACGCGGTCCATAGGGCTGATCGACCGGCGCAAGGAGCGTGAGAAAACCGCTTCTCTCATGCGTGCCCTGCAGGTCAAGGCCCCGGATGCCGAGACGGCAACCGTCACGCTCAGCGGCGGGAACCAGCAAAAAGTGGTCATCGCGCGCTGGCTTAATCGTCGTTGCCCGATCCTGATCTTCGATGAACCGACGCGCGGGATCGATGTCGGGGCCAAAGCGGAAATCTATCGTCTGATGCGGGACCTGACAGGGGAGGGTTTTGCGATCATCATGATCTCATCAGAACTGCCCGAAATTGTCGGGATGTGCGACCGCGTCGCTGTTTTTTATCGTGGCGCCATCTCGACCATACTCGAAGGAGATGCGCTGAACGCCGAGGAGATCATGCGTCATGCCACATCAAGCGGTACAAAATCCGTTGGACAGGGATATGCCCCTCATCAGCCCGCCGGGCCAGGAGCGTCGCTCCATGCGTGACTCCGTCATGGCGCTGTCACGGCGCTCGACCGCAATTTTGCCTGCCATGGGGCTCATTGTGGTCGTCATCGGCATGATGTTTCTCAACAGTCGTTTCCTGTCGCTGGGCAATCTGGAGAATATCGGTCGCCAGGTCTCGATCAACGCCATCATTTCGGTCGGTATGACATTCGCGATCCTGACAGGCGGCATTGATCTGTCAGTGGGAGCCACCATGGCGCTTACTGGTACGCTCACGGCGGGGCTGCTCGCCAGCGGGGTGTCAGGCGTCGTTGCCATCCTTGCGGGGATCGGGGCGGGTATGGTGTTCGGGCTCGGCAACGGACTGTGTATCGCCGGTCTGCGTATGCCCCCCATCATTGTCACGCTCGCCTCGATGAGCATCGCGCGCGGGCTGGGACTGATCTACACCAATGGCTATCCGGTGACGGGCCTGCCCGACTGGTTCGGCTTTCTGGGGCGTGGCACCATTCTGGGGGTGCAGACCCCTATCGTGATCATGGCGCTGACATTTGTGGTGGCCTATGTGATGCTCGAGAAAATGCCGATCGGGCGCTATATCTTTGCCATTGGCGGCAATGAGGACGCCGTGCGTCTCTCTGGTATCGATGCGCGTCGCTACAAGGTTATCGTTTATCTTGTCAGCGGCGTGACAGCAGCGATTGCCGGTATCCTGCTCAGCTCCCGCCTCATGAGCGGCCAGCCCAATGCGGGTATGGGGTTCGAACTCGATGCCATCGCTGC
>NZ_AYXS01000051.1:4215-4373 GCF_000505765.1 Asaia sp. SF2.1 | reverse complement strand
CGTGGTGCTTGGCGGAACGGCAATTTCCGGTGGGCGCGGCTCGATTGTTGGCACGTTGATCGGTGCGCTTCTTCTGGGCGTGCTCAATAACGGCCTCAATCTGATGAATATCTCACCCTATGTGCAGAATGTCATTAAGGGGGCGATTATCCTGCTGG
>NZ_AYXS01000051.1:3827-4145 GCF_000505765.1 Asaia sp. SF2.1 | reverse complement strand
CTATCTTCATCAGCCGTCAGACCCGTCCCGGGGCACGTTGAACGTCATCAGCTGGTGTGGCCAGCTTTCTCTACTCCCATTTGAGAAAGGGGTCCGGTAAGTCGGCGTAACAACCGGGATCGAAAGCGCCAGTATCAGGCGGTGTGATCAGGCACGCGTCAAGTGCCTGACGCAAGGCGGCCTCGTTCAGACTGGCACCGATAAAAACGAGTTCCTGCCTGCGGTCACCATAGCAATGGTCCCATAGCGCATCGAGTGTTTGCCGCCATTCAGCATCATTCGGCCAGTCTGCTGTAGGAATGCTCACCCACCAGCGCC
>NZ_AYXS01000051.1:0-3732 GCF_000505765.1 Asaia sp. SF2.1 | reverse complement strand
TGCCAGCCAGAAATACCCTTTGGCGCGCACAAGCCCCGGCCATGAGCGGGAGATCAGTGAAGCGAAGGCTTCTGGCTCGAAGGGTTGTCGGGCGCGATAGACGAAGCTGGTCACGCCATAGGCCTCAGTCTCCGGCGCATGCATGTGCGGGTGATAGAGTTCCTGAAACCAGCGGGCATGGCGATGGGCCCGCTCGAAATCGAAAAGGCCGGTATCAAGCACCTCCCGCGAGGCAAGACGGCTTTCCGAGGTTTCGATCACCCGGGCCTCGCTATTGAGGGCGTTGATGATGGAGCGTGCGACCCGGCGCTGTGCCTCGCTTGCCGTATCGATCTTGTTGAGCACAATGACGTCGGCAAATTCGATCTGCTCCGTCAGGAGATCGACAAGGCTGCGATGGTCATCCTCGCCAGCGCTCTCACCCCGCTCATGCAGGAAATCGGTGGAGGAGAAGTCATTGAGCAGATTGACTGCATCGACCACCGTCACCATCGTATCGAGCCGCGCCACGTCGCTCAGACTATGCCCTGCCTCGTCACGAAACTCGAATGTGGCGGCAATGGGCATAGGCTCTGCAATGCCTGTTGACTCAATCAGCAGGTAGTCAAAGCGATCGAGGGCGGCAATGCGGCTGATTTCCGTCAGAAGGTCGTCGCGCAGGGTGCAGCAGATGCAGCCATTGGTCATCTCAACGAGGTTTTCCTCTGCACGTGTCAGATCGGCATGGCCCGCGCGAATGAGTGCGGAATCGATATTCACCTCACTCATGTCATTGACGATCACCGCTATCCGCAAGCCTTCGCGGTTATGCAGCAGGTGGTTCATCAGCGTGGTTTTCCCTGCGCCGAGATATCCTGAGAGGATGGTCACCGGCAGGCGCGTGTCACGGTCTCCCTTATTGGTCGCGAGGGTTTCGGCAGTCTCGGCGGAAAGATAAGCGGGGGAAAGGCTGGATGAATCGGGCATGAGGCGCTCGGGCAAGGGAACGGGGAAGGATTGAAATCTTTACTAGAGCTGTTATGTTATAACATAACTTATTCTGAGGGCCACCCATGATTGCTTCCTGCCCGACGCGACGTATCCTCGCCTTCCGTAAAAGCCCGCTGGCGGTCGCACTTCCTTCCGGCGACCTGACGACGCTGCCACTGGGCTTGCACGCAGAGGTGCGCGATGCGGCCTATCGCTACCTTGCGACCCGTCCCGCCGTGATTGTGCTGCGCGGTACGCGTGATGAATTGGGGGTGAAGCTGGCCGATGCCATGCAGGGCACGTTCGACGCCTTGCACGAGGATATCATGTCGCTTGTGTCGCTCTACGCGGATATGACGGGGCACTCTGTCATGCGGATCAGGCTCGAGCGGATCGTGACAGATAGCTGCCGCAAATTCCATGTCGATCACCTCGCCTTGCGTCTGTTGCGCAGCTATGTCGGGCCGGGCGTGCAATGGACACGCGATGACGGCGCCCATATCGAGGATACCCCAGCAGGGGCGGTTGTCCTTCTGGCAGGGACGGCCCATCCCGACTGGTCCGATCAATGCACGGTGCGACATCGGTCTCCACCGATGACAGCGGCACAGCTTCAGGTCGGGGGGAGGCTGCTGCTGACGATTGACGAGACTGCGCTGGGGCATGACGGTCTGATCGATGCCTGCTGCGAAGAGGACCATGACACAGTTGATCGCGGCCTGACCCCGCAGGACGGGCACGCGCTGAACGGCGATGCGGGGTTGCATGTTCGCCATTGAGAGCTGGCCCGACGGGCAGGATATGCTGCACGGGATGGCTTCCCTGTCAGGCCAGGTTCCCCATGTCCGCGCCGGTAATCTGGAGGACACACTGGCAAGCCTGACCCGTCACGATCTCGATATGGTCATCTGGACGCGCCGACCTCCACAAAGCTGGGTGGATGCCATGAGAGAGGCCTTGCCGCCTCTGGAGCCGCTCTCGCTCTCAGGAACGGTCGAACAGGTGATGCAGGCGGCTCAGGCTCTTGTTTCGGATGAAGGATATCCGGAATTCCTGGCAGAGGACCTTGCCCATTGCGCCTCGCTTGCCGCGGCCCTCTCGGGATCGAACCGGATCAGTCTGGTTCTCACCACGGGCGTGGCCGGGGGGCAGCCTGAGCCGGGAGGGCGTCTGTCGCTGTTCTGCGCCTATGGTCATGATGAAGCCAGTTGGAACTCGGGCGAGCCTTTTACGAGCCCGCGCCTCACCCGGTTCGCGCCGTTCAGTCTGGCTTTCATGCCAGTCCGGGATGAAAGTCGGGTGAGGATCGATCTGGACAAGGCCTCGCTCGGCGTTGTGCTGTTCCTGCGCGCCGACTGAGGGCCCAGCGTCAGGGGGTGATCAGAGCGAGATCTTTCCCTGACGATGTAGTGTCTGGATGCGGTCGGCGGTGCGCAGGGCAATGGCGGTGATGGTCAATGAGGGATTGACGCCCCCTGTGGTCGGGAAAATCGACCCGTCGCAGATCCACAGATTAGGGACGTCCCAGCTGCGACAATCGGCATCGACGACCGATGTTTCGGCCGAAAACCCCATCCGCGCCGTACCCGCCAGATGGTTGGTATCGTTTTCCTGACGCCAGATATCCTGTGCGCCGATAAGTTCGAGTGAGCGTTGCATCTCGCCCAGAGCGTGCTGGATCATGACCTTGTCGTTATCCTGCCAGCCATAGGTGATACGTGTGATGGGCAGGCCGTACTGGTCTTTCTCATCAGCCAGCGTCACGCGGTTATTCATGCTGGGGAGCATTTCCCCCACCATCTTGAGGCCGACCTGATGGTTGTAATCCATCATTTTCTGGCGCAGCGCCTCGCCCCACAGCCCGCGCGATGAGGACACGGCAGAGGACCATTCCAGCGGCAGGGGACCCTGGGCCATCCAGCAATACCCGCCAAAGAAATCCTTCTTGTCCTCATAGTTCCAGTGCTCGGTGATGGTGAGAGAGGGCGGCCCCTTGTTCCAGCGCACCGTCTCTTTCATCTTGCCATAAACAGCCTGATTGGATTGCACCATGAGGTTGCGCCCCACATAACCCGACCGATTGCCGAGCCCTTGCGGAAAGCGGTCTGTGGCCGAGTTGAGCAATAGCCGCGGCGTCTCGATGGCATAACCGGCAACAATGACCTGTTTCGCCTTCTGGAAATGCCACTTCCCTTCGCGATGATAATGCACACCGGTCGCGACACCCTGCGCGTTGGTCTCGATACGTCCCACCATGGCAAGATCGCGTATCTCGGCACCGGCCTTCAGGGCACGGGGAATATAGGTCACAAGCTGGCTCTGTTTGGCGTTGGTCGAGCACCCGACACGACAGAAGCCACGATAGACGCAAGAGGGGGAGTCGCCGCGCGGTGCCGAGACCGTGGCAAGAGGCGTTTCAGACCATTGATAGCCCATTGCCTCCGCACCACGCGCAAGCCACTCCGCCGCGCCGCCAATTTCATGCGCACGATAGGGATAGCGTGGCCGTTTTGGCCCCCAGGGATAGGAAATCGGCCCGGCAATAGCGAGGTCGCGTTCAGCCTTGTCGTAATACGACCACATCTCGCGCCAATCGAGCGGCCAGTCGACCGCGTAGCCCAGCTTGGTGCGCGACTGGAACCATTCGGGCCTGAATCGTAATGAAACCATAGCGAAATGGACCGTCGAGCCGCCAACAGCCTTGCCGCTGTTATTGCTGCCCATCTTGATCGGATTTGCCCCATCGATCAGACGCTCATCGGT
>NZ_AYXS01000050.1:0-160221 GCF_000505765.1 Asaia sp. SF2.1 | reverse complement strand
CAATACAGACATAAATCCCTACCCAACGCCTCAGCTTAGCTGCACGAGGCGTCTTACGCGCGCGTATGGCTCGCGTTGAGCGCAGCCCAGATAACCCCTGATCCTGCGTCGAAAACGCTCACTGCCTCACAGCAGGCACGAATACCGCCATCAGCGCGACCCAAACACAGGATAATCAAATCCTCGGTACAGATGGCCCATGGTCGTTATAAATTCTCAAGGCGTAGCGGCCTCATGAAGGAGGATCGTTCTTGCTTGTAGACACTTGCAACAGGGGCTCTACGGCAGATCCTCTCCCGAGCAAGAGCTTTACGAATCATTCGCAGAACATGTGCGAAATTCGAAACGATTCCCTCCGAAATTTATAGACTACAGCTGGAACCCCTTATCCTCGCTCGATATCGAGATTTGCAGGCCGGGCCTCAGAACCCGCCATAGAGATAGAATGGGATCAGGGCGAAGATAAACCAGGCGATGAGGAAGACCAGTGGCGCCTGATGGGCGAACATGCGACCGCGGCGCGCACGGTGATTCATCGCGCGAGCATCCTCGTCGCTTCTGGCCAGAGTGAACTCCGAAAGGTTGGGGCATTGCTTGTGCAGATGCTGCTCCTTCTCGTTCCATTTGCTGATTGCCGCATAGCCAGCGCGAATACCTGGCAAAGCCATCAAGGTCAGCATGAACCCTAAAAGCGAAAGCAGCGGCGGGATAAGGATCGCCATGCGATCGCCCCATCGCGTCGTTGAACCTGTCATGGCTGTGGCATAGGCGATGACCAGAAAGGCTTGCGAACTCAGGAGCGCCTGCAGGCGGCCATTGACCGTCTCTGTCTCGAACCGGATTTCGGAGCGGTAATAGGCGAGCAGTTCATTGTCCGTCGGTTTGCCATGGGCAATGACCTCTTCGGCCTCTGGCGGTGGAAAAGCAGGAATAACCATGATGCGTCCTCTCCTTGAGTTATGTCTGACAGGACGCGTTTCTTGTATCGTTTGGCCCAGAAGGCGACCGCGCTGAGCGCATGATCGCCGGGCCTGCCGCGTGAAGGATCAAAGCGCATGAGGCGCTTATCGGTTCGTCTTGTTGTTGATCGCTTGGATATGTTGCCATGAGCTTGCTTGTTAGGAGGCAAGCGCTGGGAGACATAGATATCAGTTCAGGCACAATGCTGGACCGTGCGCGCTTTGGATCAAAAGGAGGCGAGCTGATAACCCCCGACGTCTTCATCAGGATGTCTTCACGCGGTCCGGGAAGTGAACAGGCTCTAACGTCAGCCCACATAGCGGCCAGTAGGTGGCAGCATTAGCGCTTGGATCGCGGCCGCTTCGTGAGAGACCAGCCTCTCACGACGGCGAAAAGCCCCTGCTCACTCAGCGAGAGATGATTTCGCGTCCTGCACCATAGATGTGATAGAGAGAGCTTGCCGGCATGTAGTCGACCAGTGCGGCACTCCGCGCGTCGATATGGTCGACCCAGCCTCCGCCAAGCTGCGAGGGGGCGAAGATACGCAGGAAGGCAGCAGCATATGGCTCTGCGTCGTCGGTCTTGGGTGTCAGTCCCTGAGTGTAGAGCAGTCTCAACAGCTCGGTCTGCGCCCAGATCCGCGCCGAGTGCTCCTGGACCACATGCCTGTCGCTCATGCTGTCCAGCACGACGCGGCGTTGATGATCACAGCCATGCGTAAAGCCAGCCTCGAAAAGTGAAGCTGCTGTCTGTTTGCGCCATTCAGCCCCGCTCTCAGCTTCAGGTGTCAGACGACCGAAATCGCGTAACAGCCAGGACCATTCAAACAGATGACCTGCTTGCACCTGATTGGCACCATACGGGGCGAGGGGTGACCAGTCCGGGGCGAAGAATTCTAGGAGCAGCCCCGACCGTGTGTCGATCAGATGGGTGCGGGCCAGTTCGACAAGGCTCCGCGCCTTGTCGAGGTAGAACGAATCGCCCGTTGCCTCGAATACGACCAGATAGGCCTCAAGCAGATGCATGTGCGGGTTCTGGCTGCGTCGTGTCCCATCATCAGGTATCGCGTCGAGATAGCCACCGTTGTCTGCCGTAAAGATCAGGTCGATCTCATCAGCGATGCAGCGCGCCAAAGCCCGGTCTTTTGAGCGGTTTGCATAACGTATGGCCCAGCCGCAGGCGAAAAGGATGAAGGCATGGGCGTAGAGATCGCGTTTCGTACTGGCAGGGCGATCAGTCGGGTCGATCGAGAATACCCAGCCCGGCTGGGCATCGGTGCGGTGATAAAGCCTTTCGACCCGGTCCAGGCAATCAAGTGCCTGATTCCCCGCGGCATACACGCCATCCAGAGCAGCGCGGCAATAGGTCGCAATCTGCCGCGCCTGGACCATGAGTCTTGACGCATCGAGCCGGATGGGGCGCGCCTGCCAGTCAAGACGTTCGTGATACAGTACGCGTGACGGATCGAACCCGGCCTCGCTCCACAGGGGGAGGGCTTGCCCCACAAGCCAGTCGCGCCACTGATCCCGAATGGCGGGGGCCGTTTCTTGCTTGGCGCGGGTCATGTCACTCAGGTTTCAAACTCACTGGTTCCGGGCTCGTCGTCGCTGAAGGACCAGCCTTCATCTTGCGAACGATCGATGTTGTCGAACGCCCTGATACCAGATCGGCCAGAACGACGCGACCGCCCCAGGATTTCACTTCTTCGCCGCCTACAACCTGATCTTCAGTGTAATCAGCACCCTTGACCACGATATCCGGCCTGAGGGCGCAGATCGTTTCAAGAGGCGTGTCCTCGTCAAAAATGACGACCAGATCGACATCGCGCAGTGCGCCCATGACGGTTGCGCGGGCCCGCTCGTCCTGCAATGGGCGCTCTGCCCCCTTGAGACGACGTACCGAGGCGTCACTGTTCAGCGCGACGATTAGCTTGTCGCCCTCTCTGGCCGCGGCATGAATCAGCGCGATATGTCCGGGGTGGAGCAGATCGAAACAGCCATTGGTAAAGACCACGCGCGCACCATGCCGACGCCAGGCTTCGATAATTCCCTGGGCCTGGGGCAAAGTGGCAATAACACCATCACGGTCGATCTTGGATTTGAGGGCGGCGCTGAGTTCCGCGCGTGAAACGGTCGCAGTGCCCAGCTTGCCAACCACAATTGCCGCCGCATTGGTGGCAATGACCATGGCCGTGCGCAGATCGGCCCCGGCCGACATCATGGCTGCTACCGTAGCCACAACCGTGTCGCCGGCCCCCGAGACATCGAACACCTCGGATTGCGGAACATGCGCGTGGGTCATGCGCCCGTTGCGCTCAAGAAGGGTCATACCCTCTTCCGAGCGTGTCACAAGAACATCGCCGCCGAACTGCTCCTGTGCGGCAAGGGCTGCAAAATGGATTTCGGTGTCGCTGTTGACCGGTAGCCCTGTGGCTGCTGCCAACTCCTTGCGATTGGGCGTGATAAGCTGCGCGCCTTTATAGACCGAAAGATCCCGGCGCTTGGGGTCGACCACAACAGGGATGCCGCGCTGATTGGCTGCCTGAATGATGGCCTGAAGCACCTCGTTGCTCAGCACGCCTTTGGCGTAGTCGGAGCAGATCACGACATCCGCCTGGTCCATGGCAGCGAGTGATGCGGCGATCAGACGTTCCTGAACCGGCGGAGGAACGAGCACCGAGGGTTCTTCATCGATCCGCACGATCTGCTGGCGGCCGCTCAGCACGCGTGTCTTGGTGATGGTGACCCAGTCGGGATCTTCAACCAGATGGCCCAGATCGATGCCGGGTTCGCGCCCCACGGCCCGACGGAATTCCCTTGCCGAACCATCCTGCCCCACCAGCCCGACGAGTGTAACCGCGCAACCAAGCGCTGCGGCATTCATGGCCACGTTGGCAGCCCCTCCCGGCACGCTGCTGTGTTTGGCGCGCAGCAGCACCGGCACCGGTGCTTCGGGTGAGATACGATCGACCGAGCCGTGGATATAGCAGTCGAGCAGCAGGTCTCCGATGATCAGGACGCGCCCGAATATGAAGTCGCTAATCATCTGTAATCCCCGATAAAACCCGCCTCATGGCGCCACAGCATAGTCACTCTGTCGTCCTGCCAAAGGCGCGGGAGAATGACAATCCTGCTTCCCGTTCTGGAAGTGTCGGTCCCGCACCTTCGGGTGATGGCGCCTTGTCGCGGGTAAAAATGCAAGAGAGATGGAATCATTTCATTTCTGCGCTATCGTGCTGCCATGACCCTGAATATTGCCCTGCCTGTGGTTTGTTGATGCGCAAAGCTCTCCTCCTTCTCGTTCTGGCCGGGTTTGGCATTGACAGGGCCTATGCCTTGCCGGCGTTCCTGGAAAAATTCCTGCCACACCCGCCGCCGCAGCCCAGCCATCCGGCTATTCCCGCTGTGCCCCCTGCCAGCGCGGTGAAGATTCCGGCCCAGGCGGCGGTACCGGACGGAACGCCTGCCTTGCCCCCCGTGCTGGTGCAGTCGGGGCCACTCTCGTTTGCGCCGCTGGTGCAGCGTGTCATTCCGGCAGTCGTCAACATTGCCATCACACAGATAAGCTCGGAAGGCGGGGGCAAGGTGCCCGCCCAGATCAAGGGCACACCGCTCGAAAAGCGGTATCGCGAGAAAATGCAGCGCCATCAGGAGGAGATTCTTGGCGCTGGTTCAGGGTTTATCATTGATCCGTCCGGTATCATCGTGACGAATGATCACGTGGTCGGTGATGCCGATAACGTGACTGTCTCGCTCTCCAACGGGCAGGAACTGCCCGCCAAGCTCGTGGGGGTCGATGCCCTCACCGATATCGCCGTCATCAAGGTCGAATCACCCAAGCCACTGCCCTATGTGACCTGGGGAGACAGCCACAAGGTGAATGTCGGTGACTGGATCCTGGTTGCGGGCAACCCGTTCGGGTTCGGCTCGTCTGTCAGTGCCGGTATCGTTTCGGCGCGCGGGCGTGATCTGGGGGCGGGTTCCCTCGATGATTTCCTGCAGCTCGATGCGCCGATCAATCCAGGCAACTCCGGTGGTCCTGCCTTCAATATGAGAGGTCAGGTCGTGGCAGTGAATGCGGCCATGGTTTCCCCTGCCGGGGGATCGGTCGGGATCGGCTTTGGTATTCCCTCGGAAATCGTGGCCCCCATCGTGGAAGAGATACGCCGCACGGGCCATGTCGATCATGGCTGGCTGGGTGTCACGCTCGATGACGGTGACGGTTCTGTCGTGCTCGTGGATGTGGATCGTAACGGCCCAGCGCAGAAGGGCGGCCTGATGAAGGGCGACAAGATTACCGCCATCAATAACGCTCCAGTCGAAAACGGTCGTGCCTTGCTGCGTATCGTCGCCGCAGGAAAGCCGGGAAATGCCGTGACTTTCACGGTAATACGCAAGGGCAAGACCGTGACAGTGACACTTCCAATCGGGAAACGCCCGGCAGATGCCGATGAATGAGCGGACATTGCGTTCTTCGCCCTTTCTTCTGGCGCGTAACTGAAAGATAATAAGGTCACTGCAAAGTGAGGGGCGGGCGATCCTGCCCGTCATGGCCCCCGCCAAAGCCAAGGACTGATCATGCGTATTCTGCTTGTCGAGGATGATCCTACCGTCAGGAGCTTCATCGTGAAGGGACTGAAGGAAACCGGGCATCTCGTCGAGGAGGCCGATAACGGCAAGGACGGTCTCTTTCTGGCGGTCAGCGAGAATTTCGATATCGTTATTCTCGACAGGATGCTGCCCGGAGGCATTGACGGTCTGCGTATCCTGGAAACGCTTCGTGCCCAGAACAACGCTACGCCCGTGCTGCTTCTCTCGGCACTCGCCGATGTGGATGAGCGCGTTGCCGGCCTGAAGGCTGGTGGCGACGACTACATGACCAAGCCGTTCGCCTTCTCGGAGCTTCTGGCTCGTGTCGAGGCTCTGGCCCGTCGCGGAAGTGCCGAACAGGCACCGCAAACCAAGCTTGTTGTGGCCGATCTGGAAATGGATCTTCTCTCGCGCACCGTGAAGCGCGGTGAAGAGAAGATCGATCTGCAGCCGCGTGAATTTCGTCTGCTCGAATTCCTGATGCGTCATGCCGGTCAGGTCGTGACACGCACCATGCTGCTCGAGCGCGTGTGGGACTATCACTTCGACCCGCAGACGAACGTGATCGACGTGCATGTGTCACGCCTGCGCCAGAAAGTTGACAAGCCTTTTGAAACCGCGCTGATCCATACGATCCGCAATGCAGGTTACATCCTGCGCGCCAATTAAGCAGGATGATATAGCTCCATGAGGTTCAGCCTGTCGCGCTTTCCCCTGCTTCGCGTCTGGTGGAAGCGCGCCTGGCGGTTTCGTTCAGCCGGGCTGGGCTTCTCATTGGGCTATGGGCTGGTTTTTGCCCTTTCCGCCACACTCTTCCTGACCTTTCTGTGGTGGCACACCATCGGCGCGCTCGAGCGCGAGGTGGGGCAGGCAGTCGATGCCGACGCGCATGGTCTGGCAGAACGCTGGATGCAGGGTGGTCTTTCCAGCCTGCAGCGGGCCATTCAGGACAGGCTCGATCAGGATGTCGAGGATCAGGATCTCTATCTGCTGATCACACCGGGTGGCCAGAGGCTGGCTGGCAACATGCCCTCATGGCCCGAGGCGGTACAACGGGCCGATCGCTTTTACACGCTCAAGATCAGTCGGGCCGGCAACACGACTTCAGCCGCCATGCATGCCTATGTCCTGCCGGGTGGCCTGCAATTGCTGGTGGGCCGCGATATCAGGGGGCGGGATATCCTTCGCCGTGTGCTGACAGAAACCTTCCTGTGGTCATGGCTCATGGTGACAGCACTCGCCATTGGTGGGGCATGGGTTGTGCGCGGTATCTTCAGCCGTATTCTGAGCTCCATAGCCCGTACCACCACGGCGCTGGCCAATGGTGACATGCGTCAGCGTATGCCGCTGGTGGGTAATGATGTCGATCTCGTTGCCCATTCCATCAACCGCATGCTCGACCGTATTTCCAAGCTCATGGAAGGCGTGAAGCAGGTTTCCAACTCCATCGCTCATGATCTGCGCACGCCGATCACGCGTGCACGTAATCGTCTGGAAGATGCCGCCCTTCATGCGCGCTCGACCGAAGAGATGCATGACGCCATTTATCGTGCCGTGGCCGATCTGGATCATGTCACGGCGGTTTTTGATGCGCTCATGCGCATTGCCCAGATCGAGGCCGGTGCCCGCCGCGCGGCTTTCGAGACGACCGATCTCATCAGGCCGCTGCAGGATATCGCCGAGCTTTATGAGGCGACAGCCGAGGATGCCGGGCTGCAGATTGCGCGCGACCTGCCGCCGCGCCTGCTCTTTCATGGTGACGCCCGCCTGATCCAGCAGGCCGTGGCCAACATGATCGACAATGCCATAAAGTTTTCGCCTGCCGAAACGACGGTCACGTTACGGGCCAGCGTCTCCGGTAATCTGGTCCGTATCAGCGTGACTGATGAAGGCCCGGGCATGTCTGCAGAAGATCTTCTGCGCGCTTCCGAGCGGTTCTTTCGTGCCGATCAGGCACGCAATACACCGGGTGCCGGTCTGGGTCTGTCGCTGGTGCAGGCTGTCGCGCAGCTTCATGGCGGGGCATTGGCGCTCGAGCCCCTGCAGCGGGGGCTTCGCGTCGTGCTCAGCCTGCCAGTAGAGGAAACCGGGCTGGGCTGAGAGGCCGGCAGATCGGGGCTTGCAGGCTGTTTTGACACGCCCGGTCCAAAAACTGACTACATAAACAAGTCTTCATTCGCAGCCCATGAGAGCGCAATACGGACTGAATTAGTGCCGGTTCTATGACCCATACAGCCTTTGCGCTTTTTTGCCTGACCTGCGCGGTCGGGTTGCCTGGCGCTGCCAGAGCCGATGCCATACCGGGCGCCAGTACGGCGCCCGTGCATGAGGCCGTGCCTATGGCTGTCACCAGCGATACGCTGGACTATTGCCGCACCCTGGCCCGCAAGGTGCATCGCACCCTGCGTCAGACTGCGGCGGCTTCGGCGCCAATCATCAATCAGGCGATGTATCTGGAGCATGAAGGCGAGGCGCTCTGTGCTCACGGGCATCTGCGCTCGGGTATCGCGCAGGAAAGGCGGGCGCTGGTGGTTCTGACACGGTCCTGAGCAGGGCGTCATCGGTGGCGGGTCCGTTCTGGCAGCCATCGGTGATGAAGGTAGCGTCACTATCGTTCCAAGGTGGTTCAGGCTAATCCAGTGCCAGCGCGTGCCCTCGTGATGGATGACCGGCCATGACCATGATTGCTGTTCTCGACAAGACCCCAGGCAATGCGGCGGATCATGCCGCTTTCCTCAAGGCACTGCGTCAGCAGGGGTTCGAGGGCGAGATCGGCACGACGCACGATACGCGTCTGGTCCATGCGACCGATAATTCCATCTATCAGCGTCACCCCGAGGCCGTGGTCTTTCCTCGGCACAGGCAGGATCTGATCGTGCTGGCCCGGCTTGCGGGCGAGCCCGTCTGGCGCGGTATCACCATTGCACCGCGTGGCGGCGGAACGGGCACGAATGGCCAGTCCCTCACCGATGGTATCGTGGTCGACCTGTCCCGACACATGAACGCTATCCTCGAAATCAATGTCGAGGAGAAATGGGTGAGGGTTCAGCCCGGCGTGGTGAAGGACCAGCTCAATGCGGCCATTGCCCGTCATGGGCTGTTCTTCGCCCCCGAACTCTCGACATCCAACCGTGCCACGATCGGCGGCATGATCAGCACCGATGCCAGCGGGCAGGGAAGCTGCACCTATGGCAAGACACGCGACCATGTGCTTGGTGTGACGGCCGTGCTCGTGGGTGGCGACGTGCTCGACACGTCACCGCTTGATGAGAGCGAACTGGCGGTGCGCCGTCAGGGTCATTCCCGCGTGGCGCAGATCCATGATTGCGTGGCGGCGCTCCATGATCGTGAGCGCGACACGATCGATAAGGTGTTCCCCAAACTCAACCGCTGTCTGACCGGTTATGATCTGCGTCATCTGCGCAATGAGGCCGGGCAGTTCGATCTGACCAGCCTGCTCTGTGGATCGGAAGGGACACTCGGATTTCTGGCCGAGGCGAAACTCAATCTGCTGGCCATTCCGCCGCACAGTATTCTGGTCAACATCCGCTACGACAGTTTCATGGATGCACTGCGCGACGCGCGGGCGCTGATCGGGCTCAAGCCGCTCTCGATCGAGACCATCGATTCGAAAGTGCTCGGTCTTGCCATGCAGGATTTCGTCTGGAGCTCGGTCGAGAGCTATTTCCCGCAGGATGAGGCTGGCCCTGCGAAGGGGCTCAATCTGGTCGAGTTTGCCGGTCATGATGAGGCTGAACTCGGAAGACAGGTCGAGGGCTTTCTGGAGCATCTGCGGCAGGATCAGACGGTACGTCGCCGTGGCCATACGCTGGCTGTAGGCCGCGCGGCAGTTTCGCAGGTCTATGCCATGCGCAAGCGTGCTGTGGGTTTGCTCGGCAATGTGCACGGGGAGGCGCGGCCCCAACCCTTCGTTGAGGATACCGCTGTGCCGCCGGAAAAACTGGCGGATTTCATTGCCGAGTTCCGGGCGCTTCTCGATGGGCATGGGCTGGATTACGGCATGTTCGGCCATGTGGATGCCGGCGTGCTGCATGTCCGCCCCCTGCTCGACATGCGCAACCCCGATGATGCTGCGCTGATTCGCCCACTGAGTGACGCCGTGCATCGTCTGACACGCCGTTATGGCGGGTTGCTGTGGGGAGAGCATGGCAAGGGGGTGCGGTCGGAATATATGCCGGATGTGTTCGGCCCGCTTTATCCCTGCTTGGAACAGATCAAGGGTGTGTTCGACCCGCATAACCAGCTCAATCCCGGCAAGATCGCGGCCCCTCCGGGCGCTTCAGCACCGCTTTTGCGTGTTGATGACGTGCCGATGCGCGGGGCGCAGGATCGACAGATTCCCGATCCGGTCTGGCAGGGTTATGGCACGGCGCTGCATTGCAACGGCAATGGCGCATGCTTCAATTACGATCAGGACGATCCGATGTGCCCGTCCTGGAAGGCAACGCGTGACCGGCGTTTCTCCCCCAAGGGGCGCGCCTCGCTCATGCGCGAATGGCTGCGCCTGCAGGCTGGCGCGGGTGTGGATACGGCGGCGCTGGAGGCGCATGCGCCAAGTCTGCTCGACCGCGTGTCAGCGCAGTTCCGGCGCAGGCAGAACACACCGGTCGATTTTTCGCATCAGCTCTATGACAGTCTCGCCACCTGTCTGGCCTGCAAATCCTGCACCAGCCAGTGCCCGGTCAAGGTCGATGTGCCTGATTTCCGCTCCCGGTTTCTCAATCTGTACCACCAGCGCTATGCCCGCCCGCTGCGCGATTATGTCGTGGGGTTGATCGAATATACCCTGCCACTCATGGCGCGTATGAGGCGGCTCTATAATGTTGTGGTCGGCCTGAAGCCCATGGCCGCGCTGGGCAAAACCCTGCTTGGCCTTGTCGATATGCCGCCCCTCTCACGCAGTGGGCTGGCAGAAACCTGCCGTCGCTGGCACGTGCAGCCTGCCACACCAGAGCGTCTGGTGGCCCTGACCGAGGCAGAGAGGGCACGGTCTGTCATTCTGATGCCGGACCTGTTTACCCGTCATTTCGAGGCGCACCTTGTCGAGGCGTTTATCGAGCTGGCGGCGCGCTGCGGTTACAGGGTCTATCTTGCCGAGAGCCTGGCCTGCGGCAAGCCGCTGCATGTGCATGGCTTTCTTGGGTTGTTTGCCCGACAGGCGCGTCGCAATGCCGCATGGCTGCGCATACTGGCCTCGTTCGGGGTGTCGATTGTCGGGCTCGATCCTGCCATGACGCTGATCTACCGGCAGGAATACCGCAAGATTGCCGGGCTTGAGGCTCTGCCTGAGGTGCAACTGCCTCAGGAGTTTCTGTTGCATGCCTTGCCCCGGATGCAGGACGCTCCGCAAGCAGCGGCCGGTTTCGTGTTTCTTGGGCACTGCACGGAAAAGACAGCTCTGACGGGTTCGGGGGCAGACTGGCAGGCCCTGTTTGCGCGGCTTGGCCTTGGTTTGCAGCTGGAAAAGACGGGGTGTTGCGGCATGTCCGGCACCTTCGGTCACGAGGCGCGCAATGTGGAAACGTCCCGCGTGATTTTCGAGCAGTCCTGGGGGCCGCATCTGGACAGACAGGGTGAGAAAATTGTGCTGGCCAGTGGTTATTCGTGCCGTAGTCAGGTCAAGCGCTTCCGCGGGGCACAGCTCGATCATCCGCTCGTAGCCCTGCTGGATCGTCTGCGTGACATTGCACCGGAGTCCACGCGTCCGGTCTGATTGCGTGCCTTGCCAGTGTGTAAAACGCGTCGTCATCAGGGAGCCGGATCATTCGACCGTCTCATGGCGAGATGCGTCAGGCTTTGCGATGACGGATGCGATAGGCAACGCCGCTTAGTCAAAGGCAGCCACTTCTTCGCTCAGTCCCTCCCGTGGCATGAGCCCAATGCGTAGATATGTACACGATCTAAGATCGAAACGTGTCGTCACGGCCACAAGGGCGGTTGGACCCTGATCGCCTTGATTGACAGGCAGGCTAGCGGTTTCTAAGGAAACCTCAATGCAAATGATAAACGTTCTCATTTGTTTCCCTGTTTGTCTGTTCCGGTAGATTGATGTCCGTTTCCCTGCGTGCCGCCTTGTGTCTGTCCTCACTCCTTTCGGCGGCAATGGTGCCAGACGCTCTCGCTCAGGAACGCCAAACCCTGCCGGAGAAGGCGTCGCCCCTTCATGAAGGGGCGGGGCAGCACAGGGCCACGCCTGCACAGCCAGCCACGCGACCTCAGGCAGCAAAAGCTCAATCCGCCCAAGGAGCTCATGAGGGTATTCACGAGACCATTCGTGTGGCGGGCAGGCGCGGGGGCTTTCTTCCCGCTGCCGCAAGCAGTGCTACAAAGACATCGACGCCGCTGGAGCTGACGCCACAGAATATCACGGTCATCACACAGGAGCGTATGAGCGTGCTCAACGCCCGCAGCCTGTCCGAGGCCGTGCGCTACGCAGCAGGCGTTTCGGATTACGGGTCGAAGGACGACCCGCGCGGCTATTTTGGCACGATCCGCGGGTTCACGCCCGATATCTATCTTGATGGCACACGCGCTCCTGATGCCAGCACATCGCAGAGTTTCAGCATCGAGCCCTGGGGGCTTGAGGAGATGGATGTCTTGCGCGGGGCATCTTCGGCTCTCTACGGGTCGGGGCAGCTTGGGGGCATCATCAATGCTGTCAGCAAACGTCCGCATCCGGATCAGGTCAATGAGATCGATTTCCAGACCGGTTCCTATGGTCGTGTTCAAGGCGCGGTCGATGTCGGCGGCGCACTGAATGCCCGCAAGACTCTACTCTGGCGATTCAACGGGCTGATACGCAAGTCGGACACCTACGCGCGCAATATCAAGAACAACGAGATATATGTGGCACCCTCGCTGAGCTGGCGCCCTGATGAAAAAACCACGCTTACCCTGCTCACCAGTTTCGAGCAGCTCGATGCCGGGTCGACGGCGCAATTCCTGCCGGCTGTCGGGACCGTCCTGCCCTCGCGCTGGGGCCAGATTGCCCGCAACTTCCTGAGCAGCGATGCGGATTATGATGTCTACTCAAAGCGTCAGGTGGCGGTAGGCTATAATTTTGTCCGGCACATCCTGCCCAACTGGACCATCACGCAAAACATGCGTTACGCGCATCTCGACGTGCTCTACCGTTTCGTGACCACCTCGTCACTTTCAGCGGATAAACAGAGCATCAATCGCACCGCGCTCAACCAGCAGGGCAACTACAACAACGTCACCCTCGATACGCGGTCGGCAGTGACCTTCCATACGGGGGGTATTCATCATGAAATCCTGACAGGCGTGGATTTTCGCAGTGATTTTCTGGCCAATCGCCGCGGCCAGCGCGCAGCCCCCGCGCTCAATCTCTACAAGCCGGTTTATCGTGCCATCATCTGGCCAGGCTATGGCACCACCACGAGCACAAACGAGACGGAAACAGATACCGGGATCTATGCGCAGGAACAGGCCAACTGGCAGCGCTGGTATCTTATCCTGTCAGGCCGCGGTGATTTCACCCAGAGCATGACGGTCAATAATCTCAATGGCGGGCGGACACCGCAAAACAACAACGCTTTCACGGGGCGGGTCGGGCTGGTCTATCAGTCTTCCATAGGGCTCAACCCCTATGTTTCCTACGCGACGTCATTCCAGCCCCAGGTCGGGACGACATTCGGTGGTTCGGCCTTCGTGCCGACCACAGGCAAGCAGATCGAGGCAGGTGTCAAATACAAGCCGGTCAAACCCCTGCGTGGTGTGGATAATTTCATGCTTACGGCTGATTTCTTCAATCTGGTGCAGGATAATGTCCTGACAGCCGATCCGGCCAATTCGTCTTTCAGCGTGCAGACCGGGCGGCAGAGAACACGCGGCTTCGAGTTCGAAGGTGTAGGTCGTTTACCCTACAGGATCGATTTCATCGCAAGCTTTACCTATCAGGATCCGCGTGTGATGCGCTCGACAGTGGCAGCGCAGGTTGGGCAGCGGCCTGTGGCAATTCCCTCCCATATGGCGTCGCTGTTCCTCAAGCGTGACGTTGCCTTTTCGGCGCTCTGGCAGGCCGGTCTCGGGGCGGGCATGCGCTACACGGGTAATACTGCGGGCTCCATTCCCCTCACATTTTCCGTGCCTTCGCAGCTCGTATGGGATTTGCAGGCCCATATCGACCGGGGGCGCACGCGGGTGCAGTTCAACGGCACCAATATCGCCAATCGCAAATATGTAGCCATGTGCACCCGCGATGTTGCCTGCGCCTGGGCGCCCGGGCGCGCGGTATTCGTGACCCTGTTGCAGCGCTGGTAAGGCATAGCGACGGTAACATCCCGACGGGTCGCCTTCATGCCCCTCGCTCAGTGGGGCGTCTTTCGCGAAAGGAAGTCACCCTCATTCAGACTGCGTTCAATGGCTTCCAGCGAGCGGCCCTTTGTTTCGGGAATACGGCGCTCGATGAAGATCCAGGCAAGAGTGGTCAGGGCTGCAAAGAGAAGGAAGGTGCCCGATACGCTGATCATCGAGATGATGGACAGGGTCACCATCGAGATCAGCAGATCGAAAGACCAGTGCGAGACGGTGACAAGGCCCATGCCCTTGCCGCGCACAGCGAGCGGAAAGACCTCGGCACCTACCAGCCAGAGCGAGGCATTGATGCTCCCCAACGTGCAAAGCACATACAGAATCAGGCCAGCTACCGCGAAAAAGCGCCCCATACCCTGCGGGTCGCCACCGAAGAACACGACAGCCAGAACGATCAGGGCAAGGATCGACCCGGGCAGCACGCGCAGCATGAGGCGACGACGCCCCCAGTGATCCACGGCCCAGAACCCGAACACCGTCGCAACGGTGATGGCCACGCCAATGGCTAGCGAAATGAGCAGGGCAGAATTGCGGTCGAACCCCGCGCCGGAAAGGATGGTCGGGGCATAGGTCAGGACGGCATTTGTGCCGGTTACCTGACTGAACATGGCCAAGCCGGTTCCGGCAATCAGGGCCGGGCGGAGCCGAGGCGAGAAAAGCAGGCGCCAGCTCCCCTGTTCCTGCGCGGCACCCTCAATGTCACGCATTTCGGCCTCGGGGTCCTCACCGGGGCCCCGGAGGCTGCGCAAAATCGCGATGGCCTCGTCCCGTCGGCCCTTTGCGGCAAGAAAGCGCGGGCTTTCGGGCAGGAAAATGAGGCCGACCAGCAGCATCAGCGCGGGAATGGCACCGATGAGCACCATCATGCGCCAGTCTCCTCCCCGGTCGAGCAGTCGGATGAGCAAGGGGCTGCCGCTCAGCCACCAGCCGATCAGCGAACTGATAAGGACGCCGCTAACGATGGCCAGCTGAAACAGCAGGACGAGCCGCCCCCGTCGTGAAGCTGGTGCCAGTTCAGCGATATAGACGGGCACGATCTGGCTGGCGGCACCGACGGCCAGACCAAGCAGCAACCGCATGAGCGTCAGTTCCGTAGGGGACATGGCCATTGCCGAGCCGATAGAGCCAAGCAGGAACAGCGCCCCCGACAGCCCGACCACCATGCGACGTCCCAGTCGGTCTGATAGCGGCCCTGCGGCCATGCATCCCAGCAAGGCACCGGCAACCATGCCTGCGGCAATAGCCTGTTTGCCCAGCGTGCCGAGAGTGAAGCTGTCACCCAGTGTCAGGAGTGCCGCAGAAATGATGCCCTGATCATAGCCGAAGAGAATACCCGCCAGACCTGCCACGCAGGACGCGATGAACACGCGTCGGTGCCCCGCCTGCCCTGAGTGGGTGTTGTTTTCAAGGGCTGTGCCGGACGTACCTGCCGGGTGAGTCGAACGCATGATGGCCTCTCAGACGCGGATCATCCAGGCGATCCGTGCCCAAGTGGTGTGAGAAATATTTTCGATACGAAAGACAAGATTTCGTTACGAAAGGTTCTCGAGGTGTGATTTCAACCAGCGTAGCGCGGACAAATCACAGGATTCGTCAGGTGAATCGGGTATCATAGCGTCACGCGTAACATTTTCGTGGTTCGATAGTCACGTTCTGTGTGACGAATCGCGTGAGGCGCTCAGGTGTCGCGTGGACGCCTAGGCGGGGGCGGGCTGGCTGTCGCGGGATTTTCCGGCCAGTCATGTTTCGGGTAACGACCACGCATGTCGCGTCGCATGTCGGCCCAGCCCGTGGTCCAGAAGGCGGCGATATCGGCAGTGATGGCCTGCGGGCGACCCGCAGGTGACAACAGGGCAAATTGCAGCTTGATGCGCCCATTGGCGATGCGTGGCGTCTCCTTCAGCCCGTAGAAGGCCTGGGCACGGGCCGAGATCGTGGGCGTGGCATCGCGATAATCGATGGCGGGTTGCGCGCCGGGCAGGGTGAGGCTCGTCGGTAAAGCCTGATCGAGCTGTTTGAGCTGGGTGTAGTCGAGGCGTTGCCGCAGGAGGGGCAGCAGGTCCAGCGCCTGTATCTGGCTGAGCTTCGTCATGCCATCGATATAGGGGAGCAGCCACTCATCGAGAGTGGCGGCAAGGGTTTCGTCATCGGCGGCAGGCAGGGTCTCATCGAGATGGGCCCTTGCCAGGGCGAGCCGGGCACGAAATTGCTGGCATGAGTCGGACCAGGTGAGGCTGCCAGCCAGATCGGCGCGTATGCGTGACAGCAACAGCGCCTGCACCTCCTCCGGCTTTGCCGGGGCAGAACGGTCGCGCAGTACCAGATTGCCAAGGCGCAGCCTTCTGCGGGCGATCACGTTGCCGGTTGTCGTATCAAGCGCGGTCTCGACCTGTTCCTCCGTACGGGCCAGCAAGGTTGCAGGCAGGTTATCGAGATCGAGCGGGGCGGCGAGGCAGATTTCGGTTGCCGTACGCACATGAAGGGCAGGGGCGACGATCAGGGTTTCGCGCGCCAGCGGGTCGATGGCGCTCAGTCGGGCCGATCCTCCCCCCGACAGGCGATATCGTCCCGTTTCGCCCGCGGCCATGGCTACGCGATCCGGAAAGCCTGCGGCAAGCAGGGCCGACGCGCTGGCGGGGTCGGGCGCAAGACGCTGGCTCAGCCCGAGGCGCTTCTGATAGCGCTGGGCGGATTGCCGGATACGGGCAAGGCTCGCCCGGTCGGCATGGGGGTGATGCTCGGCGCCCTCGATCAGGCCGAGACGCGTCTGGATATCGGCGGGTACCGAGGGGCTGCGCGAACCGGGGACGATACGCGGGCGTAGGGGGTCGCGTTCTTCCAGAAGGGCGGCGAGGGCGGCGGCGGTGGCCTTTTCGGGTGGGGTACGGGCTGCGCACATCATCGCAGCCAGACGGGGCTGTGCGCCGAGCCGTGCCATGGCGGCGCCCAGCGGCGTGATCTTTTCTGCCTCATTCAGTGCCCCGAGCGCCGTAAGCAAGGCGCAGCCGGCCTGAAAGGCACCGGCTGGCGGTGTATCGAGTAAAGGCACAGCGGCTGGGGGCGTGCCCATGACTTCGTGCCATGCAGCAAGGTCAAGGCAATGGCCGGTCAGGTCGCTGGTCTGGATTTCGGGCAGATCATGGGCAATCAGGGCGCGGCCAGTGGCTTCTGTCCACAGACGTACCGCAATGCCTGGTGCCTCGCGGCCGGCGCGCCCGGCACGCTGTGTCGCCGTGGCCCGCGAGATGCGCATGGTCTCGAGCCGTGACAGGCCGGACCCCGCATCGAGACGCGGCGCACGGGCAAATCCGCCATCCACCACGATACGGACGCCAGGTACGGTGAGCGAGGTTTCTGCAATCGAGGTGGACAGCACCACCTTGCGCCTTTCGGCTGGTTTGAGGGCCAGATCCTGCTCGCGGGTATCGAGTTCGCCATAGAGGGGGACGATCAGTGCCGGAGCATCCGCCAGCGCTGCCGCACAGCGCCTGATTTCGCCGACACCGGGCAGGAAGGCCAGAATATCGCCTTCCTCCTCAGCCAGCAGGCTGCGTATGGTGCGCGCCATGACATCGGGCAGTTCGCGCAGGGCTGCGATGTCCCTTCTGGCGTGACGTATGTCCAGCGGAAAGGCGCGGCCTTCGCTCTCGACCAGGACGCCATCGAGCAAAGAGGTGAAGGCGCGCCCATCCGTTGTGGCCGACATGGCCACAAGACGGAGTTCGGGGCGCATGGTGCGTTGCAGATCGAGCGCGAAACCAAGCGCTGTATCGAGATCGAGCGAGCGTTCATGCACCTCGTCGAACAGAATGGCCGACACGCCCTCAAGCAGCGGGTCGGTCAGCAGGCGTCGCAGCAGCAGCCCTTCTGTCACCACCTCGATTCTGGTGGCCGCGCTCATAGCCGAATCCGTGCGCGTGCGATAACCGACTGTCTGGCCTGTGGCTTCGCCCAGCAGGGCGGCCATGCGATGGGCGGCCCCACGCACGGCAACACGCCGGGGCTCGACGACAATCAGGCGCCCTTCCTCGCGCCAGGGGGCTTGTAAAAGATGAAGCGGCACCAAAGTGGTCTTGCCTGCGCCGGGCGGCGCAACCAGTACGGCATTGCGTCCGGCATCGAGCACGGCCTGAAGCTCGGGCAGGGCTGCACAGACAGGAAGAACGGGAAGCGAAATGAGATTGGCGGGCAATAGGGGACCGGTCATAATGACTTCTATGGCGCGTCCGCGGGGCGGTCGGCAATTCTCTTCCTTCACAGCGATTGGTCTCATGCTGCGCAAGCTGTCTCCTGTTGTCCTCACCCTGCTCGCTTTCGGTTCTGCTCCTGCCTTTGCTGCCGAGAGTGCCCCCGTCACCTCGGCCCATGACACCGCCACCCTGGTGACTGACCGCGACAGCGTCACGGCCGGGGGGGATCTGCATGTCGGGCTGCGTCTTAAGCTTAAGCCGGGATGGCATACCTACTGGCTCAATGCCGGTGATGCGGGCGAACCCCCGACACTGAAAACCACGGCCAGCGGAGCCATGACCGGCCAGAGCGAGTCGATCAGCTTTCCCACCCCTGTACGCATCAGCGAAGGGGGGCTGATGTCCTACGCCTATACGGGTGACGTGCTTTTGCCCCAGACCCTGAAGCTGGAGGGCAAGGCGGGTGAGGTGACACTCAAGGCCCATGCGGAATGGCTGGTATGCGCAGCAACCTGCGTGCCTGAATCGGGTGATTTCAGCCTGACCCTGCCTTCAGGCAATGCGGCGCCCAACAGTGCCGCCGAGGGGCCGCTATTCGTCAAGGCGGCGCAGGCAAGCCCAATGCCGTCACCTTTTGCCGCGACAACGACATCAGACGCCACGCTGACCCTGAGTGGTCAGGGGCTGTCGGGTGAGAGCGTCAGCCGGGCCTGGTTCATGCCCTCCGTAACCGGCGTGATCGATCAGGTTGCCCCGCAGAAGCTGGAGGTCAGTCAGGGCAAGGTGTCGCTGGGCCTTCACTGGATCGATGCAGCGCATAAACCCGCGACGCTTGATGGTATCGTGGTGCTTCAGGATCAGGCGGGGCAGCAGACGGCTCTGTGGGTCAGCACCAGCCCCGGCACGGAGGCGGCCGGACAACGTGCGGGTGCGGGCGTGACCCTTCCCGTCGCGGGAGTGGCCTCGTCTGCGGCGGCTCCCTCGCATACGGCGCTCTGGCAACTGGTAATCTTTGCCTTTCTGGGTGGGCTGATTCTCAATCTGATGCCGTGCGTGTTCCCGGTTCTGGCCATGAAGGCGTTCTCGCTTGCCCGTCTGGGCGGGTCGCATCGCCATGAGCAGATCAGCAGTGCGCTTGCTTATATGACCGGCGTGATGGGCAGTTTTGCCGCGCTGGGTGTCGCCATGATCGTGCTGCGCAGCGTGGGCTCGGCGGCAGGGTGGGGCTTTCAGTTCCAATCGCCCGTCTTTGTGCTCGGTGTAGCCTGGCTGCTTGTCATGATGGCTCTGAACCTGCTGGGTGTTTTTGAGGTAACAGTAGGACGCCTCGGTCAGGATGTCACGCCACGCCACGGCATATGGGGCGACATGCTGACGGGGCTGCTGGCTGTGGTCGTGGCCACGCCCTGCACGGCGCCGTTCATGGGGGCTGCCATTGCGGCGGCTCTGGGTGGACCGGCATGGGCAGGACTCATGCTGTTCCTCGCCATGGGGTTCGGTCTGGCATCGCCCTATGTCGCGATTGCCACCATTCCGTTCCTTGCCCGGCATATGCCAAAGCCGGGGGCCTGGATGGCCATTCTCAAGCAGGTTCTTGCCTTCCCGCTTCTGGGAACGGCAGTCTGGCTTTTCTGGGTTGCCTGTGTGCAGCGTGGCGCCATGATCCTGCCAGTCGGGCTGGGCGGCGCGGTTGCGCTGGGGCTGGCAGCCTGGCTGTTCGGCCTGACGCAACGCGAGGCGATGATCAGGGGTGCAACCCCCTGGATCGTTATCGGTCGGGCTGTGGCCGTTATTATCGTGCTTCTGGCGGGCGCCAGTCTTGTGCGCGTTGCCGATAGCGAGGCAGCTTCACCCAGCTTTGTTGCTCATAGCGAAAATGGCGTCGTGGCCTATTCACCCGATCGGCTCGCCTCGCTGCGCGATGCTGGCAAGCCTGTCTTTATCGACATGACGGCGGCGTGGTGCATCACCTGCATGGTCAATGAGCGCGTTGCCCTGCAGGCGGCGTCCGTGCAGAAGGCCTTCGCTGCGCGGGGCGTGACATACATGAAGGGGGACTGGACCAATCGTGACGAGACCATCAGCGCCTATCTTCGTGCGCATGAGCGCGATGGCGTGCCGCTCTATGTCTATTATGCCCCCCACAAGGAGGGTGTGATCCTGCCGCAGATCCTGACTGTTTCCGAGGTGCTGGACGTTCTCAAATAGGATCGCCAGCCCCGGTCATCCATGCGTCAGGGCGTGGAAGCACCAAAGCCCGAGCCCATATACATGTGACCATGCGGACCATGGCCGGATGGTCCCTTCATGCTGACGGATTTGCCGCCTGACCCGGTACCCGTCCCTGTTACTGGACGCAGGAGTCCGGCGCGGGTGTCGTCCTCTGGTGGGTGGGGATGGGTGCAGCAGGCCAGCAACAGCATGGCAGCGAGCAGGGGGAGAGTTCTCATGAGACACCTTGGCTGTTCTCGTGTCGCACCGTGGGACTGTCAGGGCCCCTGCGCAATCTTTCCGATTCTAGGGGCTGAGCCGATAACGGCAAGCCCGCAAGCGGATTACACCCAGACAGCCTCATTCAACTCCCGGTATCGCTCGATGCCGATGGCGCGTATGCGCGACACATCCTGATGGGGTGGCATACCGAAAATCGACCTGTATTCGCGGGTGAACTGCGAGGGGCTTTCATAACCCACAGCAAAACCGGCATCGGCGGCAAGGCGGTTTTCATACAGCATCAGGCGTCGTGCTTCCTGAAGGCGCAGGCGCTTGCGATATTGCACCGGCGATAGCCCCGTAACCTCCTGAAACTTGCGATAGAACGTCGATCGCCCCATCCCTGCAAGACCGGGGAGGGCCGAGGCCTCGGTCTCTTCCATGAAATGGGCGCGCATATGGGCGAGCGCCCGGTTGATGCGTGATGCATCGCTTTTCTGGTCGGCAATCTCGTGCAGAACGTGGCGTTGATCACCCTGCAGGGCGCGATAGATGATCTCCCGCTTGAGCATGGGTGCCAGAAAGGTACGGTCGTCATCATTGCCGAGGGCGATGAGCAGACGGCGCAGGGCGTCGAGCAGATCGGGGGTCACGGCACTCAGGCCAAGACTGGTGTGCAGGGGGGATCTGAGGCCCGGGTCAGCCCGTGTTTCGGCAATCACGCTGGCGATTTCCTCAGGCGTGAAGGCGATACAGGCGGCGAGATAAGGCGCCTCGGGCGTAGCGCGTGTGATGTGCCCCGAAAGAGGCAGATCGACCGTCGCGACGAGATAGTGGTTCTGGTCGTAGTCGAAGCTGCTCTTGTGAATCCTGATCCTCTTCGCCCCCTGAATGATGATGTACAGGCGCGGCTCATAGACGATCAGCAGAGGGTCGGTCGTGGTTTCCGAGCGATACAGCGTCAGGAAATCGACAGCCGTGCGGGTGCTTTTGCGCGGACAATGGGCGCGCACGAGGGACTGCACGTCGCCCAGCATGGTTGCGTCAGCTTGTTGACTCATCACCTCAGTATGGGACTGCGAGACGATAAGGCAAGTTTTGTGGATTCGAGAGATAACGGGTCTGCGGTGTGGACGCGCATGGTCTGCCTGTTCCGCAAGGACGGGAGTTTCACTGCATCAGAGGCCTGCCATGCCAGATCACGCCATGTCACCCGCAAAGGGGCTCATGACCACCCGCGCCCAGTCACAGCAGATGAGGCAATTATATCGTGTCTGGCGGGAGCAGATCAGAAAGCTCGAGCGACGCAGGATCTGTCTCTCGGCTGGGCAGAAACGCCTTATTCTGCGTGACCTGCGCCAGCATTACAGGATGCTCGAACGCTCCTGCCGATTGCTCCAGGCCTGAAAGATGATGGATCTCATCTTCGTTGCGGACGCCCTCAGATATGTCGGCCTGAACGTCTATCTGGCCTTTTTTCAAAATGGGAGAACTGATCAATGACGGCAAAACTTGCTTTGGTGACAGGCGCAAGCCGTGGAATTGGCGCCGGAATTGCCCGCCAGCTTGCCAGCGAAGGCTATGACATCGCCTTTTCCTATCCCGGTGAAATGGCCGGGGCGCAGGAGACAATCAGGCAGGTCGAGGCACTGGGTCGCAGGGCGCTGGCTATTCAGGCCGATGGCAGCACCGTTGCCGGCAATGAAAAAGTAGTGGCTGAAGCTGTGCGCGTTTTCGGCCGCCTGGATGTCCTGGTGTGCAATGCAGGCATGTACCCCAAAGGGACGATTGACGAGATCACGACCGGCGATATCGAGAAGGTGCTCAACCTCAATGTCCGTGGCGCAATGATCGAAACTATGTGCGCGGTGCGTCATATGCAGCCCGGCGGTCGTATCGTGCTGATGGGATCGGCTTTTGGCGGTCGTGCGCCGCTGCCTGGTCTGTCGCTCTATTCCGGCACCAAGGCCGCCCTGCGCGGTTTTGCCCAGGGTGTGGCGCGCGATCTGGGTGATCGGGGGATCACGATCAATGTGGTGGAACCGGGTCCGGTGAATACGGCCATGAACCCGTCAGACACCGAGGCCGCGAAAATTCTGGCCCGTTTCGTGGCGACCGGAGCCTATGGCGCGATCGAGGATATCGCTCATGTCGTATCGTTTCTGGTCAATGAGCGTTCGAGCTACATCACCGGATCGTCTCTGGCGGTCGATGGCGGGTTGCTCGCCTGACCAGAGATGTTGCCTTCTGCCTTTTTCGGAGCAGAAGGCAATGCGACGGCCTGTTATCCGGCTTCGGCCAGAAGGGCCTCGTACTCGGCAGGGACCCCACAAAAGGTGATCGCCTCAGGCGGAATCACCTCATAATGGATTTTCATTCCATCCCTGATCAGATGATTGTAGAGCGGCGCCACGTAAAGCTCAGGAGATGACGGGGTGAGACGCTCCTGTTCGAGTGCCTTCAGGAAGTCACCGCTGCGGGCGAAATGGTACAGTCCGTCACAGCACAGATCGGAAATCGGCTGTTTTTCGGTTGTGCGAATGGCCAGCGGCTCATCGCTGTTTTCCGCTGCGCCGACATAGGACCAGTTGGCACCCGACCCACGGAACACTTCGAGATAGCCATCCGACTTCCCGAACCATGCCCCTTGGGGAAAGCGGAAATTGGGGCGGAAGGTGTCGATATTGAAAATGGTCAGTGGCGACTCGGCAGACATACCAGCCTGCTTGACGCCAAATTCCACCGTCTCGGCCTGGCCTGCAGTTTCATGGTCAAGAATGACGATGCGTGCATCACGAATGCCAAGCGCCTCGATTTCGCGACGGATGAAAGCTTCCGTGTCGGCCACCGTGCGGGCGATAAACACGAAAGGATGGCTTTCGAAATAGGCTGAAAAGCTCTCGATCGAATGGGCGAACACGCTCTTGCCATGCAGGGGAAGCATGTATTTGGGCACCGGATAGCCGGCTTTGGTGAAGCGGCTGGAGAGGCCAGCCATGGGGATGACGATCATCACGCAAGTCCTTCAAGCGTGGCATACAGACGAAGGGCATTGGCGATGAATGCCTTTTGCCTGTCCGGCCGGTCGGAATGGAGCGGCAACATGGAAACGAAAAGCGATGTCATGATGGCGCGCGTTTCCCGGCTTGCCGTAGACAGACCTGCAATCTTCATTTCGGCGAAGGATTTCTGCAGCCAGTCGCGCTGGGGCGAGGCATCGAACTCCAGATTGAAATCGTACTCTGATTGCTGCGCCAGGGTGTAACGACCTGCCAGAATGAAATCATAAAGCCCATCGACGGAATGGGAGAATTTCGCGATGTCATAGCGGAAATCGCCCCAGATTTCGAGCTTGTCCGCAAACACGTAACCACGCGGATCGATGACGGAAATACGGCTGTTGCGCGAATTATAGAGAATATTGCTGAAGCAGAAATCACCATGCATCAGCGTTGCGCGCGCCGACGGGTCATGCGTGATGAGGGCCTCGATCTCCTTGGCAATGGTCATGAGCGACGGCATGGCGCGACCCTTGAATGTCAGCGGGCGCGTGACATCGAACCCTGTCTCTCTGGCATAGCGCTCAAGGCGTTCGACAGTCTTGCCACCCATGAGCTGACGCGAATAGGCCTCGCGCGGTGCATCGCTATGGGTGGTGGCGCAGAGCTCGAGAAATTCCGAGCAACTCGTCAGGATCTTCTTCCAGGTGACGCGGCCGATGGAGGAAAACACGTAGAGCTCGGAGAGGTTGGGCGCGTACTGGTATTCCGTGGTGTAGAATGCCTGGCTGTCATTCTCGCCCTTGTCGAGCAGACGGGCCGCATAGGGCTGCACCGCGGCGGGGATGGACTCGAACCAGTTGGCCTCGCCTTTCATCTTGAAGCGGTCTTCAGAAAGCTTGCGAACCGTGCTTTGCGTGATTTGCAGCGAATTGAAGGCGCGGGCGGTGGTAACAAGGCGGCGCGACCGGAAATAGGTCTGGATATGGCCGAAATCATACCAGCCATCGACCTGCTTGAGGGTCAGAGGGCGGCGCTTGATATAGAGATTGAGGCCCGTGATGAAATTGCCACGCGCCTGGCTGATGGCACGTACAAGTTCGACCCCGTTCGAAAACGAGAAAAACCCGCATGCAATCGGGCGCTCGAGGTCTTCCTCGCTGGTGGCCTCGATCGTCTCGAGGCTGCTGATCGCGCCGTCATCGTGATTGATCACCGCCCAAGAGTAGTCATCACCCTCCCGGTGGCTTGCGACAACATTGAGGCCGGTTGGAATCGTGCCGAGCACCGTGTCGCCGTGAAGGATCTGGATGCCGACCGAATAGGCATTCAGAACGTTGATCGCATAGACAACGGCTTCACCCAGGGACAGGCCATCTGGCATCGGGAGCAACGATACGCCCTTCTGCTCCAGCCTGTGCAGATCATAGGTCGGAACCTCATAGCTCTCGGGAACAGCCAGATAGATCTGGCTGATATTGAGATCCTGAGCCTTCAGACTGTCAGCCTGAATGTCATAGAGACGCCCTACGCCAAGCGGCAGAAAGGATGGTGGCAGTTGCCCAAACTCTGCAACGAGTTCCTGCGTGACATAGGCCCCGGACATGATCAGGGCGATGGAGGAAGAGGGGTTCATTTGCCAGATTCGATCAATGCATTGATTTCAGCGAGCGTGAGCGTGACAAATTCCCTGGGGCGAATGGCACGGTCATCGACATAAAACCCTTCGGTGCCGCACCACGGCTTGCCGACATAGATCTCGTCATAGGGAACGTCGTGCTTCTTCAGCCATTCAAGAATGACGGGAAGCGTATTCGCATTGATCTTGCCAACAGCGCCCTGATAGGTGCGCATGTTGCGCGCTGTCTGAATCAGGATTTCAAATCCCTGCGCCTTGTATTCGCGCAGTTTGGCAATGAGCGGAAGGTTGGGTTCCTTCTCGCTATATGACAGATCAGGATTACTGATGGTGAGGGTGTCGTCGAGATCAATAACGAGACGCTTCATAGCCAGGGTCGAGCTCCGCAAATTCTTGACTGAACTACCTATTCGGTCTGAATTGAAATTGCCAGACAACTGAGCGAGATGAAAAACTTTGTTTTTCTGATGTTTATATGACAAATCATGCATTATTTGTCCACAAACATTGCCTGTATGATACTGAATTGTTCAGATTGACTGATGACTGCAAAGAAGCCGTGCCTTTGCCCGCTTCGGAGCGCACTAGCAGGTCTGCGGCCAGGGTGCCCGGATGGAGACGAGTGTCTGACCGTGGCATGGTGACGCTGAATGCTCTCCAAGCCCGAAAATGCCTCAGCGTTCTTATGTAAACAGATTGAGGGCATCGTGCGCGCAGCATCTATCCCCGCGCGCGAGGAGGCGGGAGGGGAATGTCTCTGCGAGAAATCATTCGCTCGGCGCAAGCATATCAGATGCGATGTACGCTATTTGCTTAGCGCTATATTTTAGGAGGAAAAATGGTGCCCAAGACCGGGATCGAACCAGTGACACTGCGATTTTCAGTCGCATGCTCTACCAACTGAGCTACTTGGGCACCGTCACCTGACGGTGTGAGAGGGGGTTTACTCCAAGCCGTCACGGTGATCAAGCGGGGGAAAGCCGTTTTTTTCGGCTTCATTCTCATCCACGGCCGGAACGCTGTAGCTTTCATTGAACCAGCGCCCGAGATCCACATCAGCACAGCGCTTGCTGCAAAAAGGCCTGAAGGCGTGGAGCGTCGGTTTCTGGCAGATGGGGCACAGGCTCATGGGGTGAAACTCCAGTAGCTGTCAGGAAAATCGGGCATCATGTGCAGGGTGAGCGGTGCTCCCCATTCAAGCGAGAACTGTGCCACGGCCTGGCTGTCCGCCTCCAATGCGCGTGTGACAGCCAGCGATGCCTGCAGAACCGGTGTTGGGGTGGCCCTCTGTTCCGTCGGCCTCGCTGGCCGGTCGCGCAGGATTTGCCTCAGCGCCTGCAGGCCACGGCCACCGGGGCTGGAAAGGCACTCATGCAAGGGTGCACGCCCCCTGGTACGGACGATCTCCAGCAGACCCAGCGCAGTCGCGCCCAGCATGCGCGGTTGCATCGGATCGCCTGCGAGCGCCTCGGCCAGAAACCTGCCCAGCGCCGGACGCTTGCGCAGGGGGACTCCAGCCGGATCAACCAGGATCGCCCCGCTGAGATTGCGCATACGTATCTGCTGCGCCAAAGCCGAAAAGGCGTGACGATTGGCCGTGAACCCGTCCATCTGCCGACGTTGATCGGGATGGGGGTCATCCAGATCAATGGCGGTCAGTGCCGGGGTCGGGCTGAAGCTCGCCCTGATGCCATGGGGCAAGGCCGCCTGCGGCGTCATCAGGTCATCACATTCAGCATCGAGCACAGCGTCGAAGGCGCGGCTGACACGGGTGATGCGTGGCCTGAGGGCAGCAGGGATCAGGGCCATGAGGGTTGGAGAGTCACACAGCAATGCGGCGTCCGGGTAACGCGCTGCGATGTCTTCAAGCGGTGAGGGGCCTCGTGCAACAAGGCAGGGGCGTTCGGTCGCCGTGAGTGTGTGGCTGACGGGCTTGAGGCGTAACCCCTTGCCATTCTGGGCACTGCGCGTCACGCGTGCGGCGACCAGAGCTCCTTCAGCATGGGTGCCGGTTAAAAAGCCGGAGCTGTTGTCACCAAGGAGCACGAAAGCGCCGCCCAGGGCGGGCGCGGATTTTTGCACGCGTACGGCGTGAATGTCGCCATAGCCATCGGGCATGCCCGGGCGCCACAGGCCAAAATCGACAAGTCTATCCTCATCGCAAACCGCGATGCGTGCCTCGCCCGGTGACCAGGCGATGCGACATTCCATCATACGATGAAGCGACAGGGCTGGCCGCGCAGCATCTGGGCCGTCTCGAAAAGGGGGAGGCCGATCACGGCTGAGGGACTACCGCCCACATAGCGTATGACAGAGGCTGCGGCACCCTGAAGCGCATAGCCGCCAGCCTTGCCCTGCCAGTCTCCCTGATCGAGCAGCGCCGCTATCTGCGCCTCTGTCAGGCGGGAGAACGTCACATCGGTCTCGACCAGACGTTCGACCACACGTCCGGCAGCCCAGCCACCGGCAGGCATAACGCAGACGGCAGTCAGCACTGTATGACGACGACCGGAAAGCAGGCGCAGGCAGCGTTCTGCCGTTGCACGGTCTTCCGCCTTTGGCAGGATGCGGCGCCCGACGGCGACCAGCGTGTCAGCAGCCAGAACAAGGGCTTCCCGCTGGCAGCGCGTGGCAACAAGTTCTGCCTTCATACGGGCCAGGCGCGCCACGCAGGCGCGGGGCGTCTCGTTCTGTCGTGGCGATTCGTCCAGATCGGCCGCGTCGATGCGGTCCGGGGTCAGCCCGATCTGTCGCAGCAGGTCCACCCGTCGCGGCGATGCCGAGGCAAGAACCAGCTCCGGCCTTGTGCCGTCTGTCACGCGAACGCTCTTACTTGAAGCGGAAGGTGATGCGGCCCTTGGACAGGTCGTAGGGGGTCATTTCAACATTGACGCGGTCACCGGCCAGAACGCGGATACGGTTCTTGCGCATCTTGCCGCTGGTATGGGCCAGAATGGTGTGCTCGTTGTCGAGTGTGACGCGGAACATGGCATTTGGCAGCAGCTCGGTCACCGTGCCGCTGAATTCGATCATGTCTTCTTTTGACATCTGAGTCCTTGAAACTGTGTTCTGATACAGGCCGGAAAATCCCCGGCAGGATGGAATTATGCCGCGTATGTGCTGGCTCGACGTCGTTACGTCAAGTTTCTTGGTGATTCTGGCCTCGAAAAGAGGCGTTTTGGCCTCTGCGCGTTAGCCTCGTCACCCGGGTCACGGATTTTCTGCCCTGCCGTCACGAATGGCAGGATCAGGGACTATGACCGGGAGCGGTGCCGTTGGCAGGCTTCAGCCCAGAGCGTCGAGTCGTGCTGACAGGCTCAGCGCATGGGCATCAAGTCCCTCGGCTTTGGCCAGCCTGACGCCTGCAGGACCGACAGCGCGCAGACCATCGGCACCGGCTGAGATCGTGGTGGTGCGCTTGAGAAAATCAAACACCGACAGGCCCGAGGCAAAACGCGCCGTGCGGCTTGTGGGCAGAACGTGGTTCGGCCCGCCAACATAATCGCCGACAGCTTCGGGGCAGTTGCGACCAAGGAACATGGCACCGGCATGACGGATCAGGGTGGAGAACTGCTCGGCATCATCCAGCATGACTTCAAGATGCTCGGAGGCGAAGCGGTTGGCAATTTCAGCGGCCTCATTCCAGTCGCGCACTATCACCACCGCGCCATGATCGGCCCAGGACTTCCCGGCAATGGCAGCTCGGGGGAGGGTCTTGAGTTCGGTCTCCACGGCGTCCAGCACAGATCGTGCAAAGCCGGCATCGTCTGTGATGAGTACTGCCTGGGCCAGTTCGTCATGTTCTGCCTGGGCCATCAGATCGAGCGCCACGAAGCGCGGGTTGTTGCGGTTGTCGGCCACAATCACGACCTCGGACGGACCAGCAATCGAGTCGATCCCCACGTGACCGAACACCTGACGCTTGGCCTCGGCGACATAGGCATTGCCCGGACCGACGATGCGATCGACGGGGCGAATACTGTTCGTGCCATAGGCGAGCGCGGCTACAGCCTGCGCACCGCCAACCCGATAGATCTCGCTCACGCCGCAGACACGCGCAGCCGCCAGAACGAGCGGGTTCAGGACGCCGTCGGGGCAGGGCACACACATGGCGATACGGCCAACGCCTGCCACACGGGCTGGCAGGGCGTTCATGAGAACAGAGGACGGATACGCGGCCTTGCCGCCCGGCACATAAAGCCCCACGGCATCGAGCGGCGTCCAGCGCATGCCCAGGGTCAGCCCGACCTCGTCCTGATAGGCAAGGTTCGAGGGCATCTGCGCCCGATGAAAGGCTTCGATGCGTGAGGCGGCGAGATTGAGCGCTTCCATCAGATCGGCATCGACCTTGTCGGCCTCGCGTGCAATTTCGTCTGCGGTGATGGCCAGCCCTTCCGGGACGAGGCTCAACCGGTCGAAACGCGCCGTATAGTCGCACAGAGCCGTGTCACCCTGCTCACGAATAGTGGCGATGATATCGCGCACCGGCGCGCTCACGCTGGTTTCAACAGCGCTCCGGTCAGAAAGCAGCGTTGCGAGACGGGATTCGAAATCCGTGTCGATGCTTTGCAGCCATTTCATGCCGTTTTCTCCTGAAGGGCGTCGCGAAAGCGTTCGATCAGGGCACGAATGGCGTCGGGTCGGGTTTTCAGGGCAACGCGATTGACGATGAGGCGGCTCGTGACATGCGCGATGACATCAGTCTCGCGCAGGCCATTGGCCTTGAGGGTCGAGCCGGTATCCACCAGATCGACAATCACGCTGGCCATGTCGAGTGTGGGGGCGAGTTCCATGGCGCCGTGCAGATGCACGATTTCGGCATTGATGCCTTTGGCCGCGAAATGACGTCGCGTGATGGTCGGATATTTGGTCGCTACACGCAGATGCGAACTGGCTGCGGTCTTGTCATGATCGCCGTTCTGACCGGCCATCCCGACCGGGCGGGCGATGGAAATACGGCATCCGCCAATTCCGAGATCGAGCGGCGCATAGATATCGGGATAGTCGAATTCCATCAGCACATCGGCACCGCAAACGCCGATCTGCGCGCCACCATGCGCCACAAAAGTCGCGACATCGAAAGAGCGTACGCGCACCACGTCGACCTTGGGGTCGAGCGTTGGAAAACGCAGGCTGCGTGTCCCTTCGCCAATGGCGCTGCCATCCTGAAAAAGCCCTGTGCGCTCAAGCACGGGGCCCAGCGCCTTGAGGATACGCCCCTTTGGCAGTGCCAGAACGAGCGGCGCATCGTTCAGATGCGCGTGCTGGGCATTGTCACGGGATTCGGAGGCGGGTTCGGATACGGCATTCATCACGACATTCCTGTAGCACAATCTTGCTCAGTCAAGAACCGGGCGGCCGCAAGGTTTTTGACTGGGATGCAGGCCGTCAGCCCTCGGGCCGCAGGGCCTTGCGAGCTGGCGACAGGAGGTATGGCTCACGCAGTGATGACCATCTTGATGGCCAGGAAGGCGGGCGGACCTGCAACCCAGAGCGTCGCAATCCGCTAGATTGGGCAAGAACCGTCTTTTCGGGAATGACAGGAGCCCTGAATGTCTCGCAGCGAATTTACCCCTGACCTCGCCATTGCCACCCCGCGTGCCGATGAAGAACAGGTCCATCTGCAACTCAATGACGGGGCACGCATCCCGCAATTCGGCCTTGGTGTTTACAAGACCCCAGCTGACGAAACGGCTGAAATCGTGCGCTATGCCGCCAAGGCAGGCTATCGCATGGTCGATACGGCGGCGTTTTACGGCAATGAAAGCGGCGTTGGCGATGCGCTGCAGGATTATCCGGATCTGTATGTCTCGACCAAGCTCTGGGCCAGCGACATGGGTTACGATGCCGCCTTGCGTGCCTTTGATGTCAGCGCGAAAAAGCTGCGTCGCGATGTGGTCGACCTCTATCTGATCCACTGGCCCATGCCGAAGAAGGATCTGTACGTCGAAAGCTGGAAAGCGCTCATCGAGCTCAAGAAGCAGGGGCGTATCCGGTCGATTGGTGTCTGCAATTTCGAGCCCGAACATCTGACGCGTCTGATTGAGGAAACCGGGGTCAAGCCGGTGCTCAACCAGATTGAACTGCACCCAGCCTTCCAGCAGAAGAGGCTGCGGGCTTTCAATGAGTCGCTTGATATTCGCACCGAAGCCTGGAGCCCGCTGGGACGCGGTACGGGGCTGGATGGCGAGATCATCACCAGCATTGCGAAGAAGCACGGCAAGACGCCGGGTCAGGTGACAATCCGCTGGCATCTCGATCAGGGCAATGTCGTCATTCCCAAATCGGCGCATCCGAAGCGCATCGATGAAAATTTCGGCGTGTTCGATTTCCGCCTCGATAAGGAGGATATGAGCCGCATTGCCACCCTCGACCGGGAGGATGGGCGCACGGGCCCCAACCCGTTCACAGCTGATTTCTGAGACTGGTCTTGTCTCAGGGGCGCTCGCAGGACGAGGCGCTTGCGTCACATTGGGGCGCGAATAAGGGCCTCGTATTGAGAGGTGGAGCAACTGCTTCTTGTCGAGGTAGACGGCTTCTCTGACAGTGCAGGGGTCGCTTGCCCCGCGAGCCTTTGCTGGGTTCGCTCTATCTGGGTTAGGGGATCACGTGTCCCCTCCCAAAGGTGATGCGGCCCGACTTAACGCCTCTCTCGCGGCAGACCATCTTCGCCGGTGTACCATGAGCGTCCGGGTTCTGGTGCAGAGGACTTGGTGTCGCCCAGCATCCTGAGCGCTGACACAGTGCACTCCGTTCCGGCTCGATATCCGTCGAGTAAAAAGCGGCCCGTTTGCCGGGTCGAAGCCTAAGGCGACAGGCGAGCGAGTTCGGGTAATGACGGGGGTGGGGCTTACGACGCGCTTTTCAGGCAGACATCCCGTGACCTGTCTCGTTAGGTCGTTCGGTCACGCGGCCAATACGATAGGGGCCGGGCTTCGCTGATGGAGCATGGCCGCCTGTCGCATCCCGCGTGATCCCTCAGACGTCGTGTACTGTATCCAGATCGCCAAACCGGGTGAATTCGCCCTCGAAATACAGTGGGATGGTACCGGTTGGTCCGTGACGCTGTTTTTCCAGAATCAGTTCGGCCTTGTTATGCACGAGCGCCATCTTGCGCTGCCATTCCTCCATCGCGACCTGATATTTGTCCATGCTCTCATAAGCGCTGTCTTTGGGCATACGCTGCTGGAGATAATATTCATCGCGATAAACGAACATCACGGCGTCGGCGTCCTGCTCGATCGAGCCTGATTCGCGCAGATCCGAAAGCATCGGGCGCTTGTCTTCTCGCGACTCTACCTGACGCGAAAGCTGGGACAAGGCGATGACCGGCACCGAGAGTTCCTTGGCGATGGCCTTGAGCCCCTGGGTGATCATCGAGATTTCGAGCACGCGGCTCTCGGGTTTGGTCCCGATGGCAGGGCGCATGAGCTGAAGGTAGTCAACCACCACAAGGCTGAGCCCCTTGGTGCGTGCCAGACGGCGGCACCGTGTCCGCATGGCGGAAAGCGAAATGGCTGGAGTATCGTCAATATGCAGGGGCAGTTCCGACAATTCGCGTGAGACACGCACGAAGCGATCGAACTCGCGCTGGCCGATATCGCCACGACGAATTTTCTCACCCGACACTTCGGACTGCTCGGAGAGGATACGTGTCGCCAGCTGTTCCGATGACATTTCGAGCGAGAAAATGGCGACAGCGCCCCGCGGCTTGATGCCCTTGTCTTCAGCCTCGCGCAAAAGCGCCTGTGCGGCCGAGAAGGCGATCTTGGTGGCCAGGGCGGTTTTGCCCATGGCCGGCCGCCCAGCCAGAATGAGCAGATCCGACGGGTGCAGGCCGCCGGTTTTCTTGTCAAAATCGCGCAGCCCCGATGTCAGGCCACTCACATCGCCTGTCCGCTGAAAGGCCTGCTCGGCGACCTGCAACGCGCCGGTCAGGGCACGCTCGAAGGTGACGAAACCGCCATCCTGCCCCTTGTCGGTGGCAAGCTTGAACAGCGTTTCTTCCGCCGCCGCGATCTGGTCGCCGCCCTCAAGATCGGCACGCGCCCCATAGGCGTTGTTGACGACCGTCTCGCCAATATCGATCAGCTGACGGCGTATCCAGGCATCGTGAATGGCGCGTCCGTAATCACCGGCGTTCACGATACCGACCATCGCCATCAGCAACTGGCCCAGATATTGCGGTCCGCCTACCTCATCCAGCAGGCCTGAATGTTCGAATTCGGCGCGCATGGTGATCGGATCGGCCAGCATGCCACGATCAATGCGTCGGGCGATGGCCTCGAAAATCCGCCCATGCAGAGGGTCGGCGAAATGGGCCGCCTCAAGGAAATCCGAGACGCGCTCATAGGCCTTGTTATTGGTCAGTAACGCACCCAGCAGGGCGCGCTCTGCCTCCGGATTGGCAGGAGGGGTGCGCCGAAGCAGCGCAGTCAGGCCGTCATCGGCCATAGCTCGGACAGGGGTATCGGTCATGGTCACAGCGCCCCTCTACCACGCCCGATGGCGATTCGATCAAGTTAAGAGGATGGGGTGTTGCCACCCAGGGACAATAAGTCGATTCTCCCCTCCCTGCCCGGCTAATGGGGGGAGGCGGCCGTCTGGGGTTCGTTCGAGGCCCTTGCCTGCCGGTATCTGTCTCTGGCCTTGCTGGCCGGGCACCGGGCCTTGGAGGTGCATCCCTCTGGCATCATCGTTTTGTGAGACCAAGCCATGACCCATCCCGCCCTTTTTGCTCATATCCCCGGAGAGGGGTTGCTGCAGGTGCAGGAACTCGGTCTGGCCTTTCTGCTTTCGGCGCTGATCGGGCTTGAGCGTGAGTATCGACAGAAGGCAGCGGGGTTTCGCACCTATACGCTGGTTGGGGTCTCCGCCGCGTTGTTCATGCTGATCTCCAAATACGGTTTCGATGATGTGCTCACTCCGGACCGTGTGGTGGTCGATCCGTCGCGTGTTGCGGCCCAGATCGTGTCGGGCCTCGGCTTTATCGGTGGTGGCGTCATTTTCATGCGGCGCGATACGGTGCGTGGGCTGACTACTGCCGCCTCTGTGTGGCTGACGGCGGCTATCGGCATGGCATGCGGCGCGGGGATGACGATCGTCGCCGTGCTGACGACAATCGGTTATCTGCTGATCATGTTCCTGACACCCGGCTGGCTTCTGCATTTCCCGCGTGCCCCGCGTCACGGGTTCAAGGTCAGTGTACGCGGTGCCGCTGATATCGATTTTGTCGATCCTGTCTGCGCTGCGCTCAGGAAACTCGGCTTCACGCTGGGTCATATGGCGCAGGAACGTCATGACGAAAGCGATCGGCTGATCATGACGGTGCACGTACACGGCCTCAAAGCCCCGGATGACGTCGTGACAGCCTTGATGCACCTCCCCGGCGTGCAAGCGGTGTGGAGCGAAAAGCAGGACGAGGCTCCGGACTAGGCGTCCGTCATTGCGTATGGCGGCGGAGTTCGCGCCGTACGCCCAACAGGCATTAATGCGCGTATTCTAACGGCTGAGAGGCATCACTTCGGAAAAGTCCCGAGGCGATGAGATGGGCCTGAGCAAGTCAGAAACGGCATACTCCGGCCCGAAAAAACGGGACTTATTCTGGACGGCAGATCAAAGGTATCCAAAGGGCAGAGCCCTGAGAGAAATGTCTGCGGAAGCACTGCCTAGAAGCTGTGCAGATGGCAAAGCCCCTCCGGGGAGAGAATACGGGTCAGGGTTTCCTCGGGAACGAGCTGGCGCTCACGGACGATTTCGATCACGCCGCGTCCGGTACGATGGGCTTCGAGCGCGATGGCAGTGGCGGTTTCGTAGCCGATAAAGGGATTGAGCACCGTAACCAGCCCGATCGAATGGGTAACCATCGCCTCAAGCTGGGCGGCATTGGCGGTGATGCCACGGATGCAGCGCGATTCGAGTGTCAGACAGGCGGCGTGCAGATGGGTCAGGCTCTTGAACAGGCTATGGGCAATGATGGGTTCGAAGGCATTGAGCTGTAGCTGTCCGGCCTCGGCGGCCATGGTGACGGTCAGGTCATTACCGATGACCTCGAAGGCCACCTGATTGACCACCTCCGGAATGACGGGATTGATTTTGCCCGGCATGATCGACGAGCCCGATTGCATGGGCGGCAGATTGATCTCGTTCAGCCCGGCGCGAGGGCCAGAAGATAGCAGTCGCAGATCGTTGCAGATCTTGGAAATCTTGACCGCAAAACGCTTGAGAACGCCCGACACCTGAACGAAAGCGCCGCAATCCTGTGTCGCCTCGATCAGATCCGAGGCCGTCAGCAGATGCAGATTGGTGATCATGTTCAGATGGCCGCAGACGGTTCTGGCAAAGGCGGGATGGCCCGCAATGCCGGTGCCGATGGCCGTGCCGCCCAGATTGATCTCGCTGATTAGAAGAATGGCCTCCTGCAGGCGCTTCTGATCCTCGTCCAGCATGACGGCATAGGTGTGAAATTCCTGCCCGAGCGTCATGGGAACGGCATCCTGAAGCTGGGTGCGGCCCATTTTTAGAATGTCATGGAATTCCGTCGCCTTGGCCATGAAGGCCTTGCGGAGCACGGTCATGGCATCGGTCAGATGGTTCACGCCATGAATGGCGGCAATACGCAGGGCCGTGGGATAAACGTCATTGGTGCTCTGGCCCATATTGACGTGATCGATGGGGTGAAGCGCTGCGTAATCCCCTTTAGCCCGTCCCAGATGATCGAGGGCGCGATTGGCGATGACCTCGTTGGCATTCATGTTGGTCGAGGTGCCCGCCCCGCCCTGTATGACATCGACCACGAACTGGTCATGCAGCATGCCAGCGCGCACATCCTCGCAGGCAGCAATAATGGCGCGTGTGCGAGAGGCATCGAGCAGGCCGAGGTCATGATTGCTCTGGGCCGCCGCCTGCTTGATGGCGGCCAGGGCGTTGATCAGCTCGGGATAGACGCTGATCTGTCGTCCGGTAATGGGAAAGTTCTCGACAGCACGCAGCGTGTGGATACCGTAATACGCCTCTGCCGGCACCTCGCGTGTGCCGAGAAGGTCGTGTTCCGTTCTAGTGGCTGGCATGATCGTCTCCTCAATCCTGTCACCAGAGGAAATGATCATGCCGTGCATGACAAGCCAGACGGTGGACTTGGGGCATGTCCATTAGGGGCATGAGCCATGCGATCATTGCAGGGGATATTGCGCAGCCTTGCGATGTGCGCCCTACGTGCTTCTGGAAATGCAGGGCGTTGCACCGCAGAGGCGATGGCGTCAGGCTGTGAAGAACCGGCTCAGCCCCAGATCACGCAGCCTCTTGCGATAGGCGATCGAACTGCGATCGGCCATGACATGGGCCTCAAGCGTCGGGTCGAGGGGCAGACATTCGGGCTTTTGGGCCTCGACGAGCAGACGATCCTCCTCAAAGACGCGGCGATTGAAGTCATAGACGGCTTCGACGGGGATATCGGTATCGAAGTTGCGGCAGATCGGCGCGAACATGCGTGTCTTGCGGGCAGAGACGGGTGAGGCGGCATTCATGATCACCAGACGGCCATCTTCCGGAAAATGGATCTCCAGCGTTGCCGTGAAGGGCAGGGAGGTCCGGAAGTGTCGCAGCCATTCAAAGCCCGCAGGAGCACGCCCTGCTACGCCAATGGGGTAATTGCCGACCGAACTGCGATATTCGACCTCGAAACCCTCCTCTGTCCGCCGCGGCATATAGGGGGGAACGACCGGGTTTTCAGGGTCGGCAAAGGTGTCGGCATGCACGAAGGCAAAATGTGCGACATCCAGAAACCCCTCGACCTGCCGACCGGCAAACCCGGCGATGTCGATCGAGGGACAGGTGATCTGTTGATAGGCTGGGTCATGCCAGTGGGGCATGGTCGGCACGTCATGGGGCGTCTCGCCAGCGAGACACGTCCAGACCAGACCATAGCACTCACGCACAGGGAAGGTTTTCAGGTGCAGCTTGCCCGGTATGGCAGAGCTGGGATGGGCAGGAACACGCACGCAGCGCCCTGACCCGCCAAAGCGAAAGCCGTGATAGGCGCAGGCAATGGTCTCGCCATCACCCGTGCCGAGGCTGAGCGGCACACCGCGATGCGGGCAGATATCCTGTGCCACCACGATATCTTCACCCGCACGATAGATGACCAGCGTTTCATCCAACAATGTAGCCGCCACAGGAGCGGTGCCGATGTCGCGGCTCAGCGCGACGGGATACCAGAAGCGCGAGAGAATGGCCCAGTCGGCTGCATCAAAGCTGCACTGGAGCGGAAGCTGTACCGGGCGGTCGAGTGTTTCGGACATGAAAGCCCCCGCAGAAGGAGTGGATCGTCACAAAGACATGTCACGCGCACCCCGTTCGAGGATATATCCAAATTCCTGACAGGGCGTTTCGAAAAAGAGAGCACTCGATCATGCCGGTTTTCTCCCGTTTCTCGCGTTATTTTCTGGCCGTGGCGCAGCATGGGTCGATCCGGCGTGCGGCCGAGGCAACCGGTATCTCGGCCTCATCTATCGACCGGCAGATCCTGCAAGGTGAGGCCCGTCTGGGTGCTGCCTTGTTCGAGCGCCTGCCGTCAGGCCTTCGGCTGACGGCAGCAGGCGAGATGCTGCTCGTTCAGGTCAGACGCTGGGAGCGGGAATTCGAGGATTGCCGGACGCGCATGGAGGATCTCAAGGGGCTCAAGCGCGGCCATGTGACGCTGCTTATTCCGGAGGCAATGGCGAGGGGGCTGATTCCGCGTATCGTGGCCTCCATACGCGAGCAGCATCCAGGAGTGACGCTGGGCGTCCGTGTCATGACCAATCACGAGATTTCGCCGGCCCTGCTCGAAGGGCAGGGAGATCTGGCGCTGGTTTTCGATCCTGTGGTGTCATATCGCCTTGCGGTGCGGGCCTCGGTGGCCTTTCCCGTCGGGTTTGTCACGACACCCGGCCATCCGCTTACCGAAGGGCAGACGGCGCGGTTCAGCCAGTGCAGCCTCTACCCTGTGATAGCGCCACGACCCCCGCTGGCGCTGGGTCAGAAAATTGCCTGGCTGGCCGAGGAAACCGGACTGGCACTGAATCCGGTCTGTGACTCAGATGATATCGAGGCGATCAGGGCGCTGGTCCGTCACGGGGTCGGGGTCAGCGTGCTCAGCTATATCGATGTCCTGCCAGAGATCGAGACCAGGACACTCGCCTTCGTGCCGCTCGAGCACAGCCGGATACGCCCTCTGACGCTCGGATTCTGCGTCGATCAGGCCCGATCCTTGCCTGTCGCGGCGCGACTCGTGGCGCAGGCGCTCGAGCAGGGTCTGCCGGAACTGGCCTATTCCGCTCCGGCTGTCTGAGCGGTCAGGTCTCAGCCTTCGTGGTGGTTGACCAGAGGCTGATGGCCGACGCTAGCCGAGGAAATGGCCTGAACGGCATCGGCTGAATCGACGACAACCAGAGCATCGCCCGCGATCGGCGTAGGCGTGCGATCCTTGGGCAGCAGGGCGCGAAAACGCGTATCGTAGCTGGCGGCCTGCTCATATTGCACATCCAGCAGGCCGTTCTTGTCCATGAACACGTTCATGGTGGCAGGGATGCGTATGCAGCCCTCGGAGGCAGGATGACCGAGGCGCTGTTCCAGAAAGTCAGGGTCGGTCGCGTGGATTTCGAGCCTGATATCGCCTGTTTCATGGGTGGGTAGCCAGCCTTTGACGGCGTTGTGCCAGCCCATATCCCAGACGCGCATGCCTTTGGCACCAATGCCACGTATGCCGTTCTCGTTTTTCGTTCCCAGAGCACGGTAACCGAGACGGTCCGGGGAGTTGATGAAGACGCCTGTGGGGGTGATGTAATAGAACTTGCGGCCTGCGCGACCCGTCGAGACAGGTGTCCCCCCCAGAGTCTCCCAGTCTGCATTGCCCGGCATAGCCAGCACAAAGCACAGGCGCTGTACCTTGGGGTTGCGATCGACCACCATCAGGATCTGGGGGCGGTCGATGGGCGTATTCGTGCTGGCAATGGCGGCACGGGCAAGGCGGATAAAGCGCTGGCGCTGCTCAGGGGTATAGGTTGTGAAGCGCGAAACCGATTTTTTCATGCTCAGCGTCAGACGGCTGGCTTCCAGACGGGCATCGTGCTCCGACAGGACAGGCAGCGGCGGAATGACGATGGGCGGTGTCGTCGCATGATCCGGCACGGAAGAGACCGCTCCCGCCTGGGCGGGGAGTGGTGGCTGGGCCGCCGGGGCAGCCAGAGCTGCAGTTGTGTTTTTCGTCTGGGCCTGGGCGCAGCCGGAGAGCGCGCTGGCAGAGAGAATGCACCCCAGGAACAGGCCTGGCAGGGCCTGCCTTGTCTGGGTCAGAAAGCCCGGCGTCACGGTCCTGTTTCTCGTCTGCATTTCAACTCCAAAGCTTCACGGCTGCAACGTTCAGGGCTGCGCTCAGTTTGCTCCGTTCTTGCCGGAAGCGCTTCCATTCAGATAGCGACTGAACCATGCCAGCATGCGTTTCTGTGCATCGCTCGCATGGTCGTGACCGCGCATCCCGTGTCCTTCACCGGGATAGATCACAAGGCTGGTCGGAATCCCGAGCGCGCGCAAGGCATGGTAGAACTCCAGACTTTGTGCAGGCGGACATTCCACATCATTGGCTCCGACGTAAATAAAGGTCGGGATCCTGACTTGCTTGATAAAAGTCATGGGTGAGGAATGGGCGTAGATGGCCGGGTCGTCATAGACCGTGGCTCCGAAAAAGGGCGGCATCCAGGCATCGATACCGTTCTGGCCATAATAGGACTGCCAGTTGGCGATGCCGCCACCCGCTGCCGCGGCCTTGAAGCGGTTCGTCTGTGTCACAATCCACATGGTCATGTACCCGCCATAGGAATAGCCGGTCACGCCCAGACGGTTTTCGTCGATGGGGGCGGTCTTTTCCAGCGCGTCGATGCCGCGCTGGATGTCGCGCAGATCGCCGTGACCGAAATCGCGGCGGTTGGCCATGGTGAAGGCCTCGCCCTGGCCATAACTGCCGCGCGGATTGGGCAGGAACAGATCGTAGCCAGCATCGAGCAACACGGCCGCATCGCCGGTGGGACGCAGGAAGCGGGGCGTGACGGCCGATGAAGGGCCACCATGAATGATGGTGATCATCGGCACCTTGCCGTTGCGGGTCATGGCGGCGGGGCGTGACCGGGGTACAAGGTGCCAGCCCTGTACCTTGAATCCGTCACTCACCCAGCTGACGCTGGAGGCGGTGTAGGGTACGGTCTGGCCGTCATTGGAGTGCGTGAGTTGCTGCCATGCCCCAAGGCGACCGGCCCAGATTTCAGGCGGGCTCGTGAAGCTCTGGCGTATCACGACACTCTGGTCGCCTGCGCAGGTCAGACGGGGTTCGCTACCCCCATCGGAGAGCAGGCCATCTGCGCTTGCCATGAGGGGAGGCTTGTCATCGATGGACCGCATGACGGTCATGGGGCCTGCAATGGTCGAGGCGATCAGGCGGCCCTGACACCAGTTCAGCCCGGTGACCGTAGCCTTGAGGGTGCGCGTCAGATTGACCGGCGCGGCCTTGGACTGTGACAGATCGATCTGCAAGGCATCACCGCCAAAGAACCCGAAATCGCTCATCAGCCCTGCGACGAAGCTGACATTCCGGCCATCGGGCGAGACGAGCGGCAGGCCGATCTGCTGCGAAAGCGGGTGGGTGTACAGCACCTGCTCTTTTGAATCGGCAAAGCGCGACAGATGCGCCGACCACCAATGGGCATCACCATTGCCCGGCGCTGCCGTGCCGATGAAGGCGGGGGTGCTGTTGGGCAGCCAGTCATATTCATAGACATACAAACCATCAGGCGACTGCCAGTGAAGACCGTCCTTCTCGACGGTTGCGATACGCTGCTCGTCCTCCGTTGCGTCGATCTCACCCGTCTCGGGCGCGCCGGCCTGCAGGGCACCGGGGTCACGACGGGCATTGGCAATGGCCAGAACGGCAAGGCCCCCTTTGGGGCCGTAGCGCAGATCCTGAAGCGAGCCCGTGAATTTCAGCAGGCTGGTTACGGTCTTGCCATCTGCTGTGACGCTCAGGATTTCACGGTTCTGCGTGTTCTTGTGGCGGATGATGAAAGCCAGACGGGTTCCATCGGGGCTCCAGCTGGGGCTGGAGGGCGCACAATCCTTGCAGGGCAGCGCAACGGTCGTGGCGTGACCGTCGGGCAGGGTGCGGATCACAAGGCTGGCCGGTGCCGCCTCGGCAGTTCCCACAGCTTCCATGCTGTCGAGTGAGGCCAGAGAATGGCCATCGGGTGAAAGCGCTGGCGCAGTGTAGAAATGCAGCGGTGCCGCCTGTGCCTGTGCGCTTGCCAGGGTTACGCCGCCGAGGGTCGCGCTCCCCATCCCGAGAGAGAGCAGCGATGTGCCGAGCAGGCGGACCCGCGACAAGGAAAGGAGCGACATGATCGGCTTCAGCTTTCGGATGAGAGGGGGGTGGAGACGGTGCGCCCTGCCGGGCGGGACGGAAAAATGCGATGCCATGTTCTCGTGCCGAAGCGACCGATGGCATCCATGTAAAGATAGACGACCGGGGTGGTGTAAAGCGTGAGCAGCTGGCTGATGAGCATGCCGCCCACAATCGCAATCCCCAGCGGGCGACGCATTTCCGAGCCATAGCCGTGACCTGTCATCAACGGCACCGCGCCAAGCGCGGCAGCAAGGGTGGTCATGAGAATGGGCCTGAAACGCGTAAGGCAGGCTTCATAGATGGCTTCGCGCGGGGTGTGCCCCAGTTCCTTCTCGGCATAGAGCGCGAAATCGATCATCAGGATCGCGTTCTTTTTCACGATGCCGGTCAGCAGGATCATGCCGATCATGGCGATGAGACTGAACGACTCCCCGCCGACCCAGAGCCCCAGAATGGCCCCGATACCGGCCGAAGGCAGTGTGGAGAGAATGGTGAAGGGATGGATCAGGCTCTCATAGAGAATCCCGAGCACGATATACATGGCAAAGAGCGCGGCCATGAAGGCCAGCAGCTCATTGACCAGCATCTCCTTGGTTTCACCGGCAAGCCCCGAGAACTCGCCTGTCAGACCCGCAGGTGCCCCCATATTCCTGAGTGTATCCTCGATCAGCTTGCGGGCATCCTCATAGGTCTTACCATCGATCAGGTCGAAGCTGATGGCGGTTGAGGTCATGCCATCCTGATGATCGATTTCCATCGGTGTCGGCTCCATGACCAGATCCGCCACGTTGATGAGCGGGATCATGGTCTCGACCGATGAGGCCACGGCCGAACCGTTGGAGTTGTTGCCGGTAATCTGGTTGGCAATGGCGTTGCGCAATGAGGCCTGGCTGAGCTGTGTCGCGGTCGAGGCCGTGCTGCCACCCGCTGTACGCACACGGATCTGGTTGGAGCGTACGGCACCTGCCGGCGTACCGGAGGCGGTGGAGATCCACGTATTGCGAAGCTGCTCGGGTGATTCACGATAGGCGCGTGCCACTTCCATCACCACGGAATGGGTGGTGAGTTCGGTATGGATGCGAGATGCCACGGTCTGGCCATAGGCATCATAGAGCACATTGCCCACGAGCTGCGGTGTTACCAGATAACGCGCTTCGGTATCGCGTCGGAGTTTGACATGAACCGACGCGCCATGACCTTCGATATTGGTCATGACGGAAGACATCATCTTCTCCTTGCGCAGCCTGGCCACAAGGCGCGGTACCCAGAGCTTCAGCTCGGCCACATCCTGATCGCGCAGCACATAGCGGAAGGCACCGCTGCGATGCTGACCGCCGCCGCCATTGGGGTCACCCGCCGAGAAGAACGAGGTGCGCAGGCCCGGCATGTCACCCAGCTTCTTGCGTATGCTCTCCACGATCTGCGTATCGGTGCGCGTACGGGTGCGCTTGTCGCTCAGCCGGGCGAAAAGCTGCCCGTCACTGCTGCTGTTGTTCCAGCTCGTGACAGACAGCACATCGGGGTCATCCTTCATCACCGCACCGACATAATGGATGCGCTTGGTGATCTCGTTGAACGACATGGTGTCGTCACCGCTGATCGACCCACCCACCAGCGCGATATCCTGCGCAGGGATGCCTGTCTTGGGCATGAGAACGATGGAGGCCACCAGGGCGACAAAGCTCAGCGGCAGGGTGAGAAAGGTCAGGACGTGATGGCGCAGGGCGACACGCAATGTCCGGCCATAGAGGCTGATAATTCCCTCCAGCGCCCAGTCGATCGCCCGCAACACCCGGTCTCGCAGGGTTTTTCCTGTGGGTTCTTCATGCTCCACATCCAGCCAGTAGGCGCACATCATGGGCGTGAGGGTGAGGGACAGGATGAGGGAGATGAGAAGCGCCGAGACGATAGTCATGGCGAATTCGAAAAAGATCGCGCCAACCTGACCGGGGATGAACAGGAGCGGGATGAACACCGCAATGAGCGAGGCCGTGATCGACAGGACCGTAAAGCCGATTTCCGACGAACCGCGCAGGCTGGCACTCATGCGATCCATGCCCGCCTCCATATGGCGGGCGATGTTTTCCAGCACCACGATCGCGTCATCCACTACGAAACCAACCGCAATGGTAAGCGCCATGAGCGACATGATATCGAGGGTGAAGTGCTCCCACTTCATGACGGCAATCGTGCCGACAAGGGCAATCGGCACGGTAACGGCAGGGATGATGGTCGAGCGCAGGCGACGCAGAAAGACCAGAATCACCCCGATCACGAGAATGATGGACACGCCAAGCGTCAGCTGTGTGTCGTCCATCGAGGCGCGTATGCTCGATGAGAGGTCAATGGCCGTATCCATCTGCACACCGGGAGGCAGGACCGAACGCAGCACGGTCATGCGTTCCTTCACGGCATCGACAATCTTGACCGTATTGGCCTTGGGCTGCCCGCGCACGATAAGCGTGATGGCGCGCTTGTTGTTGAAATACCCGGCCTGATAGAGGTCCTGAACGCTGTCCGTCACCTCGGCGACGGAGGACAGCTTGATGGGATTGAGATTGTTGCGATAGCCGATGATCAGGTCACGGTACTGCGCCGCATGCTCGGCCTGGTCATTTGTCTCCAGCATCAAGCGCTGGCCGCCCGAGTCTATGAAGCCCTTGGGCGTATTGGCGTTGGCCGATGCAAGCGCCTGACGCACGTCCTCGAAACCGACACCCCATTTATAGAGGGCATAAGGGTTCACATCGACGCGTACGGCAGGGTCGGCAGAGCCCACGGCCTGCACATGGCCCACGCCCTTGATCTGCGCCAGCAGGGGTTTGACGCGTATCTGCGCGAGATCATAAAGCTTCGGCAGCGTCATCACGTCAGATGTCAGGGAAAGCAGATAGACCGGCTGTGAGGTCGGATCTTCCTTATAGGCATAGGGATCACGGTCGAGCGTGCCCTGCGGCAGGTCGGCGCGTGCGGCACGCAGAGCGGCCTGCACGTCGCGCAGGGCACCGTCGATATTGCGCGATTCCACGAAATCGACCCGGATATAGGCAAAACTGTTTTCGCTGTCGGACTCGATCTGCTTCACCCCAGCAATCTGGCCGAGATAGCGCTCAAGCGGGGTCGTGACGGAACTGACCATCTGCTCCGGGCTGGCGCCGGGCTGCTCGATCTCGATATTGATCGTCGAGGAGCCGATATCGGGCAGGTTGGCAACCGGCATCAGCGGATAGCAGATGGCTCCGGCTGCGAGCAGCGACAGGGCGAGCAGAATCGTCGCCACGGGGCGCATGATGAAGAGACGACACAAATTCATTTCGCCTCCATAGCAAAAAATCCGAAGGAATACTTCGTATCAGCGTGTAACCCGGTTATCTTTTCGTCATCTTGTCACAATGACACACTGCAAGGGGGGGCGTGTCGGTGCCCGCCCTGTCTTCAGATGGCCGCATCCGGATGGTCAATCAGGCGGTCTTGGGGGTCGGCGGGGGCATATCCTTGCAGGCCGGATTGTCGATGCCCGGCATGGAGCCCGGTCGGCCTGTTGGCTGATGCAGATAATACAGCTCGGCCAGACGCACGGGCAGCATATCCATGAAGCGCGACCCAAGGACCAGCCAGGAGGGGAAGATGATCCGCCTTTTGCGTCTGGCGAGGCCATGCAGGATATGGGTGGTCGCTTTCTCGACGCGCATCAGCCCGGGCATGGGAAAGCGGTTCTGCGCGACCATGGGGGTCGCTACAAAGCTGCAGCACACGCTTGAGAGATAGATACCGGCACGGCGGCTATAGGCCCCGCTGGCAACAAGAAAACGGTCGAGCGCTGCCTTGGAGGCCGAGTAGGAAGGGGTGCCGGGATAGGAGACCAATCCGGCCACCGAGGCAATGGCACAGATCTGTCCGCGCTGTTTGCGAAACCGCCCCGCCTTGCGCAGGGGCTGTTCGCGCATTCGCGCCATCATGGGCAGGATGGCATTGAGTGCGCCATCCATATTGACCGCCATCATGCGCCTGATCTGGTCGCCTGTCTCAAAAGCCGCGCCGTCCTGGTCCATTGTGCTCACGCCGCCGGTAACTCCGGCGCAGACCAGAACAAGATCGACATCGCGTTCCGGGTCCTGTGCACACCATTGCGTCATCGCCTCGCGATCCGTCACGTCGAGACAGGTGATGTGGGCGGTTGCCCCTTTCTCCATGCAGCCCTGCCGGGTGGCTTGCAGCCCGGTGGCATTGCAATCGGCAAGGTAGAGGACGCAATCGGGCGCAGAGAGCGCAAGGGCAAGGGCACGGCCGATACCCGAGGCCGCGCCGGTGATGAAGATCGTACGATAATCCATGTGCCTCAGCCTATACGCTGTGTCGTGTCGCGCCAAATGAGGCGGCCATGTCAGCCAGATGGGCGTGATGGGTCAGAAACAGGATCTGGTTGCGCTGCGATTGCGCGGCGAGCGTTCTGAAACCGGCCTCGGCACGGGCCTCATCGAAGGTGATGAACAGGTCATCGGCAATGAAAGGCAGGGTGATGCCGCGCGCCTGCGCCTGATCGAGGGCCGCAAGTCGCAGGCTCAGAAAGAGCTGGTCGCGTGTGCCTTCGCTCATGGCACCGGGGCGGATCAGTTTTTCATCTTCCAGCATCGCAGCCAGTTCAGGCGCCTTGCCATCCTCGGCGATGGTAAGCCTGCGATATCGCCCGCAGGTCAGCGCGGTAAATATGGACTCTGCCGATTTCAACAGGGGGTTGGTGTTCTCGTCGCGCTGAAGGCGCGCCACATGGCTCAGGATCATCGACTGGATACGCGCGCTGGCCCAGGCCTCGGCGGCATTAGCCATCTCGGTGCGGCAGGTCTCGATATCCAGGGCGGCATCACGGGCATTATGAGCCTGTTCGATCTGGCGCATGTCATTGGCGAATTCACCCTGACGTTTGAGGTTCTCCTCACGGCGGCGCTCGGTGGCTTCATAGTCACTCGTGAGTTCAGAGAGGCGGAGGCTTACGAAATCGGGCGGCAGGGTTCTGGCCTGTTCCTGAAGCTGATCGAGACCGGGGGCATCGCGCTCCAGAGCGATACGGCGCTCAAGGGCTGTTTTTTCATCCAGCGCTGCCTGCCGGGCTTTTTCATGCGTGATCCGCACGCGAAGCTTTTCGATCATGGCCGCATCCACGCTCGCTGTTGCGGGTTCGTAATCCGGCATCCTGCGGGCGAAAGAGAGGAAGGCCTGCCGCAGCACGTCGCAGGCGTTCCGTGCCTCGTTGAGGGCTGTGAGGTTTCGCGTCAGATCGGCATCATGAGCGGCTGCCTTGTCACGATCCGTCCGGGCAGTGCGCAGCAGGGTGGCAAGACGGTCGAGACAGGCTGCGCTGTCGAGATGGCTGAGTGCTTCATGCCCCGGCAGGTTTTTGGCGAAGGCGGCAATGGCACGGCGGAGCGCGTTATCAGCCTGTTTTTGGGCCTTCAGGGCCTGATGCAATCGGGCCGCTTCGCTTGCAGCACCGCGCAGGGCCGAAAGACGGTCGATGGCTTCTACCGATTGCAGCGGGATGATTGCCGTTGTGCTGCTGTCGGTACCGGCCTGCAATGACCATTCCTCTTTCAGCGCGGCCTGTTCGTCGTGCAGGGATTGGGCTTTTCTGAGTTCGCTCTCCAGGCTGCGCTGTTCCTGCTCGATATCGGTCCGGATGCGGGCCAGACGATCGGCTTCATGCTGCCAGGTCTGGCGGCGTGCCTGAGCCCAGACCAGCGCATCGCTGACAAGGGTGAAGTCTGGCATGTCAGGCAGGACATTGCGCAGGATGTCGAGCGCAGTGCTGTGTTGGGCGGTACGTTCGGTCCAGCGCATGATCACCTGCTGCAGGGCGTCATGGTTCCTGAGTGCCGTGGCACGCAGGGCCAGCCAGCCGCGCAACCGTTCCGGCTCAAGCACCGGCAGGGCACGATTTGCACATTCTTCATGCCAGGATGCGGTCGTCTTTTCGGTTTCCGCCCCAAGGGCATCGCGCTGTGTGACGAGATGCGCACGATCGAGGGAAAGGCGCTCGATCTCCTGTTCGATCTGGGTGAGTTTGGCCGATTCCTCAGCCTCGTCGAAGCGTTTGTCGGCCAGATGATCGGCATGGTCGCGTGCCTCGATGAAGGCACTGCGTGCTGATCTGTCACGGGAATCATGGGCGAAGGCCTCGAACAGGGTGTCGCGCTGGGCTCTCGCTTCTTTCAGAGCGCCGAGCGAGACGATCTGCCGTTGCTCCAGATGGGTTCTGGCGAGATTTTGCCGTGCCAAAGCATGACCGACAGTGTCGAGTGTTTCGCCCAGAGCCGCATCGCGGCTCTTGAAATCACGGAATAAAAGGCTCTGCGCTTCCAGTGAGGGGGCATCGGGGATAGCCATGCCCTGCAGCACGTCGATCGTGCCTTGCCAGGGGGCGAGGTCGCGCCATGACTGGGCGAGGGAGGTCTCTGCGGCCTGTTTCTCACGATCGAGGCTGGCAAGTTCGGCGTCGATGCCATCGCGCCTTTCAGCCTGCTGCAGGGCGATCAGCAGCGAGGAAAGCGGGCGTGTTTCCTCAGCGCCGGCGCGCGATTTTGCCAAGGCGAGACGCTCCTCGGCGGCGAGACGCGCCGTACGGGATTCGGCCTCGCGCTGGATCAGCATGTCGTGACGCAGGGCGAGGGGGCGCAGCCTTGCGAGGTATTCAGGTGTGGGAAGGGCTGAAAGAATTTCCTCGTATTCTCCGCGCAGCCCTTCGCGACGCAGTGAGAAATCGAGATCGGCCAGTGTCTTCTCCTGCTCGGGCCAGCGACGTCTTGCCGGGGCAAGGTCGCGCTCCTGCCTTTCCAGCGCGTCGATTGTCGCTTCATGGGATAGAAGGGCGAGATCGGGAGTGCAGGCCGCCCGCATGGAGATAAGGCTTTCGCGCAGCTCCGCCAGCCGGTCGGCTTTTTGCTGCGCAGCGACAAGACGCCCCAATTGTTCGTCAAACAGGGTGTGATCATTGGGCGAGAAAACCGGGAGTGGTTCAGCTTCCAGCGAGGCTGTCAGGGCAGCATGTCGTTCGAGGTCGCCTCGCAGCCGGGTCAGGCGCTCGAGCCCACTGCGCTCGGCCAGGGTCTCGCGCAACAGGGCCTGGATCTGGCCAAGTGACGCTGCCACCTCATCAGATTCGCGGTTGAGCGCAGTCCAGCGCTGGCTGTCCTTTTCTGCGGCGATCAGGCGTGTGCGGGCATCGGTCAGGCGCGTACGCAGGGCATTGAGCCGTGTGCCGCGTCCGTTCTTCTTCCAAAGAGCACCTGATTCAGCGTCAAGCTGGTCGAGCACAGACTGAACGTTCTCAAGCCCGAACCCCGCGGCCAGAAGCTGCTGGCCCAGATCATCCTCAAAACGTGCCATGGCATCGCCACCAAGGCGCAGGCGCTGATGATCGAGGCTCCACTGGCGCTCGAACGCTGCACGGTCCACGCCGCCGAGACAACGGATGAGCCCGTTTTCATCAAGCGGTGTCGTGCCATCGGGGGCCAGAAGGGTCTGCTTGGTGCCGCGCTTGCGGATCGCGCCGAAAGAGTGCCCGTCATGCTCCATCACACCGCCGATGCGCAGCTGGGCAGCATCGAAACGCCAGTCCTGTGCCTTGTTGTGCGGAAAGCCGAAAAGCAGATCGCCTATCGCCTGTAGTGTCGTGGATTTTCCTGCCTCATTCGCCCCGTACAGCACGTGCAGATCAGTTTGAGACGCCGTGAAATCGTAGTGGCGGTCGGCAAAGCGGCCATAGCGGATCAGATCAAGCTGCGCGATTCTCATGGCGTCTCTCCCTGCGTACCGCCACGCAAGGTGGAGAGGCCCTTGGGATCGTATTCCGCCTCATGGGAGGCCTCGTTCCCCGAATGGCCGGAGAGCTTCTCACAAAGCGCATTTTCCAGCCCCGGCAGGATCGCGGCCCAGTCGCGCCGCTCGATATGATCGAGCAGGGAATCGGGCGCGATCTCACCGAGATTCAGCGTCTTGAGGCACAGATCAAGATCGCGGCTGATATCGTCCAGAAGTGCCGCGTCCTGCGTGGCGCGATGGATCAGGGCAGAAAGGGCGCTGTCATCCGGCAGGACGCCATCGGGAGTACCTGAACCCGGCGCGGTAAGCGGGGCTGTGTCCAGAACGAGTTTTTCCAGCTCGATCTCGCCGCCACTCATGGCCGCAAGATGCTGGATTGTTTCGCGTAGCGACGCCCCCTGACGCCTGAGCGTGTCATGCAGGGCGGTCTGGCCGCACAGGACCAGACGCAGCACGCAAAGATGATCGGGATGAGCGCGGGCGATATCCTGAAACAGGGTCCCGAGATGCTGATGCAGATCAGGCTCATGGGTGAGATTGGCGCAGTCGAAACGCGTTTCGACCCAGCGCACCACATCGCAGGGGAGTGGATCGATCGAGGTCACACGGTGATTCTCGACCGTGACGAGCACGACGCCTTTCTCGCCTGTTTCGCGTATGTGACGCCCCTGAAGCACGCCGGGATAGACGATGGGCGTGCCGTTATCGAGAATCATGCGCTCATGGACGTGGCCCAGCGCCCAGTAATCATAGGCTTTGGCACGCAATCCGTCTGGCGTGCAGGGGGCATAGGTCTCGTGCTCGCCATGACCTGAAAGTGACGTGTGCAGAACCCCGATATTGAAATATCCCTCCACCGGTGCGGGATAGGCAGGGGTCATATCATGCGGGACATGGCGATCGGCAAAACTCTGGCCATGCAGGGCGACGCCAAGGGAATCGATGAGAAAACTGCCCGGTTTGCGCGAGGGAAAACGGTCGATCCCCTGTTGCAATGGCAGGTCGCGCGTCAGGATCGAAGCGGCATCATGATTGCCCTGAAGCAGAAAGACGCGGATGCCGTGCCGGATAAGCCGGCCCAGCGCCTGGGCCATGTAGCGTCCTGTGCTGATCGTTTTCCAGTTGCCGTCATACAGGTCCCCCGCAATGACGACGAACGCCACATCATGGGAGATGGCGATCTCCACCATGTTGTCGAGTGCTCGTCGCGAGGCATCGCGTATGCGCTCCATGGACAAACCGTCATGACGTTCAAGCCCGCGAAGTGGGCTATCGAGATGAAGATCGGCGGCGTGCAGAAAGCGGAACGAGCTCATTACCGCATTGTAGCGCATTCATGGGCGTTGCGCGCCGTCGGAAAGAAGGAAGCGCTGCATGCCGTGCGGCGGGACACCCGGAAGTCGCCTCAGTCATGATTCCTGCCGATAATATCCTGATTCTTCTCCTGTTCGCTGCGGCAAGCAGTCTGCTGGCCAAAGCGCTGAAAACCCGCATTCCCCTGCCGCTCATCCAGATCGTTCTGGGTGTGGCGGCGGCCCTTCTGGGCGTCAGGATCGGCCTGCGCCCTGACCTTTTCATGCTGGTCTTTCTGCCGCCACTGCTTTTTGCCGATGCGTTTCGTATGCCACTGCGTGAATTCCATGAATTGCGCGGCACGATCTTCTTTCTGGCCTTCGGGCTGGTCGTGTTCAGCACCATCTGCTGTGGCTACGCCATTCACTGGCTGATCCCGACGCTCGATCTGCCCTGCTGTTTTGCGCTTGCCGCCGCACTTTCACCCACCGATACGGTGGCGGTGTCGAGCCTTCTGGCGGGAAAGCATGTGCCAGAGCGGATGATCCATGTGCTTTCCGGTGAAGCGTTGTTCAATGATGCTTCCGGGCTGGTCTGTTTCCGCTTCGCCACGGCGGCCGCCATGACGGGGGAATTCTCCTATCGTCAGGCCTTCGATTCATTCCTGCTCGTGGCGTTTGGTGGCCTCGCGATCGGGGCGGTCATTGCCTATGTCTCGGCGCGCCTCAACCGGATTCTGCTACGACGCGGCTTTGATGACCCGCCCTTGCAGATCACGCTCATGATCCTGCTGCCTTTCGTGACCTATATCGTGGCCGAGCGGGTGCATTGCTCCGGTATTCTGGCTTCTGTTGCGGCGTGCATGGTCATCAAGATGATGGGCATGATCGAGGAGACCAATACCGCCACGCGGCTTCAGGCCACCACGGTCTGGGGTATGGTCAATTACATATTCAATGCGCTCATCTTCCTGCTGCTCGGGCTGCAATTGCCGGCGCTGATGCGGGGTGGGGTGCAGATGGCGCATGAGCGGCAGGTTTCCATCCTGCAATTGCTAGCCCTGATCGGCGCGATCTATCTGATCATGACCCTGCTGCGCTTCATCGGTATCTGGTGCTCCATCCTGCGCCGCTGGCTCGTGGCCCGATGGAGCCATACGCCGTTTGTCTGGCCCGATTTTCTGGGATCCGCACTGCTCACCTTTGCAGGGGTGCGCGGGGCCGTGACACTGGCGGCTGTATTGTCATTGCCTGCGCTCGGGAGTGACATGGGGGCGTTTCCCTCACGTGACCTGCTGATCACCATCGCGGCTGGAGTCATTGTAATCTCGCTAGTCGGTGCCGGGCTACTCATGCCGCTTTGTATCCTGTTTCTGCCCAAACGCGGCATGGAGCGCCATGCGGCAGAGGAGAATACGGCCCGTCAGGCCCTGCTCCATACGGCCGTTACCCTTCTGCATGATGAAAAGACGCGTTGCACACAGGACAGCCAGGCGGAGCCAGCCGATAATGCGCTCAGGATTGATGTGCTGGACCGGCTGGAGCAGAATTATCAGAACCGCCTGAGCCAGATCGATGAGGCGCCACAGGCTTCGCTCATGAGTCGCAGCCTGTCATTGCGCCGGGAGAGGCTGGAGCTCGCGACCCGTCTGCTGCTGCTGCGGGCCCAGCGCCAGACCCTGCACCGGCTGTTTGTGGAGCGGGGAATCAACGATCAGACAGAATGGGAACTGCAGCAGGAACTCGATTTCGAGGAACAGCTTCTGCGCTCGCGCGTGCAGCGCCTGCCGAAGGACATCTGACATCCGGCGCGGTACTGGGGTAGGCCGCGCCGGGGGCGTGCATCGTCACATCATGCCGCGTTGGGTCAGTTCCTTGCGCATGGTGCTGAGCATGAAGCGCGTAGAGTCCTCTGCCCTGTCTTCCCAGGCAAACACACAGGAGGAAAGAACCCCGTCAAAACGGATTTCGGCCAGCGTGTCGAAGAACGTAGTCCAGTCGATTTCGCCCTGCCCGATATCGAGATGCTGGTGCACCCGCACCTTTGCGCCCGGCGGGTTGACGATGTAGCGCAGCTCTGACGACTTGCGGTGGTCAAATGTATCGGCCACCCGGATGTGCACCAGAATATCTGCCGCCTCACGCAGCATGGCCGCCATATCCTCACCGTAAAAAAAGGTGTGCGGCACGATGTAGGACATCCTGACCGCGTCCGAGCCGATATTGCGGATGATATCGATGGCCGGATGGAAGGTTTCGACCCAGTCTTCCGGATGCGGTTCGAGAGAGAGCATGATGCCCGAGCGCTCCAGCAGGGGCACCAGATCATCCATAGAGCGCCAGAAAGCGGCTTCGCAGGTTTCGGGCGTGGCGACACCGGGCGGCAGACCGGCTGCGCGTTCGGGTGAGGTGCCGCGACCGAACTCGGACACCATGATCCTGCATTCCATTTCCGAGGCAATCTCGATGGCGCGGCGCCAGTAGCGCATGGCGGCCTGACGTTCTTCCTCGATCGGGCTGGACCAGCGATACATGGGCTGGAGCGTGGTGAGCTCGGTTCCGTTATCGCGCAGCGCTTTCCTGAAGTCGCGTACGCGTTGGGACGTGGCACGCGGCATCACCCACCAGTCCAGAAAATCGGCACGGGGCGAGAGCTCGATGCCATCAAATCCGTATCCCGCCGTCGCACGGGCGATATCGGGCAAAGAGAGATGGCGCTGCATATAGGGGTCGAGAACCAGTTTCACCTTTGGGCTCCTCCTTCAGGACAAACCCGCTCTGGCTGCTTGCTCCCTTGCATACGCAGGCGAGAGGCTTGTGTCAGCGTCGGGTTCGACTGCGAGACCCTAGGCAGAACGTCTGTCGCGGCAGGGTGAAAAACTGATCGAAAACCATCATTTTTCACGCCGGGCCCCGTGAAGAGTGCGTGTTATGCTGGGAAACTGCCGGTGAGGCATGTTGGCCTCACGAAGGATTTATCCCAAGGGCGCCTCGGTGAGCCTTCATCAGGGCCTGTGGCGTGATGATCAGCGCCGCTGATGAAGCGCTGATCCTTATGGAACGCGTGTCTGATCCTGTTCGACGTCAACCAGTGTCGCAGCGGTCAGGGTCAGCGGCGTGTCTGGATATCGGGCCCGTTATACTGGCCACTGCCCATGACGCCGCCCGGACCGGGCCGGTTGACCGGAGGTGATACCAGCGAGTCAGGCCAGGCAGGCTCAGCGGGTGCGCCGGGCACGATAGCCGTCCGGCCACGTGGCAGGGCTTGCGGGAGTTCCTCACGCAGGCGCTTAAGCAGGCGCTCGCGCAGGTCGCAGCAGAGATTCCACATGCCATTGGCGTCAAAAGCACCCGCAATGAGGCGGATGGAGATCACCTGCGCATTGCTGTCAGCCACCTGACAGCCAACCGAACTCATGTCGCGGTCCCAGTCGGGAGATTTCTCAAGCTCTTCGTGAAAGAGGCGACGGACCTCATCGACCGGCGTCTGATAATCGAGCCACAAGAACAGCGAGCCGATGAGCGAAGGAGAGCTGTGCGTCCAGTTCTGGAACGGGTTCTCAAGGAAATAGGCAATGGGGACAATATAGCGTCGGCGATCCCATGTACGCAGCACCACGTAGGTCGCGTTGATCTCTTCCACATAGGCCCAGTCACCATTGAGGATCAGCATATCCTCCATGCGTATGGGCTGGGTGATGGCAATCTGGATGCCTGCAATGAGGTTGGACAGGGCAGGACGGGCCGAGAGACCGACGACCAGTGAGGCGGCACCTGCCGAGGCGAACAGCGACACGCCATACTGACGCACGGATTCGAACACCATGAGCGCGGCACCCACGGTGATCACCCCGCAGGTAATCTCGATCAGGCGGCGCAGGATGCGGATCTGGGTCTGATGCGAGCGAACCGTGATGTCATCCACATGCTCGCGGTTGGCGATGCGATCGAGATATTTGTCAGTGCCGAAGCGGAACGCCTTGATCAGCCCGAAACCGATGGTGATGATCACGGCAAAAGCGAAGAAATGCGCCAGAAACTGGATGGTGGTGGGGGCAAAACCCGTCGTGGCCGGCAGGGCTGCAGAGGCCGCCACGATCATCAGCAGCAGGCGCACATGATTTTGCAGCCTGGCGATTGTCTCGTGAATGAAGGCGATGCGACGCAGTCCCGGCAGACGCGGCAACGCCTCGGTAATCAGGCGACTGAAAAGCAGGGCAATGAGCGCGGCGGCAACCAGCAGGAGTGTTGACGCCACTGATGGCGGGAGCCAGTCGAACCATGCGAGAAGTCTCGACATGGAGTGCACATAGTCTTGCTTGATCACAGGCTTTCCTTCTTCACTCGAAACGACGGGGCGTTTTGCTATCACGTTGCCGTGATGTCGCAAAACCGGCGCATGAGAGGGTTAACCCCTGATGTCGCCAGCGTTTCCCATGAAAGAGCGGTAAGGAAAGGCGTGCGGGTGACGGCGTCCGGATAGGAAGCGCCGCTCCAGCCCTGCGCCTGGTATCTGTGCGTTACGCCTCTGGACGAGAGGCCAGGCGTCGAGCCAGCAACGTGCAAACGAAAAGCTGGATCTGGTGATACATCATGAGGGGCAGCACGACCGTGCCGACCACGGACATCGGAAACAGGATATTGGCCATCGGCACACCGGTGGCGAGCGACTTCTTCGAGCCGCAGAGCATGAGCGAGATGCTGCTTTCTTCCGAAAAGCCAAGAGCACGGCCCATCAGGCGCGACAGGAGCAGAACCAGCCCCAGAAGCACGATATCGAGCCCGGCGGTCAGGGCAAGGTCAGGGAGCGATACGCGATGCCAGATTCCTTCCACCACGGCATGGCTGAACGCCGTATAGACCACCAGCACGATGGAGCCGCGATCGCTGAGCGAGAGCAGTTTCTTGTTGCGGTGCGCCCAGGCCCCAAGGCGCTTGTGCAGCAATTGCCCGATGCCGAAGGGCAGCAGAAGCTGGGTTGCGATATCCACAATGGCGTGGGCCGACCAGATATTGCCTTTCTGCACGATCAGCCCAACCAGAACAGGCGTGGCCACAATACCGAGCAGGTTCGACAACGTGGCTGCACAGATCGAGGCAGGCACATTGCCTCTCGCGATAGAGGTCAGCGCAATCGAGCTCTGCACGGTTGAGGGCAGGCAGCACAGAAAAAGCACCCCATGCCACATATCGGGCTTGAGCAGACCCGGCATGAGGGCATGAAGCACAAGACCCAGCACGGGAAAGAGCAGAAACGTGCAGGACAGCACGCTGCCCTGAAGCCGCCAGTCACGTACGCTTTCCAGCACGGCCTCGGGCTTGAGCCTCGCGCCCTGCAGAAAGAACATCAGGGCGATAAGCAATGTGGTCAGTTTCGAAAGGATGACCGCCACAGGCCCCGAGCAGGGGAGGAAGGTGGCCAGCACGATGGCGGCGATCAGACTGAGCAGAAAGGGGTCGAGTTTGCGCATGGTGAGCGATTTCCACCGCAACACCTGTCTTTGGCAAGAGGGAGAAAACGCCCCGGACATCTGGAGGGAAATGCAGGTCGTGCCTGTTGTGCTTCAGAGTGGCGCCGGATGCCCTCCTCCGAAGCGATTGTCCCAAGCCGGAACCGTGCAACGCGTAAGGCTGGAAGCCTCGAGAATGACGGCTCTGTAAGGTTTGTTCAAAGACAGGAAAGGGTCATTATTATGATTTTGATGTATAAAAATATATTATCTATATTATGATAGTAAAACATAAAATTTATCATGTTTATATTTTGAATATTATTTTCATATCACGCGGGTGATATTACGAAAAGACAACTATTCTGCTGGTGATGTGTCTTTGCGGCTCTGGTAAGAGTGAGGGCTTACTCCTCACCAAGATATTATCGACAGCCCATGATCAAAAGTATCCCCGGTTTCTTCAAGGTCTCAACGCTCTTCGATCTGTTCGAGGAATGCGCCATGCTGATTCTCACGCTCTGCGTCATGGCCGTGGCGACGCTTGGGCTTGTGCATGTCGTCTATGCTGTTTTCGAGATGGTGCGCTCGGCAACGCTGGTTCCATCCAACCCGGCTGTCCTGCAATCGCTGTTCGGCCTTTGCTTTACAGTGCTGATTGCGCTGGAGTTCAAACATTCCATTCTCGTTGCACCGGATACACCCTCTCATAGCCTGGTCAGGATGCGTTCCGTACTGCTGATCGGCATGATGGCGACCGTGCGCAAATTCATCGTGCTCGACCTGAGCGCAGTGGATGTCATGGGGGTTCTGGCGCTGTCGGCCTCGGTCCTGTCTCTCGGTATCTGCTACTGGCTGGTACGCAGCCGCAAACCTGTTGCCGATAGTGCGGCACCCGGCGTCATGCTTCCCGGTGCAGTCGCGACCGTTATGCCACCGGGGGCCGGTCATCCCGGCTCGACGCACGAGACAGTCTGAGCCTTTCCATCGCCGCGATGCGGCCAACCGGCCCTCGATATGCCGCGTCAGACCTGTTTCCTATCCATGCCATGCAGCCCCGAGTTCCCTATGCGAGGCAGGGTGTGCGAAGGTTGTTCTCACCCGGATGTCCGATCCCGGGCAGGGTAGGGGATGTGAGCTTGCGGGCGCAGGCCGTGACACGCAGAGTCGGGCAGAGGGATTGATCGCCATGACAGGAACGCCTCCTGACAAGCCTGATCGCTTTGGTGACGAGGTTGTGCCCGGCAAATGTCCAGATGATCGTATCACGATCCTCTCGACCCGGCTTCTGGCCAATGACTGGGGCGTTTTGACACGTTACACGCTGAGCTATCGACGCAGGAACGGCACGACTCAGGTCTTTACGCGAGAGACGTATGATCGTGGCGATGGGGCCGCGATCCTGCTTTACGATGACGAGAGGCAGGTGGTCCTGCTTACCCGACAGTTCCGATTTCCAGCGTATGTCACAGGGCATCGTGAGGATCTGATTGAGGTTTGCGGTGGCCTGCTCGATCAGGATGACCCGGCCACCGCCATGCGCCGTGAGGTTGGTGAGGAAATGGGAGTCGAGATTGGTGAGATAACCCCCATAGGGTGCTATTATATGAGCCCCGGATCGGTGACCGAGCGCATCCATTTCTTCACCGGGGCTTACAGGCCCGGGATGCGGATCGGGCCGGGCGGCGGCCTGGAGGGAGAGGGTGAGGAAATCGATGTGATGGAAGTCGCGTTCCCTGAAGCCCTGCGCATGATCGATGACGGACGTATTCTGGATGCCAAGACGATCCTGCTGTTACAGCATGCGGCAATCAAGGGGCTTCTGAGCGTTCGAGGCGCAGGGCGATAGGGTGGTTTTCGGCTCAGCGGTTGACCCGATGATAACGGACCAATGTGCATATCCTGACACAAACCTGTGATGGCCCGTCTTAACTGCTGACAAGCAAAAGACGATGACTTACAAAACGAAAGATAGGTTTTCGTTTTGAAAGATTCTTGACCATGTCGATGGGCGTGAACAGCGCGACTCTCAAACGCCGTCTGGGAATTGTCGATGCCGTAAGGCGCGCCGGATTCATACGGACCGAGGCGCTGGCGAGTCAGTTCGACGTTTCCATGGTGACGATAAGGTCAGACCTTGCCTATCTGCAAAGCCAGAATCTCGTCATCAGAACAAATGGTGGTGCTCAGCCGGCTCACGATTATGCTGTCGATGCGCCTCTGGATGAGGGGCCCACCCTGTATGAGGCCCGGGCCCTGGCGCGCGCTGTTGCTTTCAGGCTCAAGCCAGGGCAGTGCGTTTTTCTGGATAACACCCAGGCCGCTTCTTTCGTGCCGGTCTATGCGACGGCCGAAAACCTGCGTTTCGTCGTCAACAGCTTCGAAACCTACCATATGGCGAGCCGGACCAGCGATGCGGCGGTTTCGTTGCTAGGTGGCGAGTATGACCGGCTGGGATACCCGCTGATCAGCCCCGCTGCCGATCATGCCTTGTCTTTCTATGATCTGGATCTTGCGGTCATTTCGGCAGCCCAGATCAGCAAGCGGGGTTTCACCTGTCTCGATCAGACAGGCAGCTGTCTGGAGAGTGCCATCATCCGGGCGCGGCAGGTCTTTTTGCTGACTGACCGTCTCGATCGGTCGGACGAGGATGGTCATGTTCTGGCCTGGCGCAAAACCATGTCGGTTCTGCATGGGGGCACACCGCCCGATGGCGCGGTGCTGTGTGAGGACTGGTCGGTTTTTGCAGATGACACCGCACCCTCCGGCTGAGCACCCCGCTGGGCCCTTTTTCTTACCTTCTGTCTTCCCCTGCGATGGATAACCGATCATGGCATCCAGTTTTCTGATGGACCAGTCCCCGGACGCGCCGCGTTGCATCATCACAATCGGTGAGATTGTGGTCGAGATCATGGCCGAGACCCAGGGGACGGGTTTTCTTGAACCGATGGCCCTCAAGGGGCCTTACCCTTCGGGCGCACCGGCGATCTTCATTGATCAGGTCGCTCGTCTGGGTGTGGAGTGCGGTATTGTCTCGGCGGTCGGGCGTGATGATTTCGGCACGCTCAATATCGAGCGCCTGAGGCGTGATGGTGTCGATGTTTCCGCCATTCTGAGCGTGGACAGTTTTGCAACAGGCAGTGCGTTTGTGCGCTACCGGCCCGATGGCAGTCGCGATTTCGTCTATAACATCCGCCAGTCTGCCTGCTCGCAAACGGGCCTCCACGAGGCAGCGCGTGGACTGCTCAAGCGCGCGACCCATGTCCATGTCATGGGGTCCTCACTGTTTTCCTTCCCGATCATCGATGCCGTGACGACCGCTGTGCATCAGGTCAAGGCGCAGGGTGGAACCGTTTCATTCGACCCGAATATCCGCAAGGAAATGCTCGACATCCCCGATATGCGGGCAGCCCTGCAATTGATGCTTCAGGAATGCGACATCTTCCTGCCAAGCGGTCCCGAGCTGCTCCTGTTCAGCAGTGGCACCACGCAGGAGGCCGCCATTGCCGAGATCCTCGACATGGGTGTTTCTGAAATCGTGCTCAAACAGGGCAGTGAGGGCGCGACCTGCTTTTGCGCCGACAAGACCGTCCATGGTGCGCCGTTTCCAGCGCAGGAAATCGACCCGACAGGCGCGGGTGACTGCTTTGGCGCGACCTATGTCACATGCCGCCTGCTCGGCAAGACGCGCGAAGACTCGTTGCGCTATGCCTGTGCCTCCGGGGCGAGGGCCGTTTCGTTTTTCGGCCCGATGGAAGGTACGTCCGATTTCGCGGCGCTCGATCAGCTTATTGCAGGCCAGAACACGGGAGAAAAAGCATGACCGGTTCGCTCATCTCGACATTGCGGGCGCGTTTCGATCAGGGCGACAAGATAGCTGTCACCTCGGTATGCTCGGCTCATCCGCTTGTCATTGAGGCCGCCCTTCTTCATGCGGCATCGCATGGCAAGGCCGTGCTGATTGAGGCGACCTGCAATCAGGTCAATCAGGAGGGCGGCTATACCGGCATGACGCCTGCCGATTTTCGCGATTACGTATACGGTATCGCCGATCGGCTGGGCTTTGCGCGTGAGCAGATCATTCTGGGCGGGGATCATCTCGGTCCCAATCCGTGGAAGTCGCTTCCGGCAGAACAGGCCCTGCAAAAAGCCTCCGACATGATTGCGGCTTTTGCCGAGGCAGGATTTACCAAGCTGCATCTCGACGCCAGCATGGGTTGCAAGGGTGAGGCCGAGCATCTGCCTGATGCCATTGTGGCAGAGCGGGCCGTGATGCTGGCCAAGCGAGCCGAATCCGTCGCACCGGGGCGGTCCGTCTATGTGATCGGTACGGAAATTCCCACACCGGGCGGGGCGACCGAAGCCCTCGATCACGTTACGCCCACCACACCGGAAGCGGTTCGTGCAACCTATCAGGTGCATGAAAAAGCCTTTCGCGAGGCGGTGCCCGAGGCCTGGTCGCGCGTGATTGGCATCGTGGTGCAGCCCGGTGTGGAGTTTGGCCATGAGGATGTGGTCATTTATCAGCCCGAGCAGGCCAGCGCGCTTGTTGCCACATTGGCTCGTCTGCCGGGTCTGGTTTTCGAGGCACATTCGACCGACTATCAGCCGGGCACGGCGCTGGCACGACTGAAGCAGGACGGGTTCTGTATCCTGAAGGTCGGGCCGGAGCTGAGCTTTGCCTTGCGCGAGACGCTTTACGGGCTGGACGCCATACGTGGCTTCATCGACCCACAGGCGGTCTCGCTGGTCGGGACAATGGAAAAGACCATGCTCGATGCGCCTGCCAACTGGCAGAGCCATTATCATGGCGATGCGATGGAGCAGCGCATCCTGCGCCATTTCAGCTATAGCGACCGAATCCGCTATTACTGGCCCGAACCGGCCGCCGAACAGGCCGTGACAGCGCTGATCCAGTCGCTTGAACAAATATCCATTCCTGAAACCATGATCAGCCAGTATCTGCCCCGGCTTTTCGAGCGCGTGAAATCGGGTGCGCTTGCCGCCGAGCCTCGGGCTCTTCTGATCCGGTCGGTTCGCGACGTGCTCGAACGTTACGAGACGCTTTGAATCGTGTGCCTGGTGCGGGGACCTGGAGAAACAAGGACCCCGCAAGGCCAGCACAGCCTGTCTGACTTTACCTGACTCAACTTACCCATCCGTCATCATCCGATGACCATAGGAATCACGACATGAATGCCACCACCGCCCCTCAGGGCAAGCCATTGCAGGATCGTGTTGCGCTTATTACGGGTGCCGCACGCGGTATCGGCCGCGCTCTTGCCGAGCGCTATGCACGCGAAGGTGCGCACGTTGTTATCGGTGACCTGAACGAGGCAGGTGCGATCGGCGCCGCCGCCGAACTCGGTGCCGATCATCTTGGCGTTGCACTCGATGTAACCCGACAGGAGTCCATCGATGCCGCACTGGCGGCCATTATCGCGCGTTATGGCCGTATCGATATTCTGGTCAATAATGCCGGTCTGTTCGATCTCGCTCCGACGGTCGAGATTACGCGCGAAAGCTACCATCGCGTGTTTGCCGTCAATGTCGAAGGGCTGCTTTTCACGCTTCAGGCGGTCGCACGCCAGATGATCGCGCAGGGTCATGGCGGCAAGATCATCAATTTTGCCTCGCAGGCCGGTCGCCGTGGCGAGCCACTGGTGGCGATCTACTGCGCCTCGAAGGCAGCCGTGATTTCTCTCACCCAGAGCACCGGGCTCGATCTCATCAAATACGGCATCAACGTCAATGCCATTGCACCGGGCGTGGTCGATAACGAGCACTGGGATGACGTGGACCGCCGCTTTGCCCAGTACGAGAACCTGCCTCTTGGTGAAAAGAAGCGGATCGTTGGCGCATCGGTACCGTTCGGACGTATGGCGCGTCCTGACGAGATTGGGGGGCTTGCGGTGTTTCTGGCCTCGAAGGATGCCGATTATATCGTCTCGCAAACCTATAATATCGATGGCGGCAACTGGATGAGCTGAAGCGCGATTGTTCATCGCGCTTTCCTGAGCGCATGGGGGGGCCTTGTGTGCCCCCCTTGTCAGCGTTCAGCCCGGTCTGATTTTTCCGGAATACTGAAACGACATGCTTCGTGTATGCGGGCCGACAAGGCCTGCGCCATGCGGCGGGCTGCGCCCATGCTGTCGAGCCGGTAACGACCCCGATCGTTGCCAGGCCTGGGCATGAAGGATGGCGCGCGCCCGGAAGAAGGGGGAAAAAGAATGAAAAAGCAGCGGCAGCCCGGCATGGGTGATACCGATCGTGCTGGCATCGAGGCGATTGTCGAGCAGACCTCACCGGGGCGGTCCGCATGGCTCATTCTCGCGGTGGCCTCTTTTGCCGCCGCAGTATGCGGTGGGCTTTACGGCTATGATACCGGTGTGATTTCTGGGGCGCTTTTGCTCATGACGCGTGAATTCGGGCTGTCGCACACGCAGCAGGAAATCGTGACGGCCTCCATACTTGCTGGCGCAGTCGTGGGGGCGCTGGTCACGAGCTGGTCATCGGAGCATCTGGGCCGCAAGAAAACCGTCCTTGTCGTGCTGTTCCTGTTCGCCCTGGGGGCGATTTTGTGCTCGATGGCCCCGAGTATCGGCAGCCTTGTCGCTGCACGTTTCCTGCTGGGCATCGCGGTGGGAGGTTCCACGCAGGTTGTGCCCATGTACATTTCCGAATTATCGCCAAGCCGTTATCGCGGCACGCTGGTCACCACCTTCAATGTGGCGATCGGGGTCGGGATCGTTCTGGCGAATATCGTTGGATATTATTACCACGATGTCTGGTCATGGCGCCGTATGGCGTCGGTCGCTTCCATCCCGGCAGGTCTGGTTTTTATGGTCATGCTGTTCATGCCGGCCAGCCCGCGCTGGATTGCCGAAAAGCGGGGCCTGACGGCGGCAGCGCGTATTCTTGAACGGGTGCGACATACGAAGCTCGATATTCAGCAGGAGCTTACCCAGATCGAGCGTATCCGGCAGTCAATCAATCCCGTGAATTCCGGCTGGGCCGGGTTGGCGCAGCCCTGGGCACGCCCCGCGCTGATCGCTGCTCTGGGGGTGGCTTTCTTCACGCAATGTGGCGGGCTGGAGATGATGATCTATTATTCTCCCACCTTCCTGTCCGATGCCGGGTTTGGAAAAAATGCGGCCCTTCTGGCCAGCGTCGGGGTGGCTTTCGTTTATGCCATCGTCACCCTGGCTGGGTGTTTTCTGGTTGATCGCGTCGGGCGTCGTCGTCTGATGCTGATCATGATTCCGGGCTCGGTCATCAGTCTGATCGGGCTTGGCATTTCTTTCATGTCGGGCAGTCATCAGGGTTTTGGCGCGCTCGCCACTGTGGCTTTCCTCCTGCTTTTCATGATGTTTAATTCGGGCGGTATCCAGATCTGTGGCTGGCTGCTGGGGGCAGAGCTGTTTCCGCTTGGTATGCGCGGCCCGGCGACGGCGCTGCATGCGGCGATGCTCTGGGGCAGTAATCTGCTCGTGACCGGAACAGCACTCACTCTGGTGCAGGCAGTTGGCATTGGCGCAACGATGTGGATCTATGCCGGAATCAATTTCCTGTCCTTTGTCTTCGTTTATCGCCTTGTGCCGGAAACGGCCGGTTTGTCGCTGGAGGATATCGAGGGCAATCTGCGGGCGGGCAGTTTCAGCCCGGGTAGAATCCGCAGGATCGACAAGGCTATCGTTACCATTGGTCCGCAGAGATCAACGACTATAAGCGGCAGGGCTTGAGAGCCGGTCCGATTCCATAGGGTCCGGATTTTTCTGGTAGCTTGTCGCACTGGATTATCGTGCAAAGAATTGGGGGCTGTAATGGGTTTTTCGGCGCAAACAGGACGGGTTGTCAGGATATGTGCGGGACTCTGCATGGCGACCTCTCTGCCCTTGAGCGCGCAGGCTGCCGACACAGCTTTCGCGCCTGCCGATCAGGCGAGGCTGGGCCAAATTGAAGCGCAGATAGGCGCTGAGGTCCCGGCGCGGCCTGTCGACCCGGCAGGTTTCACGCATCGTATCTCGACGGTTTCGGCGCTGTTTCTCGGGACGCCCTATATCGCCAATACACTGATTGGTGGTGTCGACACACCGGAGCGTTTGGTCATTCGTTTTGACGGGGTCGATTGCTACACGTTCATCGATCTTGTGCGCGCACTTTCGCTTTCCAGTAACGAGGCCGGGTTTGTCGCAGTGCTTGAGAAAACCCGTTATCGCGATGGTAAGGTTACCTATCTGAACCGGCGGCATTTCCTGACAGACTGGGTGGCGCTTGCACCGCATAATGCCCGTGACATGACGCGCGATTTGTCATCGCAGTCGCATGTCACGCGCAAAAACCTGAATCAGCGTGATGATGGCGGGGTCTATATCAAGGGGCTCGCCATTCACCCGCGTGATATTGCATGGCTGCCGCCTGAGGCGCTTACCCCGCAAATTGCCAGAAAAATCCATACAGGCGATGTGATCGGTATTTATACCGCCCTGCCTGGTCTGGACGTAACCCATACCGGCCTTGCTATCTGGAAAGACGGGACGCTCTGGTTCCGTAATGCCTCATCGCTCAAGGCCAATATGAAAGTCGTGGATACGCCGCTGCAAACCTATCTGAAGGGCAAGCCGGGCTTTCTTGTTCTGCGTATGCCCGAAGCGGAATAACGGGCGTCATATCGTGCGCGAGGGATGGGGCCAGGAGGCCTGATATCTTGTCTTGCAAGACCGTCAGAGCTTCTTGTTTGTCTGTGCGTCAGGCGTGATCAGTTCGCAAATCCAGTCCTCGCCCTGCAGGGGGACGCCAAACAGATCATGCGGTGCGGTCGCAACGCAGGAAAAACCGTTTCTTGCGTAAAGACGACGGGCATTTTCGAGCACAGTATGGGTCCACAGGATAACGCGCCGGTAGTGCTTTTCATGGGCGAAAGCGAGACATTGCTGCACAAGTGCATCGCCAATGCCTCGCCTGCGGGCAAACGGCTCGACATGCAGCAATCGCAAACGGGCAACACCATCGCCTTCATCGGTTAGGAAAACGGCACCGGCCATGACCTGATCGAGATCGGCAACCCAGCAGGCTTCACGTGTCGGGTCGAACCCGCTCAGAAAGCGTGATGCCGTCTCGGCAATCAGACATTCAAGCTTGTGTCCCCAGCCATGGCTTTGTGCATACAGCGCTGATTGACGGGAGGCGATAAGGCTGACTTCCCCGGGTCGGGGGGCACGCAGGGTCAAAGACGCGTCGGCTGATGGTGCCAGCAGAAAACGTGCATGGGTGAGCGATGTCACGAGGTCGTAGCGCGAAAGGGGGTCGAGGGCCGCCAGCGTGGTCCGAATAGCTCCCTGAACGCGCTCCTCAAGGCCCGAGAGCATCTCACGCCCGCCTGGGGTAAGTGTAATCGGGCGTAGACGCCTGTCATGTTCAGGGCAATCGCGATGGATCAGGTTACAGCGGGTCAGGCGGCCGATCATGCGGCTGAGTTGCCCCCGGTCGATCTGCAGGGAGTTTTGCAATGCGGCGGCGGTTACGGGCGTGCCCTGTATGTGTTCCAGACGCGCAATCTCGAAAATCAGACGCGCTTCGGCGAGGGTGATGTCCGACCCTGCAAAATGCGCATCCAGCGCACCGACATGCTGGACAAAAAAGCGGTTGAAACGCCGGACGGCCTCGATTGCGTGATCCATGATGTCTGCCTGAAACGAAATAACCTGAACCTTGCCTGCGCCCCTTCCGATTTCCCGATCCACACGGCCTCGGGGAGAATGCGATTCCAGGGACCGGACTTACCGTAAAGTATGACCCGGGTGTCAGCCAGGCCAGTTGCAATACCGCGATTGAGGTAAGCGTGACAGGTGGATTGATGCATGGTTGGCAAGGGTACTATCGATGCTCAAGGCGACGCGTCGTCGCATGACGTAAGCGGATCGTTGGTTACCGGATTATGAGGATAACGCCTGCTTCTAGCAGGTATCAGGTGTTGATGAGAAGCCAGAGGGCCGCGTGATTGAGTGTATTGGGGAGATCACCGTCGGCGAGCTCAGCTATGCCGGGCTTGCTTATGGTGTTGTAGTTCTCGACGACATATTCGTCTGGATAGGCACCCCTGGCAGCCAAGTCAGCGACCTGTCTCATCAATAGATTCATGAAGGTATCTCGTGAAGCTGCACCCGGGGACAGAATGGCAGTGGTCCACAGATTGGAAGTCTTTGCCCAGATGATCTCATCGGCAATGAACGTTCGATACGCCTCCGGTTGATGGAAATAGAAGTCGACCGGAATATCTGCCGTAACACCGCCGCCGAGGCGGCAGGCTTCTCTGAAAAGACTCCAGTATGGGGCGCTCGAGAGCATACCTCGCACATATTGTCCGTGATTTGGGGTGACAACCGGCGCCAAAGAAATAAAACCGTTTTCGCGGGCAATTGTCGTGTAGTCGCCCCACGTATTCCATTTGTTGATATTGACGTGCCCGCGGCGGGGTTGGAAGCGAAAAGAAGCATAATCCCTTTTCCACTCGTGGTCGAACCAGTGTTTAGGGTCAGGCCAGCCACCTAGCTCAATGTCTGGGCTGACGCCTGCTGCCCCACTATTTGCGATGACGGAACGTCGTTGCGCATCATTCAGCCGGAGCCACGCCGAGTTGTGGATGTAAAGTTTGAAACGAGAATTGCCGCGCAATCTGGCAAGCGACGCGGGATCGGTTAGCTTATCAAACCCGGGGAGACCACCCAAGGCAACGATCGGGTTCTTGCGTGCATTCGTGCGGCCTTGCGCGTTAACTATTCCTGCCAAGCCCGTGCAGGCCGCGCCGCAGAAAAGGGATCGGCGCGGGATCAGGGGGCGGCGTGAAGCGAGTTGCTTCATCATGGCTAGGAACCTGCCGTCAGTATGGTGGCTTTTTGACGTTGCCCCATCGCAGGCGCGTGGAGATCGTGAAACGTACGCCCCTCGCGGGCAAATGCCGGATGGAAGAATGGGTCATGACCCAGAATATTCTTCCAGCGTCGCTTCATGGCGCGTTGTTCCCGGGCAAATCGCGCGATTTTCTTGGGGCTGTCTTCAAGACCGCGACTGATAGATTCATGGTGTTCCGCCACGAAGTCCGGGGTGAGTATGATTTTCCACCCAGCCTGCGTCGCCTTGATACACAAATCAATGTCGTTGAAGGCGACAGTGAGGTCTTTCTCATCGAAGCCCCCAATAGCGTCGAAAATGTCTCGACGAATCAGAAGGCAAGCGGCAGTCACCGCAGAGACCTGATGCGTGATGAAGCCCCGGGCGCCATAGCCCGGGAAATATTCTGATTCATGAGCGAAGGCGTGTCCGGCCACACCTCCAAAACCGAGAATAACGCCGCAATGCTGCACAGTCCGGTTTTCGAACAGATACTTACCCCCGACGATGCCCACTGTAGGATCGATAACCATCTCCCCCATCAGAGTGTCGAGCCAGTCATCATCGCTGACGAACAGGTCGTTGTTCATGAGGATAAGGTTCTCGTATTCTTTCGGTACGATAGATACAGCGAAATTATTGATTGCTGAGTAGTTAAAAGGTCTGTCGTATTCGAGAATTGTTACGCGACAATTAGATTTGACTTCATCTGCAAATTTGGTGGCATCTTGTGTGGTTGAACCGTTATTAACGAGAAAAATATGAATGTCATGGCGTTTGCTATGTCTGAGAAGGCGTTCCACGCATTTGCGCGTGAAGTGCATCTGATCCTTGTAAGGGATGACAATGGCAACTTTCTGCTGCGGCGCGACATCAGCCTGCACTCGATAAAAAGTGCGAGGCCCATAGCTATAAACCGTTGCTGCAATTTTTCGTCGATGAAGGTGGGCTTGAACAGCGCGGACACCAGCTGCGATTGCGTAAGGCTTAGCCTCGATGGAGGATGCGGTTGAAGAACTCGTTTTGCGCCAGTGGTAGAGGACGGCTGGCACATGCACGATGCTGCGTGGTGAGCAGAACTCAATGCAGCGAAGCAGAAAGTCATGGTCCTGTGCACCGTTGAACGCGCTATCAAGTCGCCCAGCTTTATCCAGGATGTCCCTGCGGATCATAGTCAGGTGATTGATGTAATTGACACCAAGCAGATATCGGTAGTTCCAGGCCGGTTTAAGCATCGGCTCAGAGAGGTTTCCCGCATCGTCGATCTTGTCCTCATCTGAATAGATAAGGTTGGCATGGCCTGTACGGTCAGCGGCAACCATGACCTCGATTGCGTGGGGAACAAGCAGATCATCATGATCGAAGAAAGCGACCCATTCACCGGTCGCCATGTCGAGGCAGGTATTGGTCGTCTCGGAGATGCCCCGATTCTCACTATTCACGACGAAGCGAATGCGTGAATCGCTCTGGGCAAGCTCTGCCATGACATCGATTACGGCCTGATCCTTGCCGCCGTCGTCACAAAGAAGAATTTCGATATCCTGATAGGTCTGGTTCATCAGGGACAAGATGGCCGAGCGGAAATGCTCGGGGGCGGGGCGATACACCGGGCAGACAATGGATACCAGTGGGCCGCTGCGACGTCGCCGTCGACTACGTTGTTGGATCGATTGCTGGTGCAGGACGAACCAAGGCTCATAGTTCGTGATACTTAGTCCGCTCGTGGGGATCTGTGCTGTTGCAAAGTCTCGCACAGCTGCGATCTTATCCTAAATCTCTTTGCGGCTTCGACGACCAGCTCTGCGCAGATGCTCCGAGCAGTCATCCAGCATGGCGGAGATGCGTGCGATCACGTTGCCATAACTACTGTTATCCAGGTCGGCGGTGATCGGACTACCGTTTAAATCGATATCTTCGGGCATCAGGCTGATGCGATAGGTTTTTGGAGGTCCTTGGCGAAATTCGAGCGGTATCTCAATCGCGAAGCCGCAGTGGCGATCAATATCGTGCGCGGCAGCGACGTCGGGTCTGGCTATGTTTGCGATGCCGGTTGCCACGATCTGATTGTTGTGTGTGATCTTGATATGCTGGCGGGTCTGGAAATGTCCCGGACGACAATGTGGTGCGGCTGCAACCCAGCCTCGCAGGCAACCATCAGCCGGGCTGTCAATCATGCTGATCACCTCAGGTGCGCCGTTGACCTTGAATCTCTTGGACTCCAGCCGCCGCTGATTGTGAATGAACAGTATTCTCTGGCCATCGGTGTCGGTTACCGTGAGGGTATGTGGGCTGCCATCAAGGTATCGCGACGGCATTAGCATATGGAAGCCAACTTTCTCGCGGCGCAGTTCCGTGGCAGCCACATCCGGTCGAATATCGGTGCAGGAAATTTCCGGTAGGGCTTGGCCATCAATACGAAAGATCAGTCCGGTGGGCTCTTCATGCTGCGGGTTGTATGCCCAGCCCCGAATGACAGTCGCACTTACTTCATCAATCGTACACTGAACTGGCGAGGTGAGCGGGAGGGCACTGCCATCTGTCGGAACCGACCTGTAAGTATAGCCCAGCTCTGTCAGGCGTTGATGAACCTTGCGCGCTGAGGCAAGCGCACGGTAATCAGGTATCTCACTGGCATCGTTGCCCTTAAATGTTTCCCAGTCGCGAGCTTGGCCACCAGGCTGCCTGCGTGCAAGACGGCGTGTCCAGTGCTCCCGACTGCGGATGATATAATGATGGATACGCCAGTCACCCTGTACGATCGTGCCTGGTGCCACCACTCCTTCGGTCATCCATTGAACAGGTCTGCCATCGACCGAAACAGCGGGTTTCTCGGTCACGACATAGTGGGGGTTGAGGACGCGTCCAGCTTTATTCGGGCGGAAAAATATCTTCACGTGTTGATTGACGCCACGATCGCCGGCGCCGCGTCCCGTGAAAGCTTCCAGCACCAACCGGCCTGCGCTACTCTCAAGATTGGATGAACCAAACGTCATCCAGTTAATCGCGAAGGCGTCTTGATCTGCATGTCGGTCAAGCAGATCGTTGAGCTGCGCACCTGGCGGTGGGATGAGGAATTCGTCGCCGTCCAGGAAGCATATCCATTCTGCCCGATCGCGCCATTCTGTGATACAATGCGTATAAGCGGCACCTTGTTTGGTCAGACCCGGTATCGGCGCGCGGTTATTCTGCCAGAGTATCCGCTCAACCGGAAAATGCTTGGCGGCATCCTCAATGACCTCAGCCGTGCCGTCGTCACTCTCGTTGTCATAGATGACGATCCTTTCAAAGCCGATCAGGCAGTGATGCGCAATCAGTTCAAGCAGATCCTGCCGTTCATTCTTGATGATAAGGCAGAGAAGAGAGCGTATGTATGGTGGGGTCGGGGCAGGGGCGGTCATGGAAAGGCGAGCTCCGGTTGAGCTGAAGCGTTGGCTGCGTAATGCCTGCTGAGTGCGATATCTGGGCTTTAGGGGGTTGGTCGTCCGACGCTTTGGTAAAGGAACCCGTGCTTTGCCATGGCCTGCGGATCCCAGATATTGCGCAGGTCGACAATCGTGTTGCCGTGCATGATCGAGCGCAGAGTGCGCGGATCAAGGGCACGGAACTCGTTCCACTCAGTCAGGACAACCAGAGCATCGGCTCCGGTTGCCGTCTCGATAGCATCTTTTCCAAAAATAACATCTGCGGGTAGTAGTGGCTTGGCCGCAGACATGCTGACAGGATCGAATGCCTTGATGGTCAGGCCTTCCTCGTGCAGTCGATGGAGGATCGGGATCGACGGCGCATCTCGCATATCATCGGTGTTTGGTTTGAACGCGAGGCCAAGAATGGCGATGGTACAACCTTGTTGCCTGGTGTGGCCGATGGCTTCCAGGATGCGCTCAGCCATCGAGTTCTTGCGCTCCGTGTTAATCTGAATCGTCGCGTCGACCAGCCGCGATGGCACACCTGCATCGCGAGCTATATGGCTCAGCGCCAAGGTGTCTTTAGGGAAGCACGATCCACCAAACCCAGGACCGGCATGCAAAAATTTAGTGCCGATTCGACCGTCCAGTCCGACGCCACGGGCAATGGCGTGCACATTGGCGCCGGTTTTTTCACACAGATCAGCCATCTCGTTGATGAATGAGATTTTCATCGCGAGAAAGGCGTTGGCTGCATATTTAATGAGCTCGGCCGATTCGAGATCGGTGAAGAGGATTGGCGCCTCAATAAGGTAAAGTGGGCGATATAGGCGTCGCATGATCTCTTCGGCGCGCGACGTGCCTCCTGGTTTGCCGGCCTCAAGGCCGATCACAACGCGATCGGGGCGCATGAAATCGCCGATCGCTGAGCCCTCACGCAGGAACTCCGGATTTGAGGCAATATCGAAATCAAGGTCAGGACGCGCCTCGCGGGCCAGCTTGGCAAGTTTTTTCCCCGTTCCGACAGGAACGGTCGATTTTGTGGTAATGACGATATAGTCGGTGGCAGCATGAACGATCTGCAAGCATGCTTCGATCACTTTAGTAAGGTCAGCCCGCCCGGTATCCTCATCCGGAGGGGTGCCCACAGCGATGAACGCTGCCGCAGCACCGGCTACGGCATCATTCACACTGTTGCCAAAAGAGAGTCTTCCAGCTGCGACGTTTGCGGCCGCCATCGATTGTAATCCAGGCTCGTAAATCGGAATTTGACCGCTCTGAAGCATGGCCAAGCGCTCCGGATGGGTCTCAACAACGCGGACTTCGATACCGAATTCGGCGAAACAGGTAGCGGTTACCAAACCGACGTATCCGCCGCCAATGACTGCCATATGCATTGCAGCCTTCCTTTCTTCTGAGAAGGATCTTACTGGTGCTGGCATGAACATGCTGTCAGTCGCACTGCGCAACAGTGACGCATCATGCCTCGATTTATTGGCGTAGCACTCTAAAACACAGGAAAAGATTTATTTTTGTATAATATACTAATAGTCTTTAGTTGATATATACTTAGCATCATACATATGATCAAACATGCAATGACTTATACAATATATGAATGTGCACTGGATACGCAGTCTTCAATTATTATATACCTCGAAAGCGCAATACAATTATTACTTAGGATATTTTCTGTCTCTTACTCTATTTGCCAAGATAATAACGCATTGATCTCCTTTTGGTAGATTTCTGGCTAGCATACGTTTGATCTTTTGATGGCTGGAGTTAGGCGCAATCTCCAAAGAAGCTCGGTAGGCCTCTTTAAGAAATTTTGGATGTTGGTACTCGTCTTTGGCGTTGCCAAATAATTTGTAAGCCATGAGTGATAGGTGCAAAGACTTCTTATATTTCCTTGCGATGTAGAAACGTTTCACGACTTCATAGACGGAATCGCACGACGCTTTGTGCGGGCAAATAAATTTGTCCAGGTTCAGTCTGACTTTTTTCATCTCGTACCGATTCCAATAAGTTTGGAAACGGATAACATTTTCCCTGTTTGTGTCAACAAGATAAAAAGTTGCCTCTTGGGGATAATTTAAGAAAGAACTGCTAGAATCGTTGATATTTCAGCATCGTTGATAATTAAACATGTGTGAAACCCAAGATGTGGTCTATGTGAAATCATTTGAAGCAAATCTTATTTCATAAGAGCTAACTCTGTTACAGCAAACGGCCTGCGATATTATTTTTTATCCGATTCAATTCGTTTCACGTCTTCAGGTAACACATGTCGAAATGGAAAGAAGGAATCGTCTCATCTGAGCGCGGTGCAGTCTGCATGTCGGGCACGGACTGGTCCTTCACCCAACGTATTCATGTGGTCATTCATGCTGTTCAGTGCTCGAAATGAGAGGCAAGGGGGCATTTATCGAGCTTTGTTCGAGACATGATCTGTGCCCGAGCCGACCGGAATGGATATTGGGAGATCCGGGCTTGCTCGGATCAGGCTGCGACACCTCTGCGTGTAAGCAGTGTGGCTTGTCGGTGTCACCTGACCCGCGAAACCTGACTCACAAGACATTAATGAATTGACAATGATTCGCAATCGCACAAATTCAGCGCCAGTTATTGGCCCACCATTATGATGTTGAATTTGAAACAATGCGCAGGATCACCGGTCTTGTCGCCCTGGCTCTGGCAGGCGCGACCTCTCTTACAACCGCACAGGCAGCAGACACACAGCCGCAATCGATCCTGCGGACAAAACCGACGCCCGCTCAAAAGAAAAAACCTGACGAGATCATTGTCGTCTCGGCCACGGGCCTGTCTCAGGCAGGGGCAACCACCAAGACACGCACCCCCATTATCGAGTCACCGCAGACCATCTCGATCGTCACGCGTGAGGAAATCGAGCTGCGCGCTTCTCCCACCATTGCCGATGCGCTGTCCTATATGGCGGGTGTGCAGGCTGAGCCCTCGGGCGTGGATAATCGCGTGGATGAGGTTTCAGTGCGTGGCTTCGGGGCAGGCGGCTTTTCGTCCAACAACAATTTTGTCGATGGGCTTCGTCTGCCTTCCGGCGGGCAATGGACACGTACATCGTTCGATCCGTTCGCCCTTCAGCAGATCGAGGTGTTGAAAGGGCCGTCTGGGGCGCTTTATGGCCAGACCGCGCCGGGTGGTATCGTCAATCTCACTACCAAGCGTCCGACCGAGAAATCGCATGGCGAATTCTTCCTTCAGACCATCGGCTATACCAAGCTCGGCAACTGGCAGGGTCAGGCCTCGGGTGACGTCTCCGGCAAACTCAACAAATCCGGTACGGTGCGAGGACGGATCGTTGCGGTGGCCCGTTATGGCGGCACGCAGGTCAATGATGTGAATAGCGGGCGGTATTATGTCTCGCCCAGCCTGACATGGGCCTATGGGCCGGGGTCGAGCTGGACGCTGCTGGCGCAGTATCAGCGTGACACTGGCGGCTCGACCTTCCAGTTCCTGCCCATGACCGGCACGCTTGTGCCGTCCAAGGGACGCTATATTCGCAATGACGAAAACATAGGCGAGCCCGACTGGAATACCTTTGATCGCACACAGGTGTTGACGGGGTCATTTCTTGAGCATCGCTTCAACAATATCGTCACGCTGCGCAACAACACGCGCTACACCTATCTGGATAACCTTTACCGCTCGACGGTACTTTCGGGCGATACGCTGACGAAATGCACCGCCAGCATCAAGGGATGCGTGCCCTATCAGACCGTCAATCGACGGGCTGTCGAAGGACGCGGGCGCTCGCAGGGCGTGGCGACAGATACCCAGCTTGAGGTCAGGGCCAGAACAGGCATGGTGCGTCATACGCTGCTGTTCGGCACGGATTATTTCTACACAAACTGGGAAAGCTCGCGCGATCTGGTCAATTCGGCGCTTGTGCTGCCCCTGCTGAATATCTTCGACCCGGTGGCGCGTGGCACGACCGGTTATTCAGCCGGTCTGGCGCCGCAGGTCTATGGCGCCACGGAATCGCAGCAGAACGGTCTGTATTTCCAGGACCAGATGAAGATCGAAAATCTCTACATTACGGTCGGCGGTCGTCAGGACTGGGCGCGTGACAATACCCTCAATATTCTGACCAAAAAGCGCTATCTGAACGATAATGACCGCTTCACCTGGCGTGCTGGCGCGGTCTATCGCACCAAAATCGGTCTGGCGCCCTATTTCAGCTATGCCACGTCCTTCCAGCCGCAGGTGTCAGATCCTTCGACAGCGCTTGATAACAAGCCTTTCAAGCCGACGACAGGCGACCAGTATGAGGCCGGGCTGCGTTACCAGTATGGAAAAAGCATTTACGTTACTTTCGGCGGGTATCAGATCACGCAGCAGAATGTGACGACCCCTGCGCCGAACGGTCAGCTTTGCGGCACGGCGACATGCCTTGTGCAGACGGGTGAGATGCGTGTGCGTGGTCTTGAACTTGAAGGCCGTGCGACCTTGCCCTGGGATATGGCGGTTATTTTCACCGGCACGCGCAGCGCTGCCAAAATTACGGAATCGAACACGGCTTCGCAGATTGGCAATTATATGCCTCAAGCCCCGAAATGGATGGCCTCCCTTTTTGTCGATCAGCGCCTGCTGCATGGACCGATGCGCGGTGCCGGTTTTGGCGGCGGCGTGCGCTATACGGGCCATTCCTATGGCGATACGGCCAATACGCTCTCCATACCCGGCTATACGCTCTATGACATGTTCCTGCGCTATGATTTCGGCGCGGCGCGACCCCGCTATAATGGCCTCTCTTTCTCGCTCAACATGCGCAATATCGCCAATAAGCGCTTCGTGGCGACCTGCACGGCGGTCTCTGCCTGCTATTATGGTCAGGGCAGAAGCCTGACCATGCGTCTGGAATATCGCTGGTGAGCGGGGCAAGCCTGTCGGGCCTTGCAGGATTTTACCCGCCCTGCCTGGTCCTGGCCGGGTTTTGTCTGGCCGTAGCCGCTGGCGCTGCTTTCTACCTCGCCAGTGGGCAACAGCAATGGTGTCGGGTGCGCCCCCCATCGCGCCCCTGCCTTGGGGCGGGCGCATTGTTCTCGGTGCTCTCGCTGGTCGGGTTTGTGGCAGCGACTGACTGGCTTGTCGGGGTTTTCATGACGGTGGCGATGCTGATGCTTGTGCTCAGCCTGCTCCCCCTTGGGGTTGCGCTTCATGCGCGAAAGGGCGCGCGCCCATGAAGGGAGCGAAACTCGATAACCGCCGCTGGCTCGCCAAGACGCTGGCCGGTTTGATTCCCGGTGCTGCACTGGCACTGGGGGCGATGGTTCTGGCCGGGCATCTCTGTGGTGCCACAGGCAATCCGATGATGCTCTCATCGCAATTTCTCATGTGGGGGGCGGCGCTGCTCTGGGTGATCTGCCTCAGCCTGTGCTTCCTGTTTCGCTCAGGCCTGGGGGCATGGTTTGGCCTTGGCTGGATTGCCTGTCTGCTATGGCTGGCCAACACGCTGCTTGCCGGGTTTTTCGGGGGTGAGCAGCCATGAAACTGCGCGCTGATATCGTGGCGGTCTATCGTGAGGTTCATAGCTGGGTCGGTGTGGTGGCAGGGCTCTTCCTGTTCATCGCCTTTTACGCGGGTGCCATCAGCATGTTCGAGCCAGCGCTCGAATCCTGGCTGACACCCCGGCCCGACCTGCCCGCCCCCGTTTCCATCGAGCATGTGCCGGATCTGCTCGACAAGGCTTTTGCCGTCTATCCTGAGGCTCGGCGCCAGTACAGCATTGTTGTCAGCCCCGATGCCACCCATCCGGCGCGTCTGGTATGGCCACTGGGCCAAGGGCATCATGGCCACGGGTCATCGGCCATGATGCTGGCGGCGCTCGATGCGCAGGGCGGTCTTGTAACCACAACGCATAAACCCTCGCCCGTCGCCCAGCTGATTGACACGATTCATCAGCGCATGGGGCTACCCTTGCCGCATGAGCCCGCCATGATCGTGATGGGGTTTATCGCGCTGGCCTATGCGCTGGCTCTGGTGTCAGGGACCATCGTTTTCATCCCGGCCCTGGCACGGGCGCTTTTTGCCGTGCGGCTGGTGGGGAGCGTCAGACGCAAATGGCTGGACCTGCATAATCTGCTCGGGTTCTGCTCCTTGCCGTTTCACATCGTCATGGCCCTGACATCCGTTGTCTTTGCTTTCCACGACGTGATTTTTACGGTGCAGGGTGAGTTTCTCTCCCATGCCCAGAGTTCAAGCGCGCATGGTCGTCATGGTGCGGGGCATGGCGGTGGGCGGGGCATGGGTGGCATGGTTGCACCGCTTCACGCGGGAGAGGGGGCCGTGTTGTTGGCTCCGGCAGAGATATTGCGGCATTTGGCCCAGACCGCACCGGGTTTTGTGCCTGACACGCTCGATTATTCCACGCGCCCTGGTGGGCCGCCCGGTTCAGGCCCGGTCTTGCGCGTTTCAGGGCATGATCCCGCCCATGTCATGCGGGGTCCCACCAGCGGGTTTGCAACATTCGACCCCTATACGGGCCAAATCCTGTGGAGCGCTTATCTGCCGGGGTACCAGTCGGCAGGGTTTGCAGCGCTGACCAGTTTCTTTGCCCTGCATTTTGGCAGCTACGGGGGGGCGCCGATACGCTGGACCTATCTCGTTCTCGGTTTCGCCGGCGCGTTTCTGTTCTATACGGGCAGCAAGCTCTGGATTGCGGTGCGCCGACGTAAGGAGAAGGCGACGGGGTGCCTGACAGATACGCGCGGAACCCGCTTTCTGTCCCGCCTGACGACCGGTTGCTGCACGGGCTGCATGACAGCCATTGCCCTTCTGCTTTGTGTCTCGCTGGTGCTTCCCCACCCCTTGAGTGAGGGCGGAGCATTCCGGCTTTATCACGGTGTGTTCTGGGTGATGATGCTGGGTGCGTTGCCCTTCGCATGGGGTGAGGCCCTCATGCTCTGGCTGGCTACATTCGCTCATGCTGCGCTGGTAGCCATCGTTCTGTTCAGGGGCGGACAGACCGATGCCGTCAACTGGGGCGTTGCTCTTGTAGCGCTCGGCCTGACAATCGTGTTGATGCGGCTGGCCCGCCAGGGGAGCGCGGTGCGCCCTGCCTAACAGGGATAGCGCCCTTGGGCTCGCGGCGCCTTGTTACAGGGCTTATTTGTCGAGTGAGGCGATCTTGCGTTCAACCCAGTCGCGCGCAGGATCCCCGCCCCAGAGAAGCCACGCGATATAGCCGGCAGAGGGGTCGCTATCCGATCCCCATTCATGGGTCTTGGTTTTCTGGTCCGATTTATGGCGGGCGAAGAAACTGTGCATGGATTTGAGGTCGCTCTCATCCAGATCCTTCTGTTCGGCCAGTTGCTCGGCGCGTTTGACACCGGCTTCTGTCCCGCCGCGATTGAATTTCTCGCGCAATTTGAGACCGTGGCGCGCCGCCGAGGCCATTTCCTTGGTCGGGTGAAAACTGCTTTGCGTCATGATCAAGATCCCTCCTGCCGGACGGGCGAAACGCCTGCCCGCTGGCAAGAGAGAACTCGTCCGGCGGGGAGGAAGTTGCGCCTTTGCGTGGTCCAGCCCGATGCGGGGCGTGCAAGGCTCAGCCTCGGCGCCTTTGCCGAGCTGGATGGGGGGATGTTTCGCAAGCGACTACGAAAAAAGGCCCGGATTGTGGGTCCGGGCCTTTTTCAACGTGATGTCATGCCTGCACTGATGACTGGCGCCGACCGCCGGTATCAAGGGTTCGGCGCCTCGTGATCGGCGGTGACAATTCAGGCTGTGGCAGCGCTCGTCAGCATGGCGGTCAGGCGCTGCGCAAAACCGGCGGCATCGGGCAAGGTCTCGCCATCCTGAATACGGGCGACATCCAGCAGAACGCGGGCGAAATCGGCCACGCTCTCACCTTTCTCCACCCGTGCTGCGAGATCACGGATGAGCGGGTGATGCGGGTTGATCTCCATGATGGGCGCTGCGGGGGGCATGCCCTGACCCGAGCGACGCATCAGGCGCTGCATCATCAGATCGGGACCGCCTTCGCTCGTGATCACCACGGCGCTGCCAACCAGACGCACCGTGCCGCGCACATCCTTCACGTCCTCGCCGAGGGCTTCCTTGAGCGCAGGGATCAGTTTCTCAAGATCCGCAGCCTCGCCTTCCGGCGTCGGGGCTTCGAACTTCTCAAGATCGCCGTGAGCCTGATTGATGGATTTCAGGGTCTTGTCTTCATAGGAAGATAGACGATCGGGCCAGAAACCATCCACCTGATCGGAGAGCAGCAACACCTCGATGCCACGGGCACGGAACCCTTCAAGCTGTGGCGAGGCAGCCAGCGCCTCGGCGTTTTCACCCGTCAGGTAGTAGATCGATTCCTGACCCGGCTTCATGCGCGTCAGATAGGCATCGAGCGTGGTCGGATCGTCAGACGCCGTGGAACGGAAGCGCGACAGGGCAGCGAGCTCCTGACGATGCTCGGAATCCTCCCAGATACCTTCCTTGATGATCGGGCCGAAATTTTCCCAGAACGTGCCGAAGGATTCGGCATTTTCCGTGTCCTTGGCGCGGTTCTTGATTTCGGTCATCACGCGCTTGGTCACGGCCTTGCGGATGCGCTGCAACACGGGGGTCGATTGCAGCATTTCACGAGAGACGTTCAGCGGCAGGTCTTCGGTATCGACAACGCCCTTCACGAAGCGCAGCCAGGCCGGCAGAAGCTCGGCCTCGTCGGTGATGAACATGCGGCGCACATGGAGATGCACCTTGCTCTCACGCGACTGCTCCATGAAGTCGAACGGGCGCGCACCGGGAATGAACAGCAGCGCCGTAAATTCGGTCGTGCCTTCCGCGCTCCAGTGCAGGGTTGCATAGGGCTCGTCGAACTGATGGGCAACGTGGCGATAGAACTCGGTGTACTGCTCGGGCGTGATGTCGGATTTCGACTTGCGCCACAGGGCCGTGCCTTCATTGGCCGATTTGTCTTCCTCACCCTCGCGCAGCGTGATCGGCCATGAAATATGGTCGGCCCATTTGCGGATGATCGAGCGCAGGCGCCAGGCGTCGAGGAATTCGTCGGCATCGGTTTTGACGTGCAGGATGATGTCCGTGCCGGGCTGCTCGCGCGTAGCAGGCGCAATGGTGTAGGCACCCTTGCCATCAGACGACCACTGCCACGCCTGCTCGGAGCCTGGCTGGCGCGAAATCACGTCCACCTTGTCGGCCACCATGAAGGCGGCATAGAAGCCGACGCCGAACTGGCCAATCAGGCTGGGGCGGTCCTCCGGCTTTGCGCTGTTCAGCTTCTCGCCAAAAGCGCGTGTGCCGGAGCGTGCGATCGTGCCGAGATTGCTCGCCAGATCCTCGCGGCTCATGCCTGCGCCATTATCGCTGATGGTCAGCAGGCGGGCATCCTTGTCGGGGTGGATGCGAATGGCAGCGTCGGCCGGAAGAGCCTTGGCGGCATCGGTCAGCGCCTCGAAACGACGCTTGTCGGAAGCATCGGCGGCGTTGGCCACCAGCTCACGCAAAAAGATCTCGCGCTCGGAGTAAAGGGCATGAACCACGAGATCGAGCAGACGCCCGACTTCTGCGCTGAATTCATGCTTTTCGGCGCCCTGGACCTGATCTTTTTCGGTGTTTTCGGTCATGGAGATCCCTCAAGACTGTGATGGTGCCGCAAGGGCACCGATTTGCAGGGAGAAGTAGAAATGCTGCCGTCTTTTTTCAAGAGAGGCTGGCATGGAGAGGCAGGACGTATTCACGCGTGAGAGGCGCCAGAATCAGGCCTTGTGCTTCTTCGGGGGTGACCCAGCACGCCTCCTCGATCTCGGCGGCGATGATGATGGGGCCGGACCAGGGCAGGGCGAACAGATTGGCGCGTACGACATGGCCTGGCTCGTTGGCCGCCGGGGCTTCGATCTGCCTGATGAAGTGGCACGAACGCGCCTCTGGCTGGATGCCCAGCTCCTCGTCGATTTCGCGTAAAAGCGCCGCCAACGGGGTCTCACCTGGCTCGATCTTGCCGCCTGGCTGCATGAAGGCCTGCGTACCCCGTTTACGTACCAGCAGAAGACGGCCCGCCCCGTCATGCAACAGGGCGGCGGCGATGGTGATGACAGACATGGTTGTTTCCCGACTGCCTCAGCCGGCGTTGTCGCCCAGAATGGACAGGCGGCCATCGGGCAGACGATGGGCCTTGAGGGCCTCGTAACCCGGCACAGTGGGATGGGGCACATCCACTTCATGGGTATGGGTGGCTGTGATTACCACCACACTGGCGCCTGCGGCCTCGCCTGCCTTGATCCCGGCAGGGGCATCCTCGAATACAGCGCAGTCTTTGGCATCGAAGCCCAGACGTTGCGCGCCGAGCAGGAAGCAGTCAGGGGCCGGTTTGCCATTGGGGGCGTCTTCCGCCGTGATCAGGATTTTCGGCAAGGGCAGTCCGGCAATCTCGATGCGTTTGAGCGCAAGCTCACGCGAGGCTGAGGTGACGATGGCCCAGCGATCGGCGGGCAGGCTGTTCAGAAATGCCGTGGCACCCGGAATGGGGTCGATGCCATGCGTGTCTTCCAGTTCGCGGCTGGTAATCCAGTGCGCTTCGGCGACCGGATCGACGCCCGGCAGTTTCTGACGGCGTATGGTTTCGACGGTCTGAACGCCATGAATCGTGGGAAGAAATTTCTCGACATCCAGACCGTGCTTCTGGGCCCAGAGGGTCCATACGCGCTCTGCTGCGATGATGGAGGTCAGAATTGTGCCATCCATGTCGAACAGGAAGGCGTCGAAGGCTTTACCGGGAAACAGATCGTGCGCGGCCAAGGGAGCTCTCCATCGTGAGGGCAGGATATACAGGGCGCAAACCCTGCATGACCTGTCCAACGCAGGCAAGTTTGCGCCGGATCAACTTATCGGCTCATCCCGCCGTATCGACTGCCAGTCGGCCAAGGGCCGGGTCATCCGTGAAGAAGCCGTCCAGTCCCATATCGAGATAGCGCTTCACCTCTGCAATCATGCCTTGCGGGTTGCGGGCGTTCAGCGCGCCCCCATCGCGCAGTTCCTTCGGCAGGAAATAGTTCTCAGGGCGCGCCGTGTAGGAATGAACCAGCAGCCCGGCTTCATGAGCGTCGGTGATCAACGATGTGGGCGTACCCCACGAGCCGTCCGGTTTGCGCGGGATCAGATCGGTATTGGACGGGCCGATCACATCGGCAAAGTGGCGTATCTCGCGCAGGCCTTCCGGCTTCATGAAATCGCCAAAGCTTTTTGCATCGCTTTTGCCCAGCAGATCGGGCGGTGTCTGGTCAGGGCCACCCATCAGGAACATGACCCGCGCCTGGGGGTTGATGGCGCGCGTCTTGTCACTGATCGCTCGCAGATTGGTGGTCTCGAAAGACTGGAGTTCCAGAGGGGCCTGGCGGGTATATTCATGCGCTGCGAGGGTGCGCAGGAATGTGGTTTCCGGGTCCAGACCGAGGCTGTGGAAATGGGTGGAGTTCTTGATTTCGGGGATGAGTCCGAACACCTTGCCACGCGCGGCGGATTCACCGGCCACGAAATCGATCACTTCTTCAAAGGTCGGCACATCGAAATGCCCGTCATAGCGCGTGTTATGCGGGCGAAGCTGCGGCAGGCGCTCTTTTGCCCGCAGGGTCTTGAGTTCGGCGAGGGTGAAATCGGTGGTGAACCAACCGGTCTCTTTCTGCCCGTCAATGGTCAGGCTGCGCTTGCGGGCAGCAAATTCGGGGCGCGAGCCAACATCGGTGGTATCGGCAATATTGCTCTCATGGCGCACGATCAGCACGCCGTCTTTCGTCATGACCAGATCGGGTTCGATATAATCTGCATCGTCTTCCATTGCCTTGGCGTAAGAGGCCAGCGTGTGCTCGGGCCGCAAGGCAGAAGCCCCGCGATGAGAAAAGACGAGTGGTTTTGGCGCCAGAGACGGGGCCGCGAAGGAGCGCGAGGCAAAGGCCGGCGCGCAGAATCCCGCAGCACCAAGAGTGAGAGCGTGACGACGTGACAGCAAATCGAACCTCCTCAGGCCCGCTCCCGCAAAAGACAGGCGCGGGAGGAGGCATTGTGAAAGAAGGACGACGCGGCCCTCTTGATCGGGCAGCGTCGTTCCTGTGTCGGGCTATGTTACCAGTTGGCGCTCAGCGTCAGGAAATACATCCGCGGTGCGATGGGATAGGCCGTGAACTGACCTGAAGTCTGCGTTGTGCTGACCGTGGACCAGCCACGCGTATTGGTCAGGTTGGTGATGTTTCCCTGAACGCGCAAGGCAGGAATATGGGGGATACCGTGAATGGTGTAGCCCGCATTCATGCTGAACTGTGCGGTCGGCGAGGCCCAGAGGTCATTGGTATAGGTGGTGTAGCGCTTACCCATGACGTCACCGATGAACTGGCCGTAGAAATTGCCCCAGTTCGTGGTGGCAACGAATTTCTCGGTCCAGTCCGGCTGACCCGCCACATTGCGCCCGGCAATGCGGATGGTGGACGTGCCGGAGTTGTAATTGTCGTTATAGACCGACTTGTTATAGCTCAGCCCGTTATAGATCGAGAAATGTGGGCCGAACTGCGCGGTGAAGGAGAAATCCATGCCATCCGTTGTGACCGAGCCCACATTGGCGAGCGTGGTGGCCGAACCGATGATGGAGGACAGCGATTGCGTGGTGGCAATGGCGACCAGACGGTTCGAGAAATGCACATGATAATATTCAGCCTGTGCCGAGATATCGGTCAGCGGGCCGAGATTGACATGGTGATGGGTACGCAGGCCGGTCTCATAGGTCCATGAGGTCTCGACCTTGCCGTTCTTCTTGAAATCCTCGAAAGCGGCCTGGCTTGTGGCACCCCAGGGGGTGGCATTGCCGTAACCGGCGCTCTGATAGGAGCGCATATTTTCCTGAATATTGGCGAACCACTGCTCGTTGGGCGTGATGTTCCACAGCGCACCGAAAGACGGCAGGAACGGCTTGACCGCGGCGATCGTGCCGCCCGGTACGGTCACGGCTGTTGCCGGTGAGAGCGATCCTGGCTTGCCAGCTACGGGCAGGGTGCCGTTTGTGTAGACCAGCTCGGATTTGAAGCCTGCCGAGAGGGTAAAGTTTTTCGTCACCTTCCAGCTGTCCTGCAGGTGGGTGGTGAAGGTGTTGGTATAAAAATAGTTGGTGTACTGCTTGATCAGGGCATCCTGCTGGCGGTCATAAGGTGTGGTCGGGTTGTTTGCGTCCAGCGGATACCAGCGACGGGCCTGCGTGTTGTTGTTGCGCTCGTACCAGCCCCCGACCTCAAGGTCGTGATGGCCCAGCTTGTAGCGCAGCGTGGTGATCAGGCCGCCGCGATTATCCCAGTATTCGGTCGTGCGCGTGGCGTAGCCCGAGCCGCCGAACACGTTGCTGAGCTGGCTGGCGCTCTGGTTCGGGAAATAGGCGCTGAACAGTGTGGGCAGACCTGCCGCCGTGATCGGCCCTGCCACAACGCCCTCACCCAGATTGTGATGGTAATAGAGCTTGTTGTCCCAATGCAGGTTGGCGTTGAAGTCGTGCTGCCAGCCCAGATAGGTCAGAAAATCCTCGCGCTGGGCGGCGGAATAATAGTTGCGGTAGTTCAGCCCGGCATTCTTGTAGGCCGCAGAGTTCAGATAGGATTTGGCGTAGTTGAAATCCGGATAGGTGAAGGGGCGCACATAGGTGCCATAGCCGTTGGGCAGCACGATGCCGTCTTCATTGGGTTCGACCTTGTCAGACCAGTCGAAGAAATAGGTGATCTTGTCCTTGCTGCCCTTGTGCACGAACTTCGCATTGACCTGATTGCCGCCCTGATGGCCGGCAAAGTCCCAGGCGCGGGCATCCTGCCGCGCCCATGAGATATAGGCCGAATTGCCATTGCCGAAATTGCCAGTATCGAACCGGGCAAAAGTGCGGAAGGTCGAGAAGCTGCCGAATGTCTGATCGAGCTGACCACCCATTTTCTGCTTGGGGTCGAGCGAGGAGAACAGCAGCGTCCCGCCCAGATTGGAGGTCGAGGCCGTGCCAAGGGCGCCGGAACCGGTCGCGACCGTGGCGTTGCCCACGTTCTCGCTGATCACGGCGCGCTGTGGCGACAGGCCGTTATAGTTGCCATAGGCCTGATCACCCAGCGGAATGCCATCGAGCGTATAGCCAAGCTGGTTCTGGTTGAAGCCGTGAATGAACAGCGAAGAATTCTGTTCGTTATTGCCCCAGGGGTCGGCATTGTTGAACACCACGCCCGGCAGGATCTGCAACGCCTTGAGCGGGCTCAGGCCGGGCAGGATGCGTTGCAGCTGCGTATGGCCCACACTCTGCTCAGAACGCGTGCGACGCGCGGTTGCAATGACTTCTTCCGCCGGCGCGGTGGAGGTCAGGGCCTTTGCCTTGCGCGAAGCGTTCTGGGCATGCAGCTGCGAAACGGGTGCCGTATTGTGATGAACGGGAAGCTTCGCATCTGCGGCGTGAGCGGTGGCGCTCAGCAGGGCGAGGGGAGAGCAGAAGAGAGACAGCGTAAGGGCATGGCGCTGCTTGCGAAGCTTCATCAGTAAACTTTCCTTTAAGGCGGGCTTGAACGCGGCGCACCCTATTCGGAGAGTTCGTTACGGTGTGTGAAGCTTCGGTGATTTGGCCATTACAGAATTATGAAGGCAGCACTGGCTGCTTCTGATCATGGTTCGAAGATGAATTAGCTGCATATCTGTGATGTCTTGCGCTCTGGCAGCGTTGCTTTCAGAACGTCGATGACATGACGCACACGTGAGGGCAGACGGCAGGTTGCGGGCCAGATCAGGTTGACCGGAATGGTCAGGCTCAGGGCGGGAAGAAGAGGAACCAGGGTCCCGGCGGCGATCGCCTGATTTACCATGAATTCAGGAAGCTGGCACAGGCCACATCCCGCCAGTGCTGCCTGAAGGATTGCGTCGCCGTCGCCGATCTGATGATTGGCAAGGGGACTGTAATAGCCCCTCGTTCCGTTTTCCGTCCTGACGGCCCAGCGTGGCGAAGCGTGGTCCGAAAATCCTACAAGACAACGATGCCTGTCCAGATCGGCAATTGTGGCAGGCATACCGTAATTTGCGAGATAGGACGGGCTCGCGCACAAGATCAGTGCCTGTGTGGTCATGCGTCTCGCTACCAGGTCATGCGTATCCCGGATAAGACCGAACCGCAGGGTCAGATGACTGCTCCCCTGCAGGGGATCAATGATCCTGTCATTGAAAGTCGCGATAATTCGTAGACCGGGATGCGTGTTCATCTGGTCGATCAGTATCGGCATGACCACATTCCGCCCATAGGAAGCCGGCATGTCGATGCGTACCGTGCCTGTCGGGCCACAGGTCTTGATCAGGAGTTCCATCTCGCCCTGTTCGAGTTCGTCATGAGCGACCTTGCAGCGATTATAGAAAATCTCGCCATCCCCGGTGAGTGAAACGCCTCTTGAGGAGCGGTAAAACAGCTCGGTGTTGAGACGCGTCTCAAGTCTCTGAAGGCTTTTGCCTATGGCAGATTTGGTCAGGCCAAGGCGTGTCGCTGCTTTGGCAAAACTTCCCTCCTGAACGGTCGCAATGAAAATGCGTATACCCGAGAAGGGATCACCTGAAGGTTTCGGGGACAAATTCTCTACACCCTGTCGAATAATACGAGACTTACCGTCTGGAGCCGGACACTTAAGTTCCACCCATACATGTCTTGACCATGTTGGAGGAACTCATGACCAGTCTTTTCTCGCCATTACAGCTCGGCACGCTCTCATTGCCAAACCGTATTATCATGGCCCCCCTGACGCGGTGTCGCGCTGATGAGCAGCGCGTACCCACGGCGTTGATGGCTGAATATTATGCGCAACGCGCCACAGCTGGCCTGATCATAAGTGAGGCGACAAGTATCTCTTCCCAAGGTGTCGGTTATCCGCGGACGCCAGGTTTGTGGGATGAGGATCAGATTGCCGGATGGAGAACAGTAACGGACGCGGTTCATGATGCTGGTGGGCGTATTATGGCTCAGCTTTGGCATGTTGGCCGTATCTCGGACCCCGAATATCTGGATGGTGCCTTGCCGGTCGCACCGAGTGCTCTGGCGGCTCAGGGGCATGTGCGCCTGCTCCGGCCCAAGAGGCCCTATCCGACGCCGCGCGCGTTGCATCAGGATGAGATCGCCTCGATCGTCCATGATTATCGCCGGGCGGCTGACAATGCGAGAAAGGCCGGATTCGATGGTGTGCATATCCACGCAGCGAATGGTTATCTGGTTGACCAGTTCCTGCAGGACAGTACGAATCACCGGAGCGATCAATATGGTGGTTCCATTGAGAACCGGGCCAGATTCCTTCTGCAAGTCGTTGATGCGGTGACGTCTGTCTGGGGGCCAAACAGCGTTGGCATCCATCTTCGCCCGCGCGGCGAGGAGCATGATATGGGCGATAGCGACCCCGTGACGCTTTTCGAATATGTCGTGTCTCAGCTCAGGGCGCGCGAGGCAGGCTATCTGTTCATTCGTGAAAGCCAGGGCGCAGACAGTCAGTTCTCGCGGCTCAGAACTCTGTTTGATGGCCCTGTCATCGCAAATGACTCGTTCACACCGGCAGATGCCGCACAATACGTTGCGCAGGGAAAAGCTGATGCGGCGGGGTTTGGGCGTCTTTTTATTGCCAATCCCGATCTTGTGCGTCGTCTGCGCGAAGATTTGCCGCTCAACACGCCTGACCCTCAGACCTTCTATGTGGGCGGCGTTGAAGGCTACACAGACTATCCGGACTGGTCCTGAACTTTTTCCATCAAAGAGGAACAGCCAGGCATGGGGCAGTCTGCCTGGCGTGACATCCACGAGAGTCAATCATGACAGGACAGGGAATGGGGGGAAACGCCTCCCTTTCAACGGTCAGCACGATATTTTTCGTGTTGGCACTGGGTACCTTTACCCTTGGAACGGCCGAGTTCGCCGCGATGAGTCTGGTCCCTATGATAGCGCGAGGTTTCGGCATCTCCGAGCCTCAGGCGGGTCATATCATTGTGGCTTATGCTGCAGGCGTAAGTGTTGGGGCGCCGCTTTTCGCTCTGTTCGGTGCCCGGTTCAGCCGTAAACATCTGCTTGTTGGCATGATGCTTTTCTATGCGCTGGGCAATGCGCTGAGTGCACTGTGTTCCGGGGCGGATTGGCTGTTGGTCTGCCGCTTCGTCACAGGCTTGCCTCATGGCGCCTATTTTGGTGTTGCAGGTCTGGTCGCCTCCTGCCTCGTTCCACCAGAAAGAAGATCACGTGCTGTCAGTCGTGTGATTCTCGGCCTGACGATTGCAACGATTGCAGGCGTACCTGCAGCGGACATCATCGGCCAGACTCTTGGATGGCGATGGACATTCGCAGTGATTGCCTTGCTTTCACTGATCACGGCGGGCCTTGTCGGCTGGTTTGTGCCCCGAGACAGGCCACGCATGGGGGCATCGATAGGCAACGAACTGCGCGCCCTGCGGATGGTACAGGTCTGGTTGACACTGGGTGTGGGGGTGATCGGCTTCGGTGGTATTTTCTGCGTCTACACCTATCTTGCCTCGATCATGGATCATGTTACGCATGTTCCAGCGGGTTATGTCCCGCCGATGTTTGCGCTTTTTGGTCTAGGAATGACAGCCGGAACACTGGTTTGTGGCTGGCTGGCCGATCGCTGGATGATGCCTACCATGGGAGGCGTTCTCATTGTCGGTGCTGTAGCCATGGCCTTTTCCCCGATGGCTGCCCATGCCTTTCTACCTCTGGCCATTGTTGTATTCATGATCGGGGCAAGCGGTGGATTGTCTACCGTTGTTCAGTCACGTCTTCTCGAAGTGGCCGATGGTGCCGAAGGGCTTGTGGCAGCGTTCAACCAGAGCGCGTTCAATACCGCCAATGCGATTGGTCCCTATCTTGGGGGACTCGCGATTTCAGCGGGTGCGGGCTGGACATCTGTCGGGTGGGTCGGGCTGGTCTTGACGCTGGGCGGAGGGGTCTTCTTCCTCATCAGCCTTCGTGTGCAGACGAGACAGGCGGGATCTTCACAGAGCTGAAAAGACGAAAGGCTGCCCGATAACGGGCAGCCTTTCTGTTCCGATGTTCCCGGGGAGGGGAATATCAGAAGCGGTATTCGATACCGGCTGCGACCGTGGTGGGGTCGAGCGAGTCATGGGCCTTGATGAAGGCGCCCGACCCACGGTCATTGGCCCAGGCATGCATACGCATGAACATCTGCTTGGCATCCATGTTGAAGAACCAGTTGCCAACCAGCTGATAGTCAAAGCCGACATTGACCGACGGGCCGCCCGTCACGCCAACATTGAGCTTCTGCACGAGGCCGCCGGCGGGCGACACATTGTGGAACCATGCCAGCGTTGCACCGACGCCCACATAGGGGTTGAAGCGCTTGTGGGGGCGGAAATGCCAGGCCAGCGTGATGGTGGGCGGAAGAGCCCAGGCGCTACCGACATCAATACCACCCAGCGGGGTGTCCTTGGCAGCCACTTCATGACGGGTGCTGGCGGCAATCAGGTCGATCGAGATATTATCCGTGAAGAAGTATTCGAACGTCAGTTCCGGCATGACCTGATTGGTGGTCTTGACGCGGCCTGGAATGGCGGCGCCATTGAGCCAGAGCTTGCTGTCACGATCCTGCGGAATGACGCCGAGGGCAGACAGGCGGATGATGAAGTCACCCTTGCCAAGGCCGATCTTGGTGCTGGAGCAGGTCTTGAACAGGCCACATTCATCGCTGGAGGATGAGCGGGGTGCAGCAACGGCCTGAGCCTGGGGTGCGAGCACCATGTTCGTTGAAACCGGCGTGTTGACGACGGGGGGCGTCTGGGCCTGCGCGACGGGTGCTGCAACAGCGGCAACAAAACCGGTCAGAAGAGCGGTGGAAATCTTGAAAGAGGTCTTCATCAACGTCATCCGTGATTAAACAGTGACGTTCTCTCACCATGCGCTATGATGCAGCGCCTTGATCCATGTCAAAGATGCAACAACGTTGTTAACGACCGTGGGGAATTGGCAACAGTATATGACGTATTGTTAACCGAACAAGAACAAAAATAAAAAAGATGAGGATCGTTGACGCCATGGACGCGCAGACGAGGGACAGTATCAGTGCGCTTGGACCTTGCGGCAGTTGCGGGCAATGCCTTCACTGCGAGGCGCGTACGCGGAGTATTTGTTCCGTTATCGATCCGGATAATATGGCGCGACTTGCGCAGTATTCCCACCGCCTGTCCGTCGCGCCCGGCAAGACGTTCATCCAGGAGGGTGAGGCGGCCGCCGATTTCTATATCGTGACGGCGGGGCACGTTAAGATTTTTACCCTCATGCCTGATGGAAGGCGTCAGATCACGGGCTTTGGGCAATCAGGCGATTTTCTCGGGCTTGCGAGCGGTGCCACCTATGCCTTCAGTGCAGAGGCCCTTGGTCCATTGTCGCTCTGCCGTTTCTCCCGCACCGGGCTTGGCCTGTTGCGCCGTGAATTTCCGGAGCTTGAGTTGCGCCTGATGGAAGAGGCCTCGCGCGAGCTGGTTCAGGCGCAACGCCGTATGCTGCTGCTGGGACGCAAGACGGCGCGCGAGCGTCTGGCCAGCTTTCTTCTGGAGCAGCATCATCTCTCCCCTACGAAAGAGATCGTCATTCACCTGCCCATGAGCCGTACCGGGATTGCCGATTATCTTGGTCTTACCATCGAGACAGTCAGCCGCACCCTCAATGCCCTGCAACGTGAAATGATGATCACCATCACCCAGGTCACGCAGATCACTTTGCTCAATCTTCCTGCGCTGGAACACCTCGCCAGAGGGGGATAGGCGCCTCATTGTGGGCCGGGGGCAGGATTGCCCAATTGATGCCTTGACGAAGCCATGATGACGGGGGAGAGAGAACCCTTTCCCGCGTGAGCCTCATCCTTCAGGAGCGACAGATCATGGACCGTTTCATCATACGTGGCGGCAGACGTCTTGAAGGCGAGATCGTGATTGGCGGCGCCAAGAATGCCGGTCTCAAGCTCATGGTCGCGGGACTTCTGACGTCTGAGCGACTCGTCCTCTCCAACGTACCGAAGATCGCCGATATCGAGACCATGCAGGTGTTGCTGCGCCAGCATGGCATTGCCGTCGAGCCGGTCGATGCTGAGGGGCGTACACTGTCGATTGGTGGCCCGATCACATCCGTCGAGGCACCGTACGATATCGTTTCGAAAATGCGGGCATCCATTCTGGTGCTCGGGCCACTGCTTGCCCGTGCTCACGAGGCTCGTGTCTCGTTGCCGGGTGGTTGCGCCATTGGGACGCGCCCTGTCGATCTGCATCTCAAGGGTCTGGAAACACTCGGTGCGACCATCCGCCTCGAAAACGGCTATATCAATGCCAGTGCACCCGGCGGTCTGGTGGGCGATCGCATTTTGCTGCCTTTCGCGTCTGTTGGTGCAACCGAAAACCTGCTGATGGCCGCGACCCTTGCCAAGGGACGCACCGAGATCGTCAATGCGGCGCGCGAGCCGGAAATCAGCGATCTGGTCGAGTGCCTCAACCGCATGGGCGCGCGGATCAGCGGGGCCGGCACCGGTACCCTCGTCATCGACGGTGTCGAGGCGCTGACCGGGGCAGAGCACGCGATCATGGCCGATCGTATCGAATGTGGCACTTATGCCTGCGCAGCTGGCATTACCGGGGGTGATTTGCGTCTGATCGGGGGTCGCGTTCGCGATCTCGGGGCGGTCGTGCGTACGCTGGAAGAAGCGGGCGTTGAGGTCCTGGAAGAGGAAAACGCCATCCGTGTGCGTCGTACAGGGGCACTCAAGGGCGTCGACATCATGACCGAGCCCTATCCGGGTTTCCCGACCGACATGCAGGCCCAGTTCATGGCCATGCTGGCGGTTGCCGAAGGTGCGTCAATGGTGACGGAAACGATCTTCGAAAATCGTTTCATGCATGTGCCCGAGCTCAACCGCATGGGCGCTCGTATCAACGTTCACGGTTCTTCTGCGATCATCCGCGGGGTCGATCAACTTTCCGGCGCGCCCGTTATGGCGACCGATCTGCGTGCGTCGTTCTCCCTGATCCTCGCAGGTCTGGGTGCACGTGGGGAAACCTCACTCAGCCGCATCTATCATCTGGATCGCGGGTATGAAGCGGTGGATCGCAAGCTTTCCGCGGTCGGGGCCGATATCGAGCGTATCCGCGACTGATTGACGCGACGCCCCCTGTCTTTCAGGGGGCTGACGCGCGACAGGGAGCGTTGCCCCGTACCCCGCCAGGCCGGTCACCCTTCTGGCGGGGGTATTTTATCCTTCAGAGCGCCTCTCAGTGCCCTTCCTTGATCGCTGCCGCAGTCCGCAGGCTCAGGGCCATAATGGCAAGAGCCGGATTGGCGGCCGTGGCGCTCGGGAAAATCGAGTGATCGCTGATCCAGAGATTGTCGATGTCATGGCTGCGACCAAACGGATCCACGACGGAATCATCCGGATCGGTCCCCATACGACACGTGCCGATCATATGCGCAGCGCGGTCCATCGACCAGATATCTCTGGCCCCCGCGGCTTCCCAGATCGACGTCATGGTGCGCGCCATGTGCTCATGCATGGCCTGCTCGTTCGGGCCATAGCTGAAGGTGATCTTGGGCTTGGGCACACCGGCCCTACCGGTTTCATCGGACAAGGTCACACGGTTATCGTCGCTGGGCAGGCAGTCGCCATGCGCGCCCAGCCCGGCCATGTGGTTATAGCCGCGCAGATAACGCGTAAGGTCATCGCCCCATAGGCCGCGCCCACGGGCCACGCCTGTTGCCCAGGTGAGGGGCATCATGCCGAGCGACTGGATCAAGTACCCCCCGGCGAAATCGGCGTCCTTGGGGCGCATCATGTCTTCAGTGATGGTGAGAGACGGATAGCCCTTATTGGGACGTATGATCTCGTCGAACGTGCCCCAGACCTGCGTGGATATGTGAGCCATATAGTTGCGCCCGACCTGACCACTGCGATTGGCGAGTCCGGTATGAAGCAGCAATCTGGCGGTCTCCACGGCCCCTGCCGCAAGGACGAGATTGGCGCATTTCTGTATCCGGTCGTTCCCCTCCTCGCGATACACGACGCCAGTGACGCGCCCTGTCGTATCGCGCTCAATGCCGTGCACGAAGCAGTTCGGCCTGATTTCGGCGCCTGCCGAAACGGCGAGAGGAAGGTATGTGACATCGGTGCCTGATTTGGCGCCGTTACGGCATCCCTGATGGCAGGCGCCACATCCGGTACAGGCTTTTCTGTCACCCCAATCGCGCGTGATCAGCGCCGTAGGGCCATCGGCACTGCGTATGCCCAGAGCATCGCATCCACGCGCCATCGCCTGTGCGGCCCCATTGCGCTGCGGCGGCGGGTAGGCATAACGCCGACTTGGTTCCCAGGGGTAATTCTCTGGCCCCGAAACGCCGATCTCGCGTTCGACCCGCTCGATATAGGGCAGCATGGTTCCGAAATCGAACGGCCAGTCGACGCCCTTGCCGGTTTCGCTATGCAGTTTCATGTCGCGCGGATCGATGCGCGGCATGAAGGCGCCGAAATGCAGCATGGAGCCGCCTACGCCCGTGCCGCTGTTGTTACCGCCAAACGCCATCGGGTTGGCACCACCCGAAAGACGCTCTTCAAGCCAGTAGATCTCGGAAGCCGTTGCCTCGTCTGGCGTATGTTGCTTGGGGTCGAAGCGCGGTCCGGCTTCGAGCGCCACAACCTTCATGCCTGCGCGCGCAAGCTCGGCCAGCAGTGGGGCGCCACCAGCCCCCGTGCCGACGACGACCACATCGACGATATCGTTATCTGCGAAACGGCGTGACTTCATGATCCTGCGCCTTTCTGAGCTGGCTCCCACGCTTCTTCCACACCTTCTCCCATTTCCGAGAAACCCTGGAAGAAACCGTCGCCGCCGTTGAAGATCGCGTCGATGCCAAGCTGAGCCTGGACCGCCGGATGCGAAATGAAAATCTGCACGCAATCGGCGCGCAGGTCTGCAAACCAGGCGCGCATCTGCGTGGCATCCAGCTGCGCGGTTTCGAGCGCGCCCTCGGCCATGGCGTGGATGACCTGATCCTGCTCGGCTGCACCGAGTGCTGCAAAGGCCTTGCCCTTGGTGGAACGTGCATGGACGTCCAGTCCGCTCAGGGCCTGTTCGTAGGCTTCCTGATCGGGCGGCAAGGTCGCAAAGCGCCAGCCATCGCCTGGTGTTCCAAGGCGTGCGTCGATCCGGGCCGCCAGATTGATGCTGGCATCACTCAGGACGGATTGCTGAGGAAGTACGCGGGCCGTTACTGCAACGAGCGTCTCATACGCACCGGCCGATAAATGACGCGGTACGTAATTGGCATCGCTGGTCTGGGCCCGCTCCTCCATGATCTGACGCGTACGGCCCGAGATGCGATCGGAATCAAGCAGAGCCAGATAATCCGGGTCGATAGCGGGGGGGAGAGATGTCTGGCTCATGGTGCGTTCCCAAAACCGTGATGACGCCTCTAACATGCCCGCAGTGTCGAAAGTTGCCAAGCAATGGCTGTGCCAAGTTATTGAGAACGCTTCGCAAAAGGAATTTTATAGCTCTAGCCCGGGTCGCCGTTGAGCGGAATCACGGGTGATCGGCAGGCATATCGAGGGGCGATATCTGGCGCCCGGCAGAAGGGACGCGTTCTCTCTTCATGCCTTGGCCGGACAGGACACGCAGGAGCGGTCCGGTGCGGGCAAGGCCTGAGGCAGGGCCCCTTATGAGGGCCGGGGAATCAGAGACGTGGGGTCGTGACCCCAAGCTGCTTCATGTACTTGCCAGCGCGATCGGCATAGCTCGTTTCGCAGGGCGAGGCGCCCTGGAAGAACAGGAACTGGCAGATACCCTCGTTGGCATAGATACGTGCGGGCAGCTTGGTCGTGTTGCTGATCTCGATAGTGACCTGACCTTCCCATTCGGGTTCGAGCGGGGTCACGTTCACGATGATGCCGCAGCGGGCATAGGTGGATTTGCCAAGGCAGACCACAAGCACATCGCGCGGGATGCGGAAATATTCGACCGTGTGGGCGAGGGCGAAGCTGTTCGGCGGGATGGTGATATCGCCCGTGCGCGTGACGAAGCTGTTTGCCGCAAATTTCTTGGGGTCCACCACAGCGTTGTCGACATCGGTGAAGATCTTGAAATCCTCGCCAACGCGGGCGTCATACCCATAGGAGGAGAGGCCGTAAGAAATGACGCCCTCGCGCTTCTGGGCTTCAACGAAGGGCTCAATCATGCCCTTTTCCTGGGCCATCTGGCGGATCCAGCTATCTGGCATGATGGGCATCGTGAATCTCTCGATCTGTGGGGAATGAACGGGTTTGCAGGTCTAGCCGCGCAGCGTTGGTCCTGCAAACCGGGGAGGACGGGCGAGGAACCCGGACGCCCGAAATCAGGCGATATGGGTCAGGAATACGACCTGCGACGCACCACCCTCGACGAGGGTCTTGATGGCGTTGTTGAACACCTTGCCATGTTCCATGCCCATATGGGCCTTGAAGGCATCGTCGTCACGATAGGTCTCTTCGACATGGAAGAAATCGGGGTCGGATTCGAGGGTATAGACCACGAAGCGTTTATTGCCGGGTTCGCCGCGCACGTCATCGGCCAGGGCCGTGAGCAGACGGGCGACTTCCTCGCGCTTGCCGGGCAGGGCGCGCATGGTGGCGTAGAGAGCCTTGGACATAAATGGTTCCTTTCAGGAAGAAGAAGTCTCGGTAGAGGGTGCCGGCATGTCCTGGTCCTCAGGCGCCTTGACTGCGCGGTTGCGCACCTGGGCCTTGCGGCGCAGCAGGTTGGCGCGCAGGGCTGCGGCCTCACGCGCCAGACGCTTGTCGAGATCAGCCTGCGTTTTTTCGGACAGGCTCGGGCGGGATGGTGTGGTCATGGGCAGTATTCCCGAAAATTGTCCGACAGGCAGCTACCGAGCAGCTCATCATAGACGGCGAGCGTGGCCGATTGCATCTGCCGCGTCGTGTAGTTTTCCGCAATGTGATGACGTGCCGTTTCCGATAGCAGAGAGCGGGCGCCCTCGGACAGGGTGAGGATCTGAAACAGCGCTTCGGCCAGTGCCTGGGCATCGTCGGGCGGGATGAGCAGCCCGGTCTGATAAGGCAGAACAGTTTCCATGGCACCACCCTGCGCTGTCACGACCACGGGCCGTCCCATAGCCTGTGCCTCGATAACCACGCGGCCAAAAGGCTCGGGGCGAAGAGAGGGAACGGTTACGACATCGGCCAGGGCATAGGCTGCGGGCATGTCCTGACAGAGCCCCGCGAAACGCAGGCGCTCGCGTAGACCGAGCTGCGCGGCGGTTGCCTCGATCTCCCTAACATAACTGTCTTTCGGATCGGCAGGGCCGACAAGCACGGCAAGCCAGGGACCGGGTAGCAGATGTTGCAGTCGCGCCATCGCGCGCAGGAGAAACAACTGTCCCTTCCAGCGCGTGAGACGGCCCGGCAACATGATGACGGGCGTACCGGGAGGAACCTGCCATCTTTCGGCAAGGGCCTGGATACGGGCACCATTGACGAGGTCGGGATCAAAGCGGGCCATGTCGGCCCCGCGTGGGATCAGGCGCAGCCGGTCCTCGCCTACCTGATAGTCATCACGCAGGCGGGTGGCGATATAGGTGCTGATGGCAATGACGCGCGCCCCGCGCGCCAGCACCGCATTATAGCGTTTCTTGCCCGGGAAACTGGCCTTGTGCACACCATGCCACGTCGTGACGAAGGGCGTACGGGTGCGACGCGTGGCGCGCCACGCCGCCCAGGCGGGTGCTCTGGAACGCGCATGGACCAGATCGATCCCCTCATCACGGATCAGCTGCGACAGGGTGCGGGCATTACGCAAAATGGCGAGAGGGGATTTCTGACCAAGCGGCAGCTCGATATGGCGGGCGCCGATCGAGAGAAGGCGTGGCACGAGGGCTCCGCGCGCACTCGCCACAACGGCACGACCACCAGCGGCAATAATGGCCTCTGCCATTTCCACAGTCCCCTGCTCGATCCCCCCCGTGCCGAGGGCCGGGAGAACCTGAAGGATATGGGGACGAAGGCGTGACATGGGTTGCCGGTAGCATGAAGCGTGCGTCGCAGGGAGGGGAAAGACATGGCACCAGCCAAAAAACCCTACGTTGCGGGCGTTGTGCCACAGATCAGGCAATCAGGCGCTGCGGGTTGTCGTGCGCTGCGCGAGGCGCGGGCAAAAGAAAAAGGCCGGAGAATACCTCCGGCCTTTCCCTCAGTCTGTCAGGGCCCAGGCGATGACGCGCCTGAGCTTTGTTTTAAAAACAGAACTCAGTGCTTGGCCTCAGCCTCATCAGGCAGGGCATAGACAACGAGTTGGTCAGTGACAGGTGTCATCATGAAGTGATGACCACCGGCCATGATGGCGACATATTGCTTGCCGTTGACTTCATAGGTCATCGGGTTGGCCTGACCGCCGCCGGGGAGTACGTCGGACCACACATCCTTGCCGGTCTTGATGTCGATGGCGCGGATCTGGTTGTCGGTTGCCGCCGCCACAAAGACGAGACCGCCCTTGGTGATGACCGAGCCACCGTTATTCGGCGTGCCGATATTCAGCGGCAGGCCGGTCGGCATGTTCCACGGACCATTGGCGCGAGCCGTGCCGAGGGGGCGCGACCACAGGACCTTCTTGGTCTTGATGTCGATGGCCTCGATCATGCCGTAAGGCGGCTTGTTGCACATCATGCCCGTGTAGTGGTTCCAGAACGGGGTCACGACAATGCCGTAAGGCGTGTCGGCTTGGGCGCCATTACCTTCGGCACCACCACCAGCCGGGTTGTAGGTGGGGTTGTCGATCGGCTTCAGGCCCAGCGCATCAGCCTTCTTGCGGGTGATGAGCTGATCGTACATCGGGGTGGAGTTCCAGTTGGCAATGACGATGCCCGATTGCGGGTCATAGGCCATGCTGCCCCAGTCGCTGCCACCGTTATAGCCGGGATATTCGATATTCGGCTTGTCGAGTGCAGGCGGGGTGAACTCACCAACATAACGTGCCTTGCGGAACATGATGCGGCAATAAAGCTGATCGATGGGCGACATGCCCCACATGTCGCTTTCCTTCAGGTCAGGGAAAGCAAGGCGCGGGAAGGCGGTCGACCAGGGCTGCGTCGGGCTGCGCGGATCATCCGACATGGTGCTGGCGGGCGCAGGCTTTTCAACCACCGGGAATTCCGGCAACGGCTTGCCTGTCGCACGGTCGAGCACGAAAGTCTGGCCACGCTTGGTGGGTACCAGCAGGGCGGGCGTGACCGAGCCATCGGCATGATGATAGTCGAACTTGGTCGCCTGTGAGCCGATGTCGTAGTCCCAAACATCCTTGTGCGCCGTCTGGAAGACCCAGCGCGGCTCGCCTGTCTTGACGTCGAGTGCGACGATGGAGGACGAGACAGCGTTCTCCTTGTCGGTACGCATGGCGCTGTAATAATCGGCGGCCGAGTTGCCGGTCGGGACATAGACCAGGCCAAGCTCGTTATCACCGGTCATGGCAGCCCATGAATTGGGCGTGCCGCGGCTGTAGAACTTGCCGGGCTCGGGCTGGTGATGGTTGTCGGGGTTGTTGACGTCCCAGGCCCAGACGAACTTGCCGCTTTCAGCGTCGTAGCCACGGATCACGCCCGAAGGCGCCCAGCGGCGCTGACCATCGAGAACCTCGTGGTTCACGACAGCGATCCCGTTGATGACCGGGGGCGGGGTGGTCATGGACACAAAACCGGGCACCGATTCACCCATGCCCTGCATCAGGTTGACCTGACCGCCAAAGCCGAAGCCCTCGCACAGCTTTCCCGTCTCGGCATCGACCTGAATCAGGCGCATGTCGAGCGTGGCTTCCATGATGCGGTTATGGCAGGGCTGGCCCTCAGGGATGGTCGAGGAGGTGTAGTAGGTCACGCCCTTGCACGCAGCGGTGTAGGGAATGGACTGGTACTTCACCCCGGCATCATGGCGCCAGATTTCCTTGCCGGTGGCGGCATCGATACGCATCATGTCGTTCATGGCTGAACACATGTAGAGCGAGTTGCCAACCTTGATGGGGGTGGTTTCGGCGGCCCATTTATTGGCTTGCCCCGGACCGGGCTTGCTGCCGGTGTGATAGACGAAGGCGCGCTTGAGCTTGCCGACATTTTCCGGCGTCAGCTGATCCAGCGGCGAAAAGCGCGACTGGTTGGAGTCACGGCCATAAGCGGGCCAGTCCTCACGCGCAGGGGTGCTGTCGATCTGCGGTACAGCAGCCGGGACATCGGCAATGCCGATCTCGGAAATATCGGGCAGATTGGCGGCGTTTACGCCAGGAGCCTGCGGCGCGGAGGGAGCGGGACCACCAAAGCGGCCGGGACCCTGCTTGCGGGCTTCTCCAGGCGCCGTGTGATCTTCACCGGGTGTCGAGTTCGACGGCGGGATCTGTGCGAAAGCCACGGTTGCGGAAATGAGGCCACCAAGGATGGTGGCGGTCATGAGGGCTGGTTTACGCATCAGACAGCTCCGCGGGAAACTGGACGAACCGTATCCTGACGACGCAGGACAGGCAGGCTGAGCACGACGAGAATGGCAATCAGCGTCGGGCCGAACAGGCGCGGCAGCCAGCCCCACCAGTCAAAGCCACATTCGGCAATGGTCCAGACCAGCGTACCAGCCCAGGCGAGAAGGAACAGATAGCCACCCAGAAGGCGGCCCATGGCCATGAAAAGGCCTGAGGCCAGCAGCACGATGCCGCAGATCAGATAATAGGCTGAGCCACCGAGGCTGAGCAGATAGCCGCCACCGCCGACAAAGATCAGTCCGAACAGGACAATGAATATGGCGAGCGCCAATGTCCCCCAGTCGCTGATGCGTCTGGGTCTGGTACGAGACGTCATGAAACCTCCTTGAGACGAACTGCGGAGACTATCCTGAAGGCAAACAGAACAGGGCAACACATATCGGTGAAAATCATGATACGTTCGATGGGATGGCAAGTTTTCTGACCCGAGAACATCTCTTGCCGGATCTTGGCTAGGTGTGTCTGAACCGCACCTGTCAGCAGGGCGTATTCGGATTGTCCTGTAAGGACTCCGTCTTGTTCCGCAGGGCTTTGACCACGGATTGTACTGTTGTGAGAATGGTCTCGCGAAGCCACCTGTGAACCGGGTCGTTGTCCAGCCGCGGATGCCACGCCTGAAAACTGACAAGATCGGGAAGTGGAAACGGAAAAGCGAAAGCTCGGGCCCCGATAGCTTCAAGCGGCAGGCGCCGGATGATGATTTCCGGCAAAGGCAGGATCATGTCTGTTTCACGCATGGTCTCGATCATGGCGTAATCGCTGGGAACCACCAGAGCGATGCGTCTCTCCAGACCGAATTTCTCCGCAAGGACCGCATCAATCGGACCGTGAGCACGCCCCTTGCGGGAGGTGCTGATGTGATCGTAGGCGACCAGCGTCTGTGGTGTGATTTCCTGATCGAGGATCGGGTGTCCCGCGCGGACTACGGCCTCGAACCGGGTCTGGAACAGGGTCTGCTTCTTGATTTCCGGCAGGAGATCCTCGGTGGCACCGATATAGAGGTCTATCGTGCCACGCCTGAGCGCGTCTCCGATGGAATCCTCTGTCTCGGGTGAGAAAACGAGCTGGCAGCGCGGGCAGGACTCCCTGAGTTTCTCGGCGATGGCGCTACCGAAAGCCCCAATAAAAAGGTCACGTGCACGGATCGTGAAATGTGGCGCGATCTGCGACAGATCCAGCTGAGCGCGTGCGCTGACAAGCGCCTCTGCCTCGGCCAGAACCGTCTGCACTCTGCCTAGTAGATCGGCGGCGAAGGGTGTCGGAACCAGTTGTCTGCCAGAGAGTACCAGCAGGGGATCTCCGAAAAGGGTGCGCAGTGAGGCGAGGTGGCGGCTTGCGGCGGCTTCGCTCACCCTGAGCCTTCTGGCGGCGCGCGTAACGCTTTCCTCTTCCAGCAGAACCTGAAGCCAGCGGAGATGATCGAGCGAATAACCGCGTTTGGCTGGCAGGTTTCTGGTCATGGGGGCCGGCCCTCCAGGGATTGCATGGAATGAAAAGGATCTGCCTGACCCTTACGCTAACTGGAAGAATTCTTTTCACGGATTAAGGGTTATTCAGGCTGAGGGGCGAGGCTAGAGACCGGGCGGAGAGGATGTCGCCCCATGATTGCACCCATTAGGCAGACCGCGATGGTTCTGCCATCTCCTGCTGTTACGCCCCTCTTCGGGTTCAGAACAATCATCGGGTGTCTGGGCATGTTGTTGGCCGTGCATGTCGCGGGGTTCAATGAACATGTGACAGAACTTGGCCTGTCCGATCTTCGCGGCGCCATGCATCTGGGTCACGACGAGGGGACGTGGTTCATCTCGATCTACGAGGCCTTCAATATTGCGGCGATGGCCTTCACGCCGTGGTTCTATATCACATTCTCGATCTACCGCTTTGCGCTGTTCATGACGGCAGCGCTGGCCCTGTTGTCCCTGCCGTTGCCTTTCATGACCGATATGGTCCCGATCGGTATTCTTCGTGCCATGCAGGGGCTGAGCGCCGGGTGTCTTCCGCCCATCCTCATGACCGTCATGCTCAAATATCTTCCGCCGCCGCTCAAGGTTTTTGGCATTGGCGGTTACGCCATGAGTGCGACCTTTGGCCCTAATCTGGGCATTCCTTTCGAAGCCCTGCTCTTCGAACGGTTCGGCTGGCACTGGCTTTACTGGGAGGTGTTACCGCTCGGTGCGGTCGCGCTCGCCATGATCGCCTGGGGATTGCCGCAGGACCCCGTCCAGCTTTCGCGTTTTCGCAGCTTCAACTGGCGCGGATTTCTGATTGGCGCGCCCTCCATCCTGTGCGTCGTGACTGTGCTCTATCAGGGGGACCGGCTCGACTGGTTCCGCTCACCTCTCATCACCCATCTGACATTCTGGGGTGGGGCGTTCTTCATCGGGTTTCTGATCCATGAATGGCATCATCATAGCCCGTTCTTTCGTCTGCAATACTGGAAGAGCCGCAATATCACGATGTCCCTGCTGTCACTCGTGGCGGTACTGATCGTGTGTGCTTTGATGAATGAAGTCACGACGACATTTCTTGAGGAGATCAAGGGATATCGCCCCATTCAGGCCGCTCCAGTTTCCCTGACCGTGGCCCTGCCCCAGCTTGTCGTGCTGCCGCTGGTTGCGGCGCTGTGCAACATGCGTCGGGTGGATTGCCGGTGGGTGCTCGGGATCGGCATGGCGCTCCTCGGGCTTTCTGCCTGGCTTGGACTAGACCTGACATCCGAATGGGTGCGCGACAATTTCTATCTTATTCAGGCGCTTCAAATTTTTGGTCAGCCTATGGTGGTCATTCCGGTTCTGATGCTGGCCACTCTCGCGCTCGGCCCGAGCGACGGCCCGTTTATTTCGGGCATGGTCAACATGCTCAAGGGCATGGCCAATGCTCTCGCATTCGCCCTGTTCTCGATCCTGCTGCGCCGCCGCGAGCACTATCATTCGACCATGCTGCTGGATCATCCCCACATGACGCAGGGCTTCGACGGGGCCGATGCGCTGCACAGCTTGCATGAAATGCTTTCAGCGCAGGCGCTGGTGCTCTCCCTGGTCGATATCCTGCTCGTGGTGGTCGTGATCTGCGCCGTTTTCGTGGTGCTGACAGCCATTCTGCCCGGTCGCGTCTATCCCCCAGGGAAGGCGCCAGCCGATTGCAAGCCCACGCAGCCAGACGCCGCCGCGCGGCAGCTCGTGAACTCACCTCTCGCAGCACAGTAACGGAAATCTCCTCATGGCTTACAAGAAACCGCTCCTGTTTGCGGGATGCACTGCGCTTGTCCTGACCGGTCTCGCCTGGAGCGCAGATCGCTTTTTCGTCGGGGATGGGCGTCATCAATCGACCAATGATGCGTATATCACCGCCGATTTCACGCGGGTGGCGCCCAAGGTCGCCGGGCGGATAGACAGCGTGCCTGTTGCGGACAATCAGAAGGTGCGGGCGGGAGACGTTCTGGCGCACATCGAAGACGATGATTATCGTACGGCCCTCGATACGGCTCGGGGCAAGCACCGTGCCGCGCAGGCCGATATCGCCAATCTTGCAGCAGCGCAGCGGCGTCAGTCGGCCCTGATCGACGCGGCGCTTTCCACGATCGAGGCCGATGAGGCCGCCCTGCTTTTCGCGCGGCAGAATGCGGCCCGTTACCGCGCGCTTTCAGCAGGGGGAGCGAGCACGATCGAGCAGCAGCAGGGGGCCGAGGACCGTCAGCGCGAGGCTGTTGCGCGGCTGGCCCGTGACAAGGCGGCTGTGAATGCCGATCGCGCCGGGCTCGCCGTACTCGCTGCAGAAAGCGAGCGTGCGCAGGGTGTCCTGATCCAGACGCGAAGCCTTGTGCGGCAGGCTGAACTCGATCTGTCCTATTGCACCATCACGGCCCCGGTCGATGGGGTAGTCGGGGCGCGCGACGTGCGTGTCGGTATGTATGTCCATCCCGGTACCGGGCTTCTGGCCGTCGTACCGGTGCGTCAGGCCTATGTGATTGCCAATTTTCAGGAAACGCAGATGGCCCGTATGCAGACGGGGCAGAAAGCCGAGATTCGGGTCGACAGCTTTCCCGATGCGGTGCTCCATGCCCATGTCGATAGCGTGGCACCGGCGACGAATGTCGCCTTCGCCGTGATCCAGCCGGACAACGCGACCGGGAACTTCACAAAGGTGGTGCAGCGTGTCCCGGTGAAGCTGGTTTTTGATGACGGGCAGCCTCTGGCACGGCGTGTTCGTGTCGGTATGTCCGTCGAGGCCATGATCGATACGGCCTCGCCGCGAGACGGCGCTCATGGCACCGATGCGCGTTTCGTGTGGGAGTGAGGGAGATGAGACATTTGTCCCGCACGGCAGCGCTGAGCCTTTTCCTGATCCTCGGGGGCTGTTCGGTCGGTCCTAATTTCCATAAACGCGACCCGGTGGCAGCGTCTCACTGGCATGAAAGTGTGACACCCCGGAGAAGCCATCCGGATGAAACCGCGCCGATCGAGGCGCAATGGTGGAAGCTCTACAAGGACCCTGTGCTGACGGCGCTTGAGCAGGATGTGCTCGATGCCAATCTCGACCTCAGGGAAGCGGCCCTTCATTTCGAACAGAGTCGCGCCGAGCGCAGGATCGCAGCCGCGGCGCGTCTGCCCCAGGTGCAGGGCGCCGGCTCTTATGCGCGCGAACGCGCCAGTACGAATGGCATCCTGGGCCTGCTCGGCACGGAAGGGAACCGCGACCCGGCACAGATCGCGGATGGAACACAGGGGTTTGGGCCCGCCGCTGCAGCCGGGCCAAAGGGTAATCCTTCCTTCAACCTGCCCCAATATGGCCTTGGTGCGTCATGGGAGGTCGATTTGTGGGGGCATGTGCGCCGTCAGGTCGAGGCCGCGACAGCCTCCATGCAGGCAATGCGCGAGATGCAGCGCGATACGCTGGTTTCGCTCATGGCGGAGACGGCCCAGAACTATATTGCTCTGCGCAATGTGCAGGCTCAGACCGAGATTACCCGACAGAGTCTGGATATCGCTCGCCACAGTGTCGATCTGACCGTCTTGCGTGTGACCCAGGGTACGGCGACAAAACTCGACCTGGCCTATGCGCGTGGTCAGCTGCATGGTTTCGAGGCCCGTTTGCCGCAACTGCATCGTGAAGAAGTGCATCTTCTCAATGCTTTGGCGTTTCTGATGGCACGCGAACCGGGAACCCTGTCACGGCGTCTTGCAGGTACGGGCAATATTCCACCGCTCCCTGAAACCATTCCGGTTGGATTGCCCTCGCAGCTTGCCGAGAGACGCCCGGATATACGGGCAGCCCAGGCGCGTCTGCATGCAGCGACGGCCACGATCGGGGTTGCTGTGGCTGATTTCTTTCCTCGTATCACGTTGTCCGGCAGTCTGGATGTCCAGGCGCTCCAGTTCAGCGGCCTCGGGTCATGGGCATCGCGTCAGTATGGTTTTGGTCCGACCATGACCATTCCGCTGTTCGAGGGCGGGAAGCTTGCGGGGCAACTTGCCTTGCGCAGGCTTCAGCAGAAAGAAGCGGCCATCGCGCTCCAAAGAACGGTTCTTCACGCATGGGAGGAGGTCGATGATGCCATGGCCGATCTGGGCACAGCCCAGGAGCGCCACGATCGACTGGCTGAGGCGGTCACTGAAAGTGAGACCGCTGTACGGGTGGCGCAGTTGCAGTATGCCCAGGGCGCCGGTGACTTTCTCAACATTCTGACGACGCAGAACGGGCTGCTTGAGAGCCGGAGTGCCCTTTCGGATGCGCGGGCCGATGTCTCGGCGTCGATGGCGCGGCTCTACCGGGCTTTGGGCGGTGGGTGGGCCCGATCATAGCTGAACGGCGTGACGTTTTTTCAGATGCCCCCCGTACACCCAGCCTAGCCTGCGGGAATTGTAATGACGGCGCCGGGCGAATGACTGGTGGCGGCAAGGGCAGCAAGGATCTGCATCATGGTGAAGCTCAGCTTGCTGCGGAAATCGTCATCGCTGATCCAGTACCAGCGGTCCCGGTAGTGCACCTCGTCGTAATTATGCTCGGGTGCGGATTTGCCGGAATGGATCACCACATCGGGGCGTGTCTCGATACCGACCGGGCTGATGGTGGGCAGCGTGCGTCTGGCTCTCACATCCTCCTCGGGCACATCCATCTCATAGGCGATCTGCGACAGCATGGCGAACATGGAGCGCGTGAGGATGGCGATCTGTCCCGGCACCTTGGGATAGGGGCCGTAAACGATTTCGGCCTCTTCAGCATGGGGGTCGAGATGCAGCAGACGGCGCACCTCGGCCTGGATGGTGGTCAGGGCCGGATCCGAGGTGGCGGTCAGAACCAGATAGGCGTGTTCGGGCTGTGTCCCCGCTGGTTTGTTGGCGGAGCCCGAGGGGGGCTGGTCACCTGAAGGTTTGGGGGCATCGGTCGAGATGCGTATGGTCATGGCGCCCTGGATCTGCAACTGGCGCAGATCATGCAGCAGCAGGTAGAATCGTACGGAACCACCGCCCGTAGGGCCAGCGCCAAGAGCGCGGACATTGGACAATCCATCGATCGACTGCGCCGTCAGACGCAAAAGCGTGTCGATGGGCAGGCCGCCAAGACTGAGCGGCATGATGACCACAGGCGAGATGGGCCGGATGACGTTTTCGGCATATTGCTGCCCGGTCTCGGGCTGGTAGGTAAAGGTCGGGCTTTCCTGCAGCGTGGCAGTGCCGCTGCCGAACAGATAGCTTCCTACGCCAGAGGGGAAGGCGTTGAACCCGCCATTGACCGAACGATTGAACTGATAGCCTGCGATGACTTGCGTGGTATCGAGAAAGGTCGGCGGGTCGGCATAGCGTATGCGTATGATGTTCAGCAGCATCGCATGCTTCTCGGCCTCACCCAGAGCACGCGAATAATCGAGCTGATCATGTGACAGGCGTGTCGGCCCGATGGTGATGCAGCCCGTCAGCAGGCAAGGCAGCATGATAGCGCGAAGCGCAGGCAGAAGCGGGAGGAGAAAACGGAGCATGGTCATGGGCGCTTCCGGCTTAGCGTATCCGTGAACAGGGTTGCCAGTCCGGAATGACTTTTTTGCCGGAAATAGAATTTTCAAAGCGGATGTCTCATCGACGCCTTCAGCATCTCATCTCCGGGGGTGGTGTGTGTCACAGGGTATAAGGGACATACCATGTGCAGAGCCTTTTGCCATTCAGGGTGTTTCAGAGGCGTAAATGGCAGCCAGTCCTTCGCGATAGCTGGGGTAAAGCCAGGACCGCCTGAGATGTTGCTGCGTCAGTCTGCTTTGAACAACACGCCTTTCTGACCAGAAACTGCGGGCCATCGGGCTCAGCTCTGCCCAGGCGGCCTCAAAGCTTACTCTGGGGGGAAGGGGATGATGGCTTAGGCGTGCGGCTTCCTCGAACACATCGGCCTGAGGGCTGGGACAGTCATCGACAAAATTCAGGATGCGGGAAGAGGCAGGAGAGGCGGTGGCCATCGCTGCAAGTGTGGCACCGGCGATATCGTCGCGGTGGATACGGCTGAACAGGTGACCGGGTGCATCGACCAGCTTGGCCTTGCCTGAGCGCAGCGTGTCGAACGCCGAGCGCCCGGGGCCATATATGCCGCCAAGCCGCATGATATCACAGGCGATCTGGCGGTCGCGTGCAAGCGCCTGCCAGTCCTGCTCGGCCTGCACACGGGCACGGCTGCGCGACTGACCGGGAGCGACGGGTGCGGTTTCATCAACGCTGCCACCCTGACGGTCGCCATAGACGCCGGTGGTCGAGTAATAGCCGATCCAGCGCAGATGGGGCGCCTCGCGCAGCACGTCTTCATAGCGAAGCAGTGCCGGGTCGCCTGCCTCGGAAGGCGGCGCGCTGATCAGCACATGGGTCGCCTTATGCAAAGCCTCTCCGGCGGCATCGAAAGCGAGCAGAGTCGAGTCCGGCTCGGGCGCGCGTTTCGTACCGGTCACGTGCCAGCCCTGGGCCTTGGCGGGTGCGACAACGGCACTGGCAGAATAGCCCTGACCCAGAATAACGAGGTGAGGTGGCATGAAAGCTCCCATTCGCGCTTGACCGCTGGCGCGATGCCGCGCCAATTCACAAGGTATGAAACATGCTTTTGGTGCCTTGGCGATAGGGAGTGGCCTTTGGGCAGGGGGGGCGCTGGCCTATTCCCCGCCGCAAACCCTTGCGCATTGCCTGGCACCGTTACCCGATACCCCCGATCTGGTGCAGGAAACGGCGCAGGACTGGCTGCATCATGGCGGGGCGCGCAGCGCGCATGAGTGTCTGGCGCAGGCTGATCTGGCACTTGGCGCCTATCGGGATGCTGCGACGGAGTTCGAGGGTCTCGCAGCGCCGGAGGCCCCCCCCGCCATTCAGGGTGGAAAAGGCCAGCAAGGGCATGGCGCGTCGGTGCCGGAAGGGCCTGCCTTGCCCTCGCATGCCGCTACCGCGCAGGACGGGCATGGTGGGGACACCGGTGAGCGTGCCGTTTTTGCCGAGCAGGCGGCCGCAGCCTGGTTGCTGGCAGGGGACGGAAAAGCAGCGGAACGTGCGGCGCGGCAGGCATTGTCGCATGATTCCGGGCCGCTTGGGCGCAGGGTGCTTCTGGCCCGCAGCCTGTCGATGCAGGGGCATTTTGCAGAAACGATCACCGCTCTCGGCGCTCTGCCGGGTGACGGTCTGGCTGTGCCACCAACGGCAGCGGCGGTGGCAAAACCGGAGGCTCTGCCAGACCCCTATCTGGTCGGTGCTTTCGTGGTCCGCGCCACCGCCTATCGGTATCTAGGGCAGAGCTTGAAAGCGATGGCAGATGCCAATCGGGCGCTAGCCCTGTCGCCCGATGATGTCGAGGCCCTGCTGGAGCGCGGGATCCTGAATGTGCGCCTGCGGCAATACGGGCAGGCGCGCCAGGACTGGGACCGTGTGATTACCCTCGCCCCGGACGGCCACGAAGCCTATCTGGCAAGACAGGACGAGGCCGTTCTCGACGCTGACCCCGATCAGGACTGACCTGGCGTCAGCCTCGGTGGTCGGATTTTGTCCCGGTCAGGAAGCCAGTCTGCTTTCGACCATCGTCGTGACATCGTGCCAGTGGGGTGCTGATTCGGCAGCGCCAAGCTGCGTGGTCGCGAGCGCACCGCAAGCTGCAGCAAAATGCACAGATTCGTCGAACGGCTTGCCCAGGGTAAGGGCCGCGGCGAGACCGGCGTTGAAACAATCGCCTGCTGCGACAGTGTCGATAGCCTTGACCGGATAAGGGGGGACAAAGCCTTCCCGACCACCGCTGAGATAATACACCCCTCTTGCCCCCATCTTGACCAGTGCATGGGTGGCACCGAGGGACTGCAATTTGCGCGCAGCCCGCGCAGCGTCTTCCTGCGTCTCAGGGTAGATGCCAGTCAGAAGGCGCGTTTCGGTTTCGTTGGGGGTGACGATATCGAGAGCGCGCCACAGGGCCTCAGGCAGGCCATCGGCTGGGGCGGGGGCCGGGTCGACAATCACAAGCGTTCCTGCGCGCCTTGCGGTCTCGGCGATTTCGATTGTGAGGGCGAGAGGAATTTCGAGCTGAAGAAGCAGCACCGATGCCTGTTCGATCAGGGATCGATGGGCGGCGACATCACTGCTGTCGAGCGCCATATTGGCACCGCCTGCAACGGTAATGATGTTCTCGGCCTTTTCATCAACCGTGATCAGCGCAACGCCTGTCGGGTGAGCGGGGTCCTCTCGCAGGGCTGTGAGATCGACGCCAAAAGGGATGAGAAGCTTGCGCGCCATGGCACCGAAATTATCGGTGCCGGTGCGGCCCGCCATGAAAACGTTCAGCCCGCAGCCCTGTCCGAGACGCGCTGCGGCAGCGGCCTGATTGGCTCCCTTGCCACCAAGCCCAATGGCGTAGCTTGCGGCATGAACCGTTTCGCCCGGATGGGGGATGCGCTCGGCGCGGGCGGTGATGTCGATATTGACGCTGCCGAAGGAAAGGATGTGGGAAGGATTGTCGGACATGGGGGGTTCCTGCACCGGATTCTGGTCCTGCTTGCGGGGCGACACGGGTCCGGGCATGGCCTGACGCCGGGAGAGCAGACAGATGGCGTATCATCGCAGCGCGCCCTCGGCTAGGATGGCCGGATGTTTCGTATACTCGTGATCAAGCTCGGCGCGCTGGGTGATTTCGTGCAGGCCTTCGCCCCCTTTGCCGCCATCAGGGCGCACTGGCCCGAGGCAGAGATCACCCTGCTGACCACCACGCCGTTTGCACCGCTGGCCAAGGCCAGCCCGTGGTTCGATCACGTAACCGTCGATGCGCGACCGCGCTGGTCGGACCTGCGTGGCGTGATGGCCCTGCGTCGCACCCTGCGCGGGCATGATCTGGTGATTGATCTGCAGACATCAGGGCGCAGTACCCGGTATCAGCGTCTGGCCGGGCAGAAACGCTGGTGCGGGATTGCGCCGGATGGGACATTCTTTCACGACAACCCCTATCGTGATGTCATGCACAGCGTGGCGCGACAGCGTGATCAGCTGGCGCGGCTGGGTGTGTCTGAATTGCCCTGCACGGATCTGGAGTGGCTGGGGCGTGGTGGCCCCGATCTGCCTGCCCCCTATGCGGTCATCGTGCCGGGGGCGGCCCCTCATCGGCCCGCCAAACGCTGGCCGGCCCGCCATTATGCGGCTCTGGCGCATGAGCTGCTCGCATCGGGCCTGCATGTCGTCATGATCGGCGCAGCCAGCGAATCCGGTTTGGCTAAAACGATCAAGGCTCAGGTGCCCGCCATGCTCGACCTGACAGGACAGACGGATCTGCTGGCGCTGGGGGGGATCCTGGCGCGCGCCGCTCTGGCGGTTGGTAATGATACAGGCCCGATGCATCTGGCGGCTGCGATGGGTTGCCGGTCTCTTGTTCTGTTTTCTGGTGAAAGTAACCCGCGTCTGACGGCGCCGGTCGGGCGCGCGCCAGGTCAGGTGCGTATTCTGGCCGTTGATGATCTGCGCAGGCTTGACGTTTCCAGGGTTGCGGCCTGCCTTAACTGGGGCCATTAGAACAGCTCAACTTATCTCTTACGCCAGGAGCGCATCTCCATGCCTGCCATTACCCTGCCCGATGGTTCCGTTCGCACGTTCGACGGTGCCACGACTGGCACGGCAGTCGCGGCTTCGATCGGTCCCGGTCTGGCGCGTGCTGCCGTTGCGATGAGCCTGAATGGCAAGCTGGTCGATCTCTCGACGGCCATTGCCGAGGATTCAGGGCTGCGCTTCATCACGCGCAAGGATGATATCGTTCTGGAGATGATCCGCCATGATACCGCCCATGTGCTGGCCGAAGCCGTGCAGGCGCTCTGGCCCGGCACGCAGGTGACGATTGGCCCCTCTATCAAGGACGGGTTCTATTACGATTTCTTCCGCAATCAGCCTTTCACGCCCGAGGATTTCGAGGCGATCGAGGCCAAGATGCGTGAGATCATCGCGGCCAATGCGCCGTTCGAGCGTGAGGAATGGGATCGTGACGCGGCCATTGCCTTCTTCGAGGAGAAGGGTGAGCGCTTCAAGGCGGAACTGATCCGTGATCTGCCCGAGAGCGAGACCATCTCGATCTATCGTCAGGGGGCATGGCTTGATCTGTGCCGTGGGCCGCATATGCGCGGCACCGGCGATATCGGCACGGCGTTCAAGCTCATGAAGGTGGCAGGCGCGTATTGGCGTGGCGACCATCGTAACCCCATGCTGACGCGTATCTATGGCACGGCCTGGCGCGATCAGAAGGAACTCGACGCCTATCTGCACCAGCTGGAAGAGGCAGAGAAGCGCGACCATCGCCGTATCGGCCGCGAGATGGATCTGTTCCATATCCAGGAAGAGGCGGTAGGCCAGATTTTCTGGCACGCCAAGGGCTGGCGTCTGTACACCGTGCTTCAGGACTATATGCGCCGTATCCAGACGCGCTATGGCTATGAGGAAGTGCGTACGCCGCAACTGGTGGACCGTGCCCTGTGGGAAGCCTCGGGCCATTGGGACAAATATCGCGAGCACATGTTCATCGCGACGGTTGAGGATGAGGAAAAGACCCTCGCCCTCAAGCCCATGAACTGCCCCTGCCATGTGCAGATCTTCCGCCATGGGCTGCGCTCCTATCGCGAGCTGCCGTTGCGTATGGCGGAGTTCGGCGCGTGTCATCGTTACGAGCCCTCAGGGGCGCTGCATGGCATCATGCGTGTCCGTGGCTTCACGCAGGACGATGCGCATATCTTCTGCACCGAGGAACAGATTGCAGCCGAGACGGCGACGTTTGTTGCCATGCTCGATGAGGTCTATCGGGATCTGGGCTTCGAGAATTTCCGCGTGAAGTTCTCCGACCGTCCTGACGCGCGTGCGGGTGACGATGCGACCTGGGACAAGTCGGAGAAGGCGCTCAAGGAAGCCTGCGCGTTGGCGGGTGTGACATTCGAGACCAATCCGGGCGAGGGCGCCTTCTATGGCCCGAAACTCGAATTCGTGTTGACGGATGCGATCGGTCGCGACTGGCAGTGCGGCACGTTGCAGGTCGATTTCATCCTGCCCGAGCGTCTGGATGCTTCCTATATCGGTGAGGACAGCGCGCGCCACCGCCCGGTGATGCTGCATCGCGCCATTCTCGGTAGCTTCGAGCGCTTCATCGGCATCCTGATCGAGCAGTTTGCCGGCAAGTTCCCGCTCTGGCTGGCCCCGACGCAGGTTGTGGTGGCAAGCATCGTGACAGATGCTGAGCCTTACGCGCAGGAAGTGGCTGCAAAGCTGCGCCGCGCCGGGCTTCAGGTTGAGGTGGACGGGCGTAACGAAAAGATCAACGCGAAGATCCGCGAGCATTCGCTTGCCCGTGTTCCTGTCATTCTCGTCGTGGGACGCCGCGAGGCGGAAGAAGGCAAGGTGGCCATGCGTCGTCTGGGCGGCGCAGCGCAGGAAATTCTGGGCCTTGAGGAAGTGGTCACACTTCTGGGCGAGGAAGCCAAGGCACCCGATATGCAACGCTTGCAGGGCTGAAACGCAGCAGACAGGCGCGAAAACCTTGCAATCCCGGTGCTTCGTGACTATGTCGGGCACCGGCCTTCCCGCGAACAAGCCGTTAATTTCGTCACGCTAAGGTGATGAAATTTTTGGCCGTATTGCGCGTATTGAAGTGCCGACAAGCACAAGATCTGAAAACGTCGACAGGAGACGACCATAGCTAGACCACCGATGCAGGCCGCACCCACCCGTGAAGGGCCCCGAGTTAACGAGGAAATCCGTGTTCCTCAGGTGCGCTTGATTGACGCCGACGGCGAAATGGCTGGCGTCATGACAACGCGCGATGCTCTTGCACGCGCCTATTCGGTCGGACTCGACCTTCTGGAAATCAGCCCGACGGCTGAGCCGCCGGTCGTCAAGATTCTCGACTACGGCAAGTTCAAATACGAACAGCAGAAGAAGAAGAACGAAGCGCGCAAAAAGCAGAAGGTTATCGAGATCAAGGAAGTCAAGGTGCGCCCCAGCACCAATGAAAATGACTACCAGGTGAAGCTGCGCGCCATGAATTCCTTCCTGGCTGAAGGCGACAAGGTCAAGGTTTCGCTGCGCTTCAAGGGTCGCGAAATGGCCCATCAGGAGCTCGGCATCAAGATGCTTGAGCGTATCCGCACCGAAATGGAAGACAAGGCCAAGGTTGAGCAGATGCCCAAGCTTGAGAACCGTCAGATGATCATGGTGCTCGCACCACGCTGATACTCGCTCTGTCAGTCATCGCCTATGGAAAAGCCCCGGTTCTCACCGGGGCTTTTTTTTGTCTCGCATACGGAGTCGCCATGACTGGTTCTGCCATTACAGGTCATGGCTGACGGGAGACTCTCTGAATGCAGAGGAGGGCGCGCGGTATTCCTGTGGGCAGGCGTCGTGTGCAGTTGGGCAGGCCCTGCCATGAGCCTTGCGGCGGCGCACCCTGAGCGCCCTCGCAAGGCCTTCCTTGCCATTTGACGGTGCTAAACGATCCGGGGACCATCAGAGGATCGCTGGTCATAATCCAAAATGGGCCGTTTCAGTCACTCAAATCAGTACAGAACTCGGTGAGTGTAACATTACGGTCGGAAGGGATGCTCCGACGGATGCTCATATATTGAGTGTATTGATCGCCGATAACGTCTGTAGAGACGGCTCTTAACGAAGTTTGACATCTGTTACGGCTTTATGTCAGCGATTATGGCGATCTTCATATTTTTTAGGCTGGTTCTATCGAACTATATCGATGATTATAATTTTCTACAAAGTAAATCCCAAGAACAGAGCGGTATCATTCTATGTTCGTGATGTATTTTAAGATCACGTTTGAGTGAGAATTTTGTTTGGAAATTAAGACAATTTAAATGCTCAGGGTGCAGACTAGTCAACATACAGAGCATAAAGTCTATTTTAACGACGAAAGAGGGTCGGATTAACGATGAATACGAACAGTACTGGCTCATTGACCAATATCTACACCGACCCTAGTGTGAGTGGGCCCAACCTGCCCATGAATACCCAGCAGGTTGTGAACGGGCAGATCGTCTATAATGCGTCGTCGTCCCAGCTTGATGGTGGTCAGTCACCTGACTGGGCCATCATCCAGTGGAATCAGGAGACAGCGTTCGATCCGACCACTGGCGACGATACCCGCGTATGGGACCCCAATTTCGGCTATTCCGTCGGGCACTGGACGCAGGGCTCCGCAACATCGGCAGCGGGGAAGACAAGCTATAATGTCTTTAAGGACCCGGATAACGGCCATTACATCTACCAGATGGCCGCACAGGGCGGGAACCTGCTCGACGTACAGCTTGCCGCCGTCAAGGCAGTAGACGGGCAATATTCATTCAATCATCAGATCACAGCGTCGTTCAATCAGGGAATCAGCAATTATTCCGGAACGACCGGCGTCTATCAGGCCGGCATTAATTTCACGATCAATTTCCACAGCTCGACCATGAGTTTCGGTCTGTTCCTGCAGTTTGAGACCGTCGACTACAAGGGCGTACCAGAGACCTATATCTCAATACCTAAATCTCTCGGTGGATCCATTTATAACTTCACCGGTATTCAGGCGGATTACATCAACCCCAAAGTCGCTTCGAATAACGGGGTCATGTATCAGACCACGGTTGATGTGAATCAGGGGCTAATGGCCGCGATCAAGGCCATTGTCGGGCTTTACCCCAACCTCGCCAGCGAGGTCGAGAATCTAAGCAACTGGTATCTGAGCGGTTGCTATATCGGTGTCGAGACGATCGGTACGGGTCAGGCGACCGACGTGACCGGTAATTACAATGTCGAAGACCCGACCATTACCTACGACACCAGCAAGACCCTGAGTTATGCCGACCGTTCGACCACGGCTAAGGTCGTGTCCATGACACCTGAAAACAGCGTAACAACAACGACAACCAGCGAGGTTTCCATGCCCAATCTTATCGTCAAGGGTGTCAACAACACCGTCAATGTGGCGTACACCTCCGGCGATACGGCCGGCATGATGGCGAAGTCCTATGCTTCGAGCATTCAGACGCTGCTGGCGGCAGGAACACTCGATAACAGCATTCTCTCGACTGGCTCGAACACCTTCGTGTCTTCCCAGAAGGCATCCCAGGCCATTGTGGATACCGCTGGCACGTATGGCGTGTCGGGTAATTACACCAATATCGTCGTTGCCTCGACCGATACCAGCACGCTCAATGGCGCCACCACGCTTGATACCACACAGAATACTGCCAATTACCTGAATATCGTCTCGAGCAACCAGTATGGCTCGACGGTCAAGGTTGGAAATAATTCCGGCAGTTTCGCTGCCACCCAGGGCAATAACGTGTTCAACGCCGCCGGCTCGACGGGCAAATGGAATATTGCAACGGGCGCAGGCAACGACACCATTTATGGTGCCCAGGGTACGAACACCATCACCGGTGGCACGGGGAACAACCTTATCTATCTCGGGGGGTCGAACAACTTCGTGAATTCGGTCGGGCAGGACACGATTTATGGTGCTGCTGGAGCCATCGATACTGTGTCATTGCAGGGGGGCAATACAACGGCCTCGCTCAAGACCAATGCGGCCGTAATGGATTTCTCCAGCAACAACACGATCACCGTCGGGGACAACAGCACGGTGTACGGAGGCACGTCCTCGGTGGTCAATGTAAGTTCGGGCTCGGCCACAGTGACCGGCACCCAGGGTGATACGATTTCGGCAACGGGAAATCTTCAGGTCGTGCACGGCAGCAATCAGTCGATCAGTGTGAGCGGTGCGCTGAATTTCATCTCCGGCACCGGCAATACGGCCATCTCTGCCGGAAGCGGTACGATCTTCGGTGCTGACGGACTGACTGCGACGCTGAGTTCCTCCTCGCGCCTTCTGTTTACGGCCAACCAGCCCTACACCACAGGGGCACAGACCATTGACGGCCGCAACGTTGCTGGCGGCCTGTCGGCCTGGACCGGTGCTGGCCAGCAGACGGTTATTGGCGGCACGGCCTCCGACCAGTTCTACTTTGGCACGGCTTTCACTGGTACGTCTGACAGCGCGGCATCGGCAACGGTGACGGGCGGCTCCGGCGCAGGCAATCTGTTCGGTATGCTGAGCAACCACACCGCAGGCAGCTTTACGATTACCGATTTCCGGGCAGCCGATAACAAGTTCTTCCTTTATAACTACAAGCCGTCCTCCTCGGATGCCGCAGCTCAAACCATCCTAAGCACCGCAACGGTGTCGGGCGGCAATACTTCCGTCATGATCGACGGGAATGCCAAGATCACGTTCATTGGCGTCACTGACCTCAAGACAAGCGACTTTACCATCAGCTGATGACCCATTCCCGCATTGTCCGCCTTCTTCCCGACACTACGGGATAAGGGCAGGCAGCGCTTTAACCGGCCACACGAGGGGATCGCCTGGTTCTCCTGTGTGGCCGTATTCATGCCGGGCAACTGAACAAGTGTCCGAGAGGGCCAGTTCTGTGCAAGCGCAGAATACAGGACACGACCCATCTGTATGGGGCCATGATGTCATGTGTCCAGAGAGTCGGTTTTTTGGTGGGGGTGGCGGAGAGAGTGGGATTCGAACCCACGGTACGCTATTAACGTACACACGCTTTCCAAGCGTGCGCCTTAAGCCGCTCGGCCATCTCTCCAGCGCGGGCGGACCATATCAGTTTTTATGGGGTGCGCAAGGGCTGCGATACGGAGTACGGGCGTTTTTGATGAAGTTTCGTATCAGCGAGGCTGATTTCTGGCCGGGCGCGGTCTCGACGCCGGATGAGACATCCACGAAGCGTGCGCCACTCTCGGCAATTGCCTGGCCGACATTCTCAGGAGTGAGGCCGCCAGCCAGCATCCATGGAGAAGGCGCGAGCCAGTCACGAAGAACGCTCCAGTCCAGACGCAACCCATTCCCGCCAGGATTGGCTGCCGAGGCTGGGGCACGTGGTTCGATCACGAGTGCGTCCACGTCATTGGCATGAGGGAGATCGTCCTTCGTCGTAACCGGGCATGAAAGCCAGACCGGCCGTCCGAATTTCTCTCTTATGGCAGAGGCACGCTCTGGCGTATCGTAGATCTGCAGGACATCGAGCGCACACGCATCAAGGGCCGCCTCGATAGCTCTGTCATCCGGTTTGACGAACAATCCGACAAGATCGGGCGTGGCACCCTGATGTCGCGCCAGGAGGTTTCGTGCCGATCCGGGCATGATATGGCGTGGTGAGCGGTCATAGAATACGAAGCCGATCCAGTCAGCCTGCGCCGCGCAGGCGGCCTGAAGGGCGAGTTCAGTCGTGATCCCGCAGATCTTCACGCCGACTGACGCCTTACCGTCAGTAGCGCCCTGTTCAGCCCTGCCGGGCTTCATGCCGTGGCCAGCTCGGCCTGGATCGCAGCGGCTGCAGCAACGGGATCGGCGGCCTGGGTAATGGGGCGGCCAACAACAATCCAGTCTGCCCCTGCCTGCGCGGCCTGACGGGGTGTCATGATGCGTTTCTGGTCATTGGCCTCTGCCCCTGCAGGGCGGATGCCGGGCACGACCAGAACGGGTGCGTCACCCAGCGCGTCACGCAGGGGGGCAATTTCCTCGGCCGAGCACACGAGGCCGTCCGCCCCTGCCGTCATGGCCAGACGCCCAAGACGTACTACCTGCTCACGGGGTGTGGCGGGCACACCGATTTCCCGCAGGGCGACCTCATCGATGCTGGTCAGTACGGTCACGGCAAGCAGTACCGGACGGTGGAGCGGCGGGTAACTCGCATCGATTGCCTGCCGCGCTGCCGCGATCATGGCGGTGCCACCACTGGCATGGATGGTCAGGAGCGACGCCCCGATCGGGGCGAGGCTGCTCAGGCCCTTGGCAACTGTATTCGGGATGTCATGCAGCTTGAGATCGAGGAAAAGCGGATTGCGGCCTGCGACCTCACGCAGGGCGGAAAAGCCCTGGGCATAGGTGAATTCCATACCAAGCTTGATCGCATCGACATGACCATCGAGCACGCTCGCCCAGTCACGCGCCTGGTCGAGGCTCTGGGTGTCGAGGGCGGCGATCAGGCGGGTACGTTTCATGAAACTGTCTCGATGCAGGGGCTTGGAACGGGGCAGGCCGCCCGGATCGGGCGGGCTGGTCAAATCAGGGGGCAGGCGGAACGGTGCTGGTCTGGGTCTCGTAGGGCGCGCGGCTCGGGTCGGTTGCGATTGTCAGGCGGTCAATACGCTGGTGAAGGTCAAGCACTTGCGTCTCGAGGGCACGCACCTGCTGCTCGGCCTTGCGGGCTCGTGAGCGCTGCTTGATCTCGCCGATGAACATCACAAAACCGCCAATGAGGAAGCTGGCAGCGCCTACGCCCAGGACGAGCATCCCGACCGAAAACTGCCAGCCATAGGAAACAATCCATAGAGGCTGTGCATCGGGGTTGCTCAAAGCAAAAGTGATGAGAATGACAAGAAAAACGACGATAACGAGCAGGCGAACCATCACAAAGACCCCTTATTTCCGGGTTATCGGCGCAAGAATTTCGTGCCGCGCATTCATCGTATCGCCTTAGCCCGGGTTCCTGTCAGCGGCAAGGTTTGTTGCTTTTTCTTGACCCCAAGGCAGATGGCGTGGTGGCGTGGCAGGCCGCTCATGGTCCTGAGGGAGGCTTAACCCCATCATGTCCCAGCTTATCATGTTCCGACCGCCCCTGCCGAATACGGATCGGTTATGGGCCGTCATGGCCTGGCAGGGGCGGCGCAGTCGTATCGCCAATGTGCATGCCACGCGTGAAGCCGCCCAGGCCGATTGTGAGTGGCGCAGCCGTCAGGTCCACGAATACCGGCATTTTCTGGCTTCTGAGCAAAAGGCACCGCTGCGTTACGATGTCAGGCAAATCGGTCGTGCTGAACTGCCTCGAAGCTGGTCGCCGCTGCCGGCTCTCGGCTTCCTGCGCAATCAGTCCTTTTGACAAGAGCGGATCAGCCTGTTCGTGGGCGGGAGCGTGCAGGGGCGTTAGCCGGATCTGTTTTAAAATATGAACAGAGCCGTGGTTTGGTCTGGTTCATCTGGTCTTGATCGCCAAGTCATGACAGAAGCACTGGCGCGCTATGCTTGTTATTGGCAAGCATAGTCATAGAAAGACATCAAAGGAACGAGACGTCATGTCAAAAAGTGAGAACAAGGAGCAGTCTGGACGTGCAGATCAGGCTGCCTTGGAGACATTGCTCGTCTCTGGAATGCAGTATCTGAAATCTTCCACGATTGCTTCTGTCGGGGCCCCCGAAGTATTTTTCAATCTGCCTGCCAGACCGCATATCGGCCTGCGTATTGATGTGAATGCCCGCCAGCTTGCCGAAGATCAGCCGAATTTCGAAGTCAGCCTGGCACTCCAGGGGCTTGGCTATCGCACGGCCCCCACGCCCGAAACGCCCGAGCCCGAGACGCTGTATAAGATCGAACTGGTGTATTCGGGTATTTTCACCGTGCAGAATGCCAGCCCCGACATGCTGGAGGAACTGCTTCTGGTCGAAGCGCCGCGTCGGCTTTTCCCCTCTGCGCGCCATGTGCTGCTGAGCCTGATCCGTGAGGCGGGTTTCCCGGTGGCCAATATCCAGCCTGTCGATTTTCATGCTCTCATGCTGAGCCGCCGCGCCCAGTCCTGAGACACGTGCGCCCTGATAAGCCCGGACCGGAACGATGACACAGACCCCCGATATCCCCTCTGCGTACGGCCCTGGCGACGAGCCGCGCGCCCATGTCCCGCTCTGGGCCGTTTTCGATCCTGACTGGTATCGGGGGCGGTACCGGGATGCAGTGATCGGCATGGTGGGCAACATGCCGGATGACCGGGGACTTTATGAGTTCTGGCTACGTGACGGGGCTCGTTATGCTCATTCGCCCAACCGGTATTTCGATGAAATCTGGTATCGCAGGGCGCATTTCGATGTTGAGAACGGCATCCGGATGGGGGTGTTTGACTCCGGTTTTCAGCATTATTGCGAGACGGGTCATCGCGGCCGCTCCTGCCACTGGCTGTTTTCAGAAGGGGGATATTTCAGCCTCAACCCCGATCTGACCCCGTCGCTAGTGCGTGAATTGGGCTTTGCCAATGGCTACGACCATTATCTGGCGATTGGGCAGGTGGAGCGGCGTGCCAGTTCCGCGTTCTTTGTCCCCGATCTGCTGCGTGCAGGGATCTTCCAGAATCGCTTGCCGTTCGATCCGGCTACGGGGGAATTCTCCCGTCTGCTGACAAGCACAGATCTCGGAGCCCTGCGTACGTCCTGGTATTTCGATCCGGTCTGGTATCTCGACCAGTACCCCGAGGTCTCGGCGCAGATCGCAAGCGGGGAATATGCTTCGCCCCTGCATCATTATCTCTCCAACGAGACACCTACGGCCTACTCCCCCACCCCGTATTTCGATGAGACTTTCTATCTCGCGCGCTACGAGGATGTGGGCAGGCAGGTCGCCGCGCGTGCGCTTCGGAACGGCTATGAGCATTTCGTGCGCTTTGGTGTATTCGAGGGACGTCGTGCGACCAAGGAGATCGCTTTCCCCCCCTTCTCCTGTGACGGTGACATGCCGGACTGGAAGGCGATCTGCGACAACCCGTACACGGCCTTTGTTAAGCGCGATGGCGAAGCAAACGAAGCGGACATTCCGGAGCTTCCCTCACTGCGCGCGCTGGCATCCCTGCAGGCCTTGCGCGGTGAGAGTCTGTTGCCGCTTCTCGCCCGGACACCGCTCGATTTTCGCTATGTAGGCCAGCCTGCCCTTAGCGTGATCATCAATGCCCCTGAAACATTCCTCGATCTGATCCAGACGCTTGCGTCGCTGCACGATGTCAATTGCGGGGCAATGCAGGTCATTCTGCTCAGTGGTCATGCGCGGGATGAAACGGCCAATGTCGCGCGCTACGCCTACGGTCTCGAGGTAATTTCCTCCGAACAGGGCAATCTGCAGGGGGGCTGGCGACGGGCTGGCGCTGCGATCGCAGCACCTCAGGTTCTTTTGATCGATCCGGGTACCACACTATTTGCCGGGGCACTGAACACAGCTATCGCCCGTCTCGCGCAGCCGGGTGTCATTGCTGTCGCACCGCAGATACTGGGACTGGATCTGCGGGTCGTCGAGGCCGGTGTGAGTGTTGCACGTGATGGGAGTTGCACGGCTCATGGTGCGGGTGAGGACGCTTTTGCCCCGATCGTGAACTTCGTGCGTACTTGTGACGGTGTCGGGGGCGGCGCCCTGCTGTGTCGCACCAGTGTACTACGTGCCATACCCGCAATCGATGACGGGCTTGGTGCGCTGCGTATCGCCGCGCATTCATGGGCTGGCCTGTGCCTGACCCTGCGCCAGATCATGCGTTCCGGTCGTATAGTCTACGATCCTAATTTTCTGATTCGTGTGCCTGAACGCGAGATAGCCGGCGAGGCGCTCGTAGCGCAGGAGGCGTTGATACTGCGTCGCCATTTTGCAGAAGTGCTTCGTGGAAATCAGCCGCATCGCCCTGGCAGTGCGATCATGTTGCACAAGCCGGTTCGCTGGGGGCAGCGCATCCTTCTTGTCAAAAGGGCAATTTCAAGCGCTCAGCCCACGCAGCGCGAGCGCCTGCAATCCCTGTGCCGTGCTTTCGTGGCGCTCGGTCTGCAGTCTACGGTTTTTGCCCTGGATGAGCAGCGCCCGCATACAGAGACGATAAGCGCCACTCTGCCTGACGAAATTGAACACCTTCAGGGGGGTATTGAGTGTTTGGGGCAATTGATCGAGCAGCGCCCGCGCGGCTTCGATCAGATCTGGATCATGGGCGGCCATACGCTCAATGCCGTGTTCCAGCTCTTCAATGACAAGGCCGCCCTTCTGCCTGAGGAAGGTGTGGTTCTGGATTTGCGGTCGCTGGATGCTGTCCAGGCCCGGTTTGACGCCCGCAAGGTGCAGGCGGTTCGCGACAGAATTGACGAGGCCGATTTCGATCAGGTACTGGCGGATGAAGTCGCCAATGCCTGGTTCTGCCAGGACATTGTGGTTGCCGACGTGGCTCAGGAGCAGGTGCTTGGCAAGGTTGGTGTCACCGGCGTGACAATTCTTGGGGATGATCTGCCCCTGCATGACAGTCCGGACTTCGATAACAGACACGGCCTGCTTTTTGCCGCTCAGCCCGCGACGGCGCCGGGTTACAGCGCAACCTTTCTCAAATGGTTCGTGCGCAACGTCATGACGCGCCTCAACGGGCGTCTGGCCGAACCGGTCAGACTGGTTCTGGCCTGTGAAACCACCCAGTCGCATGATCTATCAATGATCACGCATCATCAGAATGTCGCGCCATTGCGTGATGGTCAGGCAGATTTCGCGGCACTCGCTGCGCAATGCCGCCTGTTGATTACACCCGATCAGGTTGAGGGCCATGTGGCATTCGACCGTCTTGCCGCCGGAGCTTGCGGACTGCCTGCCGTCACGGGCGGTGAGGCAGCATTGCAAGGCGCCGCGTCAGCGCCGTTCGATCCAACAGCGTTTGCAGAGGCGATCATCACCCTTTATCAGGATCGGGAGACGTGGCAGCGTCTGTCCGATGAGGCGAGGCAGCAGGCACGAGCGATGACGACCGTCTATCGCGACACGCTTGCCTCCTTGTTGCGACAGAGTTTGGTAAAGGAAGAGATGCGTGACTGACAGCACGGCAGCGGTATTGCAGCAGGTCGACCGGGATCTGGAAAAAAGTCTGGATCGTCTTTTTGCCTTCCTGCGCATACCGAGTGTTTCGGCCCAGCCGAAACATGCTGCCGATTGCAGGACCGCCGCCGAATGGCTGCGTGAGGAGCTCTCAGCCCTCGGGTTCGATGCCAGCGTGCGTGAAACAGCCGGGCACCCGATGGTTGTGGGTCATGAACAGACAGCGTCATCCGGCCCGCATGTGCTGTTTTATGGCCATTATGACGTTCAGCCCACGGACCCGCTCAATCTGTGGAAGAGCGATCCCTTCGACCCCGCCATTGTGACCGAGGCCGATGGCCGCAAGATCATCGTGGCGCGTGGTGCATCGGACGATAAGGGACAGCTGCTCACCTTCATCGAAGCCTGCCGTGCCTGGAAAGCGATCAAGGGCGATCTGCCGTTGAAGATCTCGATCCTGATCGAGGGTGAGGAAGAAAGCGGCGGGGCCAATCTGATGCCGTTCCTCAAGGCCAATGCCGCAGAGCTCAAGGCCGATGTGGCGCTGATTTGCGACACCGGCATGCCCGATCGGCGCACGCCGGCGATCACGACGGGGCTGCGTGGGCTGGTTGGTGAGGAAGTGGTGATCGACTGCGCCACGCACGACCTTCATTCAGGCATGTTCGGCAATGCCGCGCGCAACCCCATCGAACTGCTCTGCAAGGCGCTGGGCAGTGTGCGTGACGACAAGGGCCGTGTGATGCTTCCCGGGTTTTATGATGGGGTGGTGGCACCATCCGACACGGTTCGCGCGCAGTGGCGAGCCATTTTCCCCGATGACGCGGCGACACTTGGCCCGGTGGGGCTGTCGAGCGCTGCCGGTGAGGATGGCTTTACGGCCATCGAGCAGATCTGGGCCCGGCCGAGCTACGAGATCAACGGCATTTCAGGCGGGTATGAGGGCGATGGTTTCAAGACCGTGCTCCCCGCCCGGGCAATGGCCAAGGTTTCGTTCCGCTTAGTACCGGGGCAGAACCCGGAGCGCGTGCGTGAGGCGTTCCGCGCCCATATCCGATCGGTCCTGCCGGTGGATGCCAAGGTCAGCTTTGCCGAGCATGGTGCATCGAGCGGCTTTGCCGTGCCGGAAGAAGGGCCATTTCTGCAAACGGCCCTGGCCGCGCTGGGCGAGGAATGGGGTGTTCCTGCCGTATCGATCGGTTGCGGTGGATCGATTCCTGTCGTTGCCGAGGTCAAGGAAGCGCTCGACATGGACTCGCTTCTTGTGGGGTTTGCCCAGGATGACGATCGTATCCACTCGCCTAACGAGCAATATGGCGTCGAATCCTTCCATAAGGGAATTCGCTCTTGGGTTCGTATTCTGGATGCCTTTTCCACCAAGTGACCCTTGAGGGGGGCATGATGCTGCCTGCACTCACGATGGGCGATCCCGCCGGGATTGGCCCTGAACTGACCGTCAAGGCCTGGGAGCAGCTCAGAACCCAGGGCGAAGGGTTTGTGTGGATCGGTGATCCGGCTCTGATCGAGGGGATCCCCACGCAAATCGTGGACGAACCTGTGCAGGCAGAAGCGGTATTCCCCCATGCCCTGCCTGTCCTGCCCGTGTACCTTCCCGGCCCTGTTTTGCCGGGTCAGCCAGATTCCGCAATGGCAGGTCAGGTGATCGCCTCGATCGAGCGCGCGACCCGGCTGGCGCTTGAGGGGCGTGTCAGTGCCGTCGTGACCAATCCGATCAGCAAGGCGGTGCTGAAAGCTGCCGGTTTCGGCTTTCCGGGTCATACCGAATTCCTGGCCTCGCTTTGCGGCGTGCCGGGTGAGGAAATCATGATGCTGGCCTCGCCACAGCTGCGTGTGGTGCCGGTCACGGTGCATGTCAGCCTGCGCGAGGCGCTGGACAGTCTGACGACGGATAAAATCGTGCAGGTTGGCAAGGCACTTGCTCAGGCTTTGCGCCGTGACTTCGGGTTTGAGGCGCCACGTATTGCCGTGGCTGGCCTGAACCCTCATGCGGGTGAGGGCGGGGTGATGGGCTTGGAAGAGCAGGTCATGATCGAGCCGGCCATCAGGATTCTGCGCGAAGCTGGCATTGATGCCAGCGGTCCGTATCCGCCCGATACGCTTTTCACGGATCTTGCACGGCCACTCTATGACGCGGCACTGTGCATGTATCACGATCAGGCCCTGATACCGCTCAAGACGCTCGACATGGCCAGCGGTGTGAATGTGACACTGGGCCTGCCCATTGTCAGGACATCGCCCGACCACGGGACAGCCTTTGCGATTGCAGGCAAGAACAGGGCCGACCCGACGAGCCTGCTTTCAGCCTTGCGTCTTGCGCGCGATCTTGGCGTGAGACGTGCCTCAGGCAAGGAAAAAAGACCATGATCCGACTTGGCGTGAATATCGATCACGTGGCGACCGTCCGTAATGCCCGGGGTGGCACGCATCCTGATCCGGTCGGGGCAGCCCTTCTGGCAGCCATGCATGGCGCTGACGGCATTACGGCCCATCTGCGCGAGGACCGGCGCCACATACGTGATGAAGACATGCAGAGGCTACGTCGTGAACTGACCGTGCCGCTCAATTTCGAAATGGGCGCGACGGAAGAAATGGTTGGTTTGGCCTGCGCCTTGCGCCCTCATGCCTGTTGTCTTGTGCCCGAGCGACGCGAGGAAGTGACGACCGAAGGCGGCCTCGACGTGGCAGGTCAGATGAATGATCTACGCGCCAAGGTGGCACGGCTGAGAGACGCCGGTATTCGTGTTTCGCTTTTCGTCGACCCTGACCCTGTCCAGATCGAGGCTGCCGCCGCAATTGGTGGACAGGTGGTGGAACTCCATACCGGCGCTTATGCCCATGACGACGGCGAGGCGGAGTTCCGGAGGCTTTTTGCAGGTGCGCAGGCCGCCACGGCGAATGGGCTGGAGCTCCATGCCGGTCATGGGCTTACTTACGCCAATGTGGGACGGGTGGCGGGTCTGCCCGGGCTGAAAGAGCTCAATATCGGACATTTCCTGATTGGAGAGGCAATCTTCAGCGGATTGCCCGCCGCGATTGCCCGCATGAAGCAGGAAATCGCGACCGGAGCGCTGTTCAGGGCCGTGGTACGATAACCGGCTTTGATTTGTCGGTGTAGTTCGGCACGGTCTCGCCGGACTGCTTGTTGTAGGTCGCACTCGTGCTCTGATTAGGCGCCGCAGGGGAGTGGAAAGCGGAGACTGGCCCGAATGGACCACCGCTGACTTTGCGCATGCTGGCCTCGGGCTGTCTGGCGCACCCACGGGTGATGATCGAGCAAATACCGTCGGAGCCGATGATCTCGTCATCATCACCGGCGTAATGGACCTCGGAGACCCGGTCATGGTCGAGGCGGATGATCGCCTTACAGGTCGTGCCTGCCCCGCCGAGGGTGACCTGCGTCATGTTCAAGAGTTGTTGAACTGGGATGATGGTTGAATCGCTTGCCGTGGGCAGGTTCATGGTCGCAGTATACTGATAGATCTGCGTGGTGTCGTTCAGGGTCTTGGTTGATGCCGGAATGCCGGCACAGGCCTGAAGATCGTTCGATGTCATGCCAATCATGGCAAGCTGTGCCCTGTGGGCTTCGCGAGAGTCGAAATAGCCGCAGCCAGTGAGGCCCACGAGCGGTAGAACGCCGAGGGCGAGACGCAGGGTGGAAGTCAAAGATTTTCCTCGATGCGAAAAGGGAGCAGGGAACCCGGAAGGGTTTCGTTATGACAACAGAACTCGAGGGAAGAAGTTCTGTGTGCCTGCTCACGCCACGCGATTCAACGCCTGGAATGTAACCTTAACGCATTTAAACATGCCTCGCGTTGCAACGCATAGACAATGTCGTGCGTCGCCATGACCATGGGCGCAACCTGATGCTTCCAGCGTGCTTCGCCAGCACCGCATATGGCGCGGCCTGAGTAAGGGCTGCGCGAAACCGGCGACAGCACTGCAAGCCCTGACAGCGCATCATTCTGGAGTCTTGCCCGCAGGGCGTGCTGCATGGCGGATCGCTCGAACCGGGGGGTATAATCGAGCAATGCGCGCAGCGTGGCCGAGCTCAGCGCCGGGTCATTTGCTGCGATATTCTGTTCCACCTTGGCCCAGTCATGACTGAGCGTAAGCGACCATGCCACGGCACGGGGGCCGTCGCTTGAAATCTGTTGCGAGAGCGCTGATCCGAAATGGGGCGGCACGGCAGCAGCGAGGCTCGACCCGGTCGAGGCAAGCGCGAGAAGCGCAAAGGCAAAGAGGATGCGGCGCATGGTTCTCCCTGTCTTGAAAGTGCCGGTTCAATGACGAAGGCGTGAACCGTGCCGATCAATCATGGCAGCATCGTGGCCCAATCCGGAATTTTCGACATGCGTTAAAGGTGGTTTCACAGGGGGGCGGGATGTTCTACAGATCGCACAACCTGCCAAATTCCAGGAGTTATCATGGCTGCTATTTCTGCTTCGGAGCTGTCCCGTCTGCAAACGACCCTGCGTCGTCTGCTCGGTTCCCAGCAACTGACGATCAATGCCCCGGCACGCGCTGGCCACACGGTTGAGCTGGCCGTCAATGGCGAAGTGATTGGCACCGTGCACCGGGATGATGATGAAGGCGAGGTCTCCTATGCCATCCACATCACCGTTCTCGAAGAAGACCTTCCTCCGGCCTGATTAAGGGCGTTATCGGGGACGTGATACCCGGCATCGGCTTTTCTTTCTGCAAGGTCGTGCATGAAAGGCAGGCCGTGTCCGTCCCCAACGGGTCCTGACCTTACAGGCAGGCGCAGGGTCACTCCCTTTCCGAAAGATGCCGGATTACCCCGGAGCGTATGAGGGCGATGCCGAGAGGGCAGTGACGCCCAGCATTTTCCTGCCTCAGTTTGGCCTCTGTCCCCACTCACATTATGCGCAATGTCTGAATCATCAGGGCAGGGTTCCCGGCAACGGCAGCGCCTGCACGGTCTGTACGTATGAAAAAAGCAGGTCGGGGTAGCGTATGTGCAAGCAGGGTGCGGAGCCGGGTACTATGCCGCCATGTGCTTGCGTAGCAATGCACGGGCCTGGAAAGTAAGGATTGTTTGTCCATGGCCGATGCAAGGCTGAATTCTGTCGCCGTTATCATCCCTTTCTACAATGGCGCGAAATATATCGAGCGGGCGATACAAAGCGTCCTGTCGCAGACTGTTCCCGCCGACGAGTTCCTGATCATCGATGATGGATCGAGCGAGGCGGAGCGCACCGCCCTGGCTGAAATCGCTGCGAGATCCGGTGTCACGGTGCATCGCAAGGAAAATGGCGGGCAGGGAAGCGCACGCAATCTGGGCGTATCGCTTACTCAATCGGCCTATATCTGCTTTCTCGATCAGGACGACTTCTTCCTGAAGAGCCATATCGAGTTGCTGCTCGAACAGGTCAGGACGAAAGACCCCCATTTCGGCTGGGCCTATGGTGAATTGATGGAGGCCGATGAGGAGGGGCATATTGTCGCCACCTCGATCGCCGCGCGTTACAGCAAGCACCCCAAGATCTCGATTGAGGATCTGCTCGAGCGTGACATGCATGTCCTGCCTTCAGCCTCGATCATCAGCCGGACAGCGTTCGAGGCCGTGGGCGGTTTTGATCCTCAGTTCATGGGTTATGAGGATGACGATCTTTTCCTGCGGATTTTCCGCAAGGGCTATACAAACTACTTTTTCCCGCAAGCTGTAACCGCCTGGTGCATCAACAAGAACAGCACCTCGTACAGCATCCGCATGAGCCGCAGCCGCATGCGCTATATCAGCAAGCTTTGCGGCATGTTCGACTCGGATCCTGAGCGACGCAGCGTGTATGTGCGTGATCTGATCTTTCCGCGCTTTTGCAATCTGATTGCCGGGGAGGCTTTCAAGTCGATCTATTTTTCGCGCTACGAGCACGAAAAGCGCATGGCGCAGCATAGCGACGAACTGGTGGGGATGCTCGATACCTTCGCATCTCTGGTGGCGGCCAATACGCGGTTACGCCTTGAGGACCGTCTCAAACTGCGGCTCTATCAGCTGTGCCTGAGACAAAGGTCGCGCCGTATGCTGGTCGTGCCCTACACGATTGCCCGTGTGCTGCGCCGTCTCGGTTTGGGTTTTCGCGCCAGGCGGTGATCCCGCCGGCGTATAGGAAGTCACCGTCTTGGGTTTGGTGGCGTGCCGAGCGCGATAAGACGGTCAGTCGGCAGTGTCAGGCACAGCGCACCCTTAGCTGCCGCCGGTAAAACCGCGGCAGCGCAGAGGGCGTCAGACTGCCTTGGGAAGATCCAGCTGGGTGATCTTCCAGTGCCACTGCTCGAATTTCATATGCACGATGGCCGGTTTCTGGCCAGGCGTCGTGACGAGCCCGGCCTCGAAGCGCAGAGGCGACACGAAATGAGCCGAGAGCCTGCTGTAGAGTTGGCTCATGCTCAGGGAAGCCGCAGGCTGGTGTCCTGTGACCATCTGGGAGGCGAAGGTCATGAGCAACTCAGGCGTCAGGCGGGTATCGATCGCATGTGAGACGGCGCTGGTCGCGAAAGATGAGCCGAAATCCGGCAGATCGTCAGAAGCTGGTGGCGGTCCGATCAGGGCGTCGATCGCCTCGGTTTTCAGGCTGGTCGTCAGCGCACTCCAATCGATATGCTGGGCAAGGGTCGTCGTATCGTGCGTGCGCAGGGCAGAGGAGAGCGACCAAAGCGCCAGATAAGGCGAGAGCGCATAGATGCAGACGACGGCAACCATCAGGGCGCCAGCGATATGAGGCAGCTTCCTGCTGGATGGCCATGACAGCCTGTCCGGGAACGTTGCGAGTTCTACGGGCATTCCTGCCGGGGGCGATCCTGCGGGGTCTCTCATTTCTTTTCTCTGCAACTGGCGAAAGGGACGTGAACACGCAGCCTATGCGTGCCTTTATCGATCAAGCCGGTAACAAGCCTGGTTCCGAATGGCAGATGCCTCTGTTTTCTTCACTCAACATCACTATGCTATGGGATCACGCAGGCTTTTGTCATCTAAATCCTGAAAGCCGATGAAGTTTTCTTTCCAGCTCGGATTCCCTCTTCGCAATGTCGTCCATCTTGTCTGATCTGACCTTCACCGACGAGGAACTGCACCGCTATTCACGCCATATCCTGCTGCCCGAAGTGGGCGCATCAGGGCAGGCAAAGCTGCGCGACTCGTCAGTGCTCGTGATTGGTGCAGGGGGGCTCGGAAGCCCGCTGTCTCTTTATCTCGCCGCGGCGGGTGTCGGTCGCATCGGGCTGGTGGATGATGACAGGGTGGAGCTGAGCAATCTGCAACGGCAGATCCTGTTTTCCACGCAGGATATCGGGGGTGGAAAGGCCGAGCAGGCAGCTGGAAGGCTCGGCGGACTCAATCCGGGTATTGAGGTCATACCGCATGACCTGCGGGTGGATGCCGATAATCTGCCCTCACTTGTCAGCCAGTACGACCTCGTTTGTGACGGCAGTGACAACTTCACAACCCGATACGCGGTGGCTGATTGCTGTCATGCCTTGGGCAAAACGCTCGTTTCGGGCGCTGTGCAGCGCTTTGAGGGGAGCCTTTCCACCTTTGCTCCCCAACGTGGTGGCCCCTGCTATCGCTGCCTTTATCCCGATGCCGATGAAGACGCGGCGCTGAGCTGCGGTCAGGCGGGCATTTTCGGCGCTGTTACGGGGGTGATTGGTACGCTGATGGCGACTGAGGCCCTGAAGGAAATCCTGAATTTGGGGCGCAGCATGAGTGGTCGTGTTCTCATCTGGCACGCGCTGGAGGCGAGTTTCCGCAGTTTCGAGCTCCCAGCCGATCCCGACTGTCCGTGCTGTGGCCGAGGGGCAGGGTCCGAGAGCGGGATTGAGGGCGTATGATGCGTGTCATGGGCATTACTCTTGCGGATCGCTCGTTCGAACGGGCTCATCACGCTTTTGTGCTCGCCGCAGGGGCTCTGGCTTTGGGGCGCGAAGTCGTCCTCTTCGGTGGGGGGCTGAGTGTTGCGGCGTTATGCCGGGACTGGTCCTCGCTCGACGACGTGGGGCTCGATCAGATGTTTCAGTCGCGCGGGGTTGCTGGCTTCGAAACGCTGCGTTCCGCCATTTTCGAGCTGGGCGGTGAGGTGCTGGCCTGCGAAGCCGGTATGAAGGCCTCAGGTCTGACGCAGGCCGATCTGTGCCCCAGCGTGCGTATCTGTGGGGTGACGACGTTTCTGGAACGCACGATCGATGCCCAGATTCTGAGCCTGTGAAACGGCCCCCCTCTTGCCCCGAACGCCACAACTTGGCACCCATGCACCCATGAAGACATTCCGCATCGTCTACGGCATCGGGCTGGCGATTCTGCTGCCGCTTGGCGCACAGGCAGAAGCCGCGCCCCAGACGACCAAACACGCGACTCACCATCACAAACATGGCGCGGCGCCAGCTTCCGCCAGTGGCAAGAGCTCAGCACACGGTGCTTCTGCCCATCACGGTAAAACGAAAGCGACCGCGGCAAAGGCGACAGACGGAACGACCGCGGGTAGCCGCAAAAAGCGCAAGGCCGCACGTGCGGCGGAGGAAGCCCGGGCGGCTCATGCGCATCATGCGGGCAAGCATCATGTGCGCACGGCCGCAGGTGTCGCTGCCGGTGCCGCTGTAGCGGGTGCGGCGACAGCTGCCGCCCAGCCTGCCACGCCACCTGCCAGTGACGATGCTGCCGCAGCGCCCAATGCACCGCCGCAGGACAAGGGAACCAATACGGGTCTGCCCTTGCCGCGCTTTGCCGCAATGCGTGCCGACAAGGTGTTCATGCGCAAGGGGCCAGGTCAGCGCTATCCGATCGAATGGGTCTATCATCGCCGCGGTCTGCCGGTTGAGGTCGAGCGGGAGTTCGATGTCTGGCGTCTGATCGAGGATTCGGACGGTATGAAGGGCTGGGTCCATCAGGCGACGCTCGTCGGACAGCGCACTTTCGTGATTCCGGGGCAACCACCCGAGGGTCATGCGGCCGCGGTGGGTGAGGCCTCGGCCAAATCAGGCGACGTGATTGGCAAGGCCGATGCCCGCGTGCTGGGCTATGTGCCGAACGAGACCGAGGCACGCCAGCGCCAGGGCGATACGCTGCTCTACAGCCAGTCGGATGAAAACAGCGCTGTCGTGGCTGTGTTGCAACCCGGGACAGTGGGCACCCTCAAGCTGTGCCCCCAGGGGTCAACATGGTGCAAGGTGGTGGTCAAGGGCTATACGGGATGGCTTCCCAGACGTGTGTTCTGGGGGCTGTTGCCAGGAGAGACGCTTCAGCCTAGCTGAAGCTATGATATGCAACGTGCAGCAAATGGATCGGAGATCAGTATGACGTCCTCACCTCAAGCAGCTTCGGCTCAGGGTACGGGAGTGAAGAAAGAGGCCGAACAGCGCCGCACGAAGATCGTTGCGACCCTCGGCCCGGCCTCCTCCACGCATGAGATGATCCGTACCCTGGCGCTGGCCGGGGCTGACGTGTTTCGCCTGAACTTCTCGCATGGTTCGCATGAAGACCATGCCAAGCGTCACGCCACCATCCGTGATGTTGAAGCCGAACTTGGCCGCCCGCTGGCCATTCTGGCCGACATGCAGGGGCCCAAGTTGCGCGTTGGCACCTTTGCCGATGGCAAGGTGGAACTGATTGAAGGCGCACGCTTCCGTCTGGATCTGGATCGTACGCCGGGTGATGCCCGTCGCGCCTGTCTGCCACACCCCGAGATCATGCGCGCCGCCGAGCCCGGCAGCCGCCTGCTGCTCGATGACGGCAAGATGCGTCTGCGCGTGATCTCCTGCGACGAAACGCATATGGAGACCGAAGTCGAAGTCGGTGGCTGGCTGTCAGAGCGCAAGGGCGTGAACGTGCCTGACGTTGTGCTGCCCATCCCGGCCCTGACCGAGAAGGATCATAAGGACTTCACTTTCGCGCTCGACCTTGGTGTCGAATACGTGGCCCTTTCCTTCGTGCAGCGCCCCGAGGACGTGCAGGAAGCCAAGGACATTGCCAAGGGTCGCGCCTGGATCATGACCAAGCTCGAAAAGCCGCAGGCCATGGAGCGTCTAAGCGACATCATCGCGCTTTCTGACGCTGTGATGGTGGCGCGTGGCGACCTTGGTGTCGAACTCCCTGCCGAGGAAGTGCCGATCGAGCAGAAGCGTGCCATTCGTGAAGCGCGTTTCCAGGGCAAGCCGGTGATCGTGGCCACGCAGATGCTGGAAAGCATGATCACCTCGCCCACGCCGACGCGCGCTGAGGTATCTGACGTCTCGAACGCCGTGTTCGACGGCACCGATGCCGTAATGCTTTCGGCCGAGAGCGCTGCGGGCAAGTATCCTCGCGAAGCCGTCGAGGTGATGGCGCGTGTGACGCGTCGCGTCGAGAATGATCTCGAATGGCGCATGCAGGAAGAGGCCCTTCGCCCTGACAGCGACGGGACGACCGGCGGTGCTATTGCTGAAGCCGCCTGGCATGTTGCCCAGTCGGTCTCGGCTGCTGTGATCGTGGTTTATACTCAGAGCGGCCGTGGCGCCCTGCAGATTGCCCGTGAGCGCGCCGATTGCCCGGTTCTGGCGCTGACGCCGGATGATGAAACCGCACGTCGTCTGAACATGGTCTGGGGCGTACGCGCCATGTCCGTGGGTCAGGAAACGCCGGTTTACGGTGTTGAAGGCGTGGTCGATCAGGCGGTCGGTCTGGCCGTTTCCGAGGGCTATGCCGAGAAGAGTGACAAGCTGGTTCTGCTCGTCGGCCTTCCCTTCGGGCAGCAGGGTTCGACCAATACCCTGCGTGTTGTCACGATCTGATCAGGATCAGGTGCGGGGCTCTGCCCCGCGCCCGGGACAGGGCGCAGTCCCTGTATCCCGATTGGTACAGTTAGACGTCCGAAGGATGAGTGTTCGCCGGTGGCGTGTGGGGCAAAGCCCCACGACTGCCAAATGTACGAGCCCTACACTCCTGCGATGACATTGTCCCACATTTCGACAAGAGCCACTCCCCCTCAGGGCCTGATTTATCCAAACAGGTTTCCAAAGGACGACCGTCCTTTGGTGGGGTATGGGGCAACGCCCCATGACTACGACCCACCATCCCCTACACTTGCCAGCAGGCAGAGGCTCAGGCCTGACGATTTTCGAGCAGGGAACGACGGATGCGTCGACCGCGCGAAATCGTATCGACAATGGTTTTCTCGTCGCCCTCGCGAATGGCCTTGGCCATGGCGGCGGCATCCTGGCTGAAACGGTCCAGAACGCTCAGCAGGGCGTCGCTGTTGTTCAGGAAGATGTCACGCCACATGGTCGGGTCTGAGGCGGCGATACGGGTGAAATCGCGAAAGCCCGAGGCGGCGAAGTCCAGCACTTCGGCACGCATGTCTTCTGCAAGCGTATCGGCGGTGCCGCAGATGGTGAAGGCGATCAGATGAGGCAGGTGGCTGACCATCGCGCAGATCGTGTCGTGATGATCGACATCCATGATCCGGATACGGGCCCCCATTTCACGCCAGAAAGCCGCGAGACGGTCGATATCGGTCTGCGGGGCGTGAGGGTCCGGCGTCAGGAGGCACCAGCGATCCTCAAACAGGCTGGCAAAGCCAGCATCCGGGCCTGAGTGTTCGGTACCGGCCATGGGGTGGGCCGGGATATAGGCAATATCGTCGCGCAGATGGGGTGTCAGGGCGTCAACCACGCTGCGGCGCGTCGAGCCGACATCGGTCAAGATCGCGCTCGCCTTAAGGTGAGGCATGATGGTCTCGGTCACCGGGGCGATAGCCCCGACGGGTACGCAGAGCATGACGCAATCCGCATCGGCGACAGCCTTGGCGAGATCGGCTGTGATCTCGTCGCCGAGATCGAGGGCGCGCACCCGATCGAGCACCGCGGGGTCACGATCGGCGACGACGAGGTGATTGACCAGACCGGGACGCTCGCGCAGCCGGCGCAGGACGGAGGAGCCGATCAGACCGGGACCGATGACGCAGAGCGTCTCGAACAAGGGCGTGGTCATGAGGCTTCGCTCCGTGAGGATGTGTCAGCGTAATCAAGGGTCGTATCGGCGGATGTCGGGCGTTTGGGCTGACGCAGGCGGCGCATTTCGGAAAGCTGCCACAGGGCCATAACAGGGATGCCGATGGCGATGTCACGGCCACGACGCAGCAGCGACAGACCCAGCGAGATTTCGGCATCGACGCCGAAGAAATAGCCGAGCGCGACATAGGCGGCTTCCTGAACGCCCAGAGCGGCTGGCACAAGGAACGAGGCGGACATGAGGCCGCAAACGACACCCTCAATGGCGATGGCGCCGACAACACCGATATGGGCGCCCAGCAATTCGAGTGACAGCCAGGTGATGGCGGCACCGCCGAGCCAGCAAAGAAGGTGGATGGTGGCACCCAGAGCGATGCGACCGGGGCGTGACCAGAGCTGATCGAGTTCGGCCTGGAAATTGTCCATGTTGTCGATCAGTGAGGTACGCCAGCCATCGGCAATATGACGGCCCAGAAAGCGGGCGGCATAATGGATGGCAGCCCCGCCACGCTGCTGTGTCCAGATGAAACCGGCGATACCGAGCGCCAGAAGCGCCATGCCGCCCAGAACAGGCCAGGTGAACTTGTTGGTGCCCGCATGGTCGAACAGGCAGGCGAGGGCGATGATCACGAACACGATCTGACCCAGCACCTCGGTCGTGATATCCACGATGTTGGTGGCGACAGCAGCAGGCCACTGGAGCGGGCCGAGTCTGCGGGTAAGGGTAGGGATGCTGCATGTGGCGCGTATGCCAATCACCATGCCGCCAAGCTGGGAGAAGGGCAGGCAGTTCCCGGCGGCGTCACGCACGGCGCGTGAGGCAATGGCCCGAAAGAGCCCGAGCTCGGGACAGGCACTGAACCAGGCAATGCCGAGACCGATATCAACCAGCGCCTGACCACCGACGATGGATGCAAAGCCCCCTATGCCGATACGCTGCATGGCGCTGAAAACATGACCGATGCCAAGCCAGGCCATGATTCCCGTAAGAAGGGCAAGGCCCATGAGGGCGAGAACAAGGGTGAGTGTTTTCAAGGCCAGTCGGTTCCGAACGTCGCAGGGTTGCGGAGGCGCATTGTCTGGCCAGGAACAGGCCCGGCAATGCGGGAGGTTGGACAAAGCTCCTGCGGCAATTTGCGAGTATGTGCGCTGTCGAGTGCTCGCGGCTGTCTACACCAGACAGTCAGTTTTCGCTACTGCGCGGCTCAATATGACGAAAAAGCCATCAGGCGCAGGTTGCTTGTCCTTGCGCGAGCGGTATGGTGCGGTATCGATTTGCAATAAATGAGAGCATCAGGGCCTATCATGGGTGAATACACGCTGATTACCGGCGCGACCGGCTTTGTTGGCTCGGCAGTGGCGCGTATTCTCAAGCAACGGGGCCATCGCATCAGATTGATGGTCCGTGCCGGGGCCGATCTTTCCAACCTTGAAGGGCTCGATGCCGATCTGGTGATTGGCGACCTGACGGCCCCCGAGAGCTTCGGGCCGGCGCTGGAAAACTGCCGCTATCTCTTTCATGTGGCGGCGGATTATCGCCTTTGGGTGCCGGATCCGGCTGTGATGATGCGGGCCAATGTCGAAGGTACGAGGCGGCTCATGATGGCGGCACTCGATGCCGGGATCGAGCGGGTGGTTTATTGCTCATCCGTGGCGGCGCTGGGGCTGACGAAGGATGGCAGCCCGGCCAATGAACTGACGCCGGTGACCGAGCACGATGTGATTGGCGTGTACAAGCTCTCCAAATATCGCGCCGAGCAGGAAGTGCTGAAGCTTGTGCGCGAGCGCGGTCTGCCTGCCGTGATCGTGAACCCTTCCACCCCGGTTGGACCGCGTGACATCAAGCCCACGCCCACCGGACAGATGATCGTGGATGTCGCGTCGGGTAACATGCCGGCCTATGTCGATAGTGGCCTGAATATCGTGCATGTGGATGATGTGGCCGAGGGTCATGCTCTGGCGCTCGAAAAGGGCGTGATCGGCGAGAAATATATTCTCGGCGGCGAAAACTACATGCTGGGCGATCTCTTTGCCCTGATTGGCGAGGTCGCCTGTGTCAAACCGCCCCGGATCAAGCTCAAGCAGTCATGGCTGCAGCCGGTCGCTGTCGTATCCGAATGGATGGCGCGAGGGTTTGGTATCGAACCCCGTGTGACACGGGAGACCCTGGCCATGTCCAAGAAGATGATGTTCTTCACCTCGCTCAAGGCCCAGGAAACGCTTGGCTATGCGCCACGTCCGGCGCGTGAGGCGGTGGCTGATGCCGTCACGTGGTTTCGTGAACACGGACGGATTGCCACGAAATGATCAGACATTTCATGGCAGCCTCGGCTCTGGCGGCATGGGGTAAACTGCTTTTCGGGCATGGGCGTTTCTGGCGTACCGGCGAGCGTCTTGCGCCGGGGGCAGGAACGACGGCGCTTAAATCCGATGAGAAGGTCTGGCCGGATGTGGCCATTGTCGTGCCTGCCCGAGATGAGGCTGAGTCGATCCAGGCCTGTGTGGCGACGCTGGTGCAGCAGGATTACCGCGGCAAGCTGAGCGTGATTGTCGTGGATGACGGCAGTACCGATGGCACGGGCGAGCTGGCCCGTCAGGTCGCTGATCCTCATGAACGTCTTACCGTACTTACAGGCAAGGCACGTCCCGAGGGATGGAGCGGCAAGCTTTGGGCCGTGCATCAGGGGGAATGCCTGGCGCGTGAAAAAATCGATGCCAATGGGTTCGTGCTGCTGACCGACGCCGATATCCTTCATTCCGCCCTTCATCTCGAGACGCTGGTGGAAAAGGCGGAGCGCGACGGCCTCGACATGGTGTCTGAGATGGTCGTGCTGAACTGTGAAAGCGCAGCAGAACGGCTGCTTGTGCCAGCCTTCGTCTATTTCTTTGCGATGCTCTACCCGTTCGAGAAGGTGAACGACCCGGCCTCGCCGGTGGCGGGGGCTGCAGGCGGGACGATACTTGTCCGTCGGTCCATGCTTAAGCGCATTGGCGGAGTCGAGTCGGTACGTGGCGCACTGATCGATGACTGCTCATTGGCTGCCGATATCAAGAAGGCGGGTGGCAAGCTGTATCTGGGTCACAGCATGCTGGCATGGTCGATCCGACCCTATCGGGGGGCTGGTGATATCTGGCGGATGATTGCGCGCACGGCCTATGTGCAGCTGCGCTATTCCCCGATCATTCTGCTTTGCACTGTGCTGGGGATGACGCTGGTCTGGCTGGCGCCCGTCTATTTTGCCCTGTTTGGTCGCGGGCGTGTCAGGGTCATGGGGGGCGCGTCGCTCTTTCTGGCCGTGATCTCTTTCCTGCCCACATTGTCGCGTTTCAAGCTTTCGCCGGTCCGTGCACTGGCCTTGCCGGTGGTTGCTGCCTTTTACATGGCCGCGACCCTTGGATCAGCCGTCGACCATCATCGTGGTCGGGGCGTGCAATGGAAAAGTCGTTTCTATACCGAGGAGACACATGCCTGATGAATGCGATCGGCAAACAGGTTGATCCCGTCTGGGGTGAAGCCGGTGTGACTTCGGCCAAGGGCGCAGCTGACGAGAATTTTCCTGTCGGGTCGCTTCTGTTTGCCAAGGGTAACAGGGCGCATGTCACGGCCTACTATAATTTTGCACGGGTTATCGACGATATGGTCGATAACGAGCAGCTCTCTTCCGAAGCCAAGATCGCGCGTTTGCGTGGCATGGAAGAGGTGGTTCGCGGTGAGCGTGAGGCGCCCCAGCGGGCAGATGCCCAGACGGCCGTTATTCTGCGCCGTCATCTGCTTCAGACAAATGTGCCGCTGGAGACAGCCACAGACCTGATCACGGCATTCTGTCAGGATGCTGTGAAGAACCGCTATCAGAGCTGGGACGAGCTGCTCGGTTATTGCCGGTTCTCGGCCAATCCGGTGGGGCGCTTTCTGTTGCTGCTGCATGGTGAGCGCGCGGAAACGCTGCCCTTGTCGGATGCGCTGTGCAGCGCCCTTCAGGTAATCAATCATCTGCAGGATGTAACGGCAGATCTGAAGACGCTCGATCGCTCCTATCTGCCGCAGGACATGCTGACGGCGGAGGGCGCCAAGGTGGAGGATGTTCTGCTGGCGCGCAGCAAGCCGGGGCTGCGTCGTGTGTTCGATCATCTGCTGGATGAGGTTGATCATCTCAATCGACAGGCAGCGGCTCTGCCGGGTCTGGTGCGCGATCGTCGCATGCGAGCTTATTGCGCTGTAGTGGTCACGCTCTCGCATCGTCTCGCTGCACGTCTGCGCCGGGAGGATCCTGTCGCAGGGCGCGTCAAGCTGGGCCGTATTGATGCCCTGCAGGCGCTTTTGCGTGGGGTGCTGGCCCTGATACGCTAGACGGTATCATGCCAGTGCGGCTTGCTGGGGAGTGAGTCACTCTGGCTTTGCCAGGCGGCGTTGCACATGACGCCTATCCTTCGAAGGGGGCAGGGGTACAGCTTCTAAAAAGTATGGATTTTCTGCGGGGAGGCGGGGCTCTGCCCCGCGTCCCGGAAGGGGGATTGCCCCTTTCATCCCGGGCTTTCGCCCGGGCGCTCGTGGGGCGTAAGGCCCCATGAGGAAACGCGTCAGGCCAAAATCTGGTCGAGCGCGGCGCAGAATGCTTCCATGTCCTTCATGGAACCGACGCTGACGCGCGACATGGTGGGCCAGATGTCCCAGTTGCGGCCGATTTCGACCTTCTTGGCGGCGAAGGCCGTCTTCATCTGAGAGGCAGGCTTCTTCCAGTCCACGAGGAACATGTTGGCCTGGCTGCCGGGCACGATACGGATATTGCGCTTGGCCAGATGATCGAAGGTCATGCTGCGGGCAGCGATCATTTCATCGCGTCGCGCCTTGATCGCGTCGGCCTGGGTCAGGCTGACAGCGCCGGCGGCGAGGGCCACGATGTTCAGCATGGAGATCATGTTCGGACCGTCATAGCGCATCATGCGCTTGTGCAGGTCCGGACGGGCGAAGGAGAGACCGAGACGCAGGCCAGCCATGGCGAACATCTTGGAGAAGGTGCGCAGAACGATCACGTCCTTGCCCTGCTTCACCAGAGAAATCGCGCTCGGCGCACCCGAGAAATGGATATAGGCCTCGTCGACAATGATGACCGAGCCAGCAGGCTTGTTATCGGCCAGCCAGGCAATGTCTTCCAGCGGGGTGACAGTGCCGGTCGGGTTGTTGGGCGAGCAGATGTAATAGGCGCCCGCATTGGGGTCAGCCTTGAGCATGGCGCGGACATCGGTGGCGTAGCCGTTATGGGCCGAGAGCGGCACGCGCGTCAGCTTGATCTTCATCCAGTCGGCAGTACGCCAGGCTGCTTCATAGGTCGGGTTGGCCGTGACCAGTCCGCGTTCGGGTGAGCAGAAGGTCACGACCGATCGACAGAGCGGATCGCTTGACCCGGGCCAGGGCAGGATGTGCTCTTCGGAAATGTTCTCGACGGAGGAGGCGGTACGCAGCAGGGTTGAGCGCAGGTGATCGGGCTCATAGCGGTTGCCGAAAGGTACCTGGGCCTGACCGGCGGTGACGGCGCTCGGGAACGGGCCGGTCCAGCACTCATTGCTGCCGATGCGGATCATGTCGGGGTGGCCCACGAACGGGTCATCACCCGGCGCCTTGATGGCGGCGAAGGCAGATGAGCCGAACTGGGTCAGGGCGGCGCTCATGCCGAGCAGGCTTGTCAGGCGGCCAAAATGACGACGTGAATATCCACGTTCGAGCAAATCTTCCTTGGCTTCCTGGGTGAGGGGCGCGGTCATGAGCGTGTCTCCGGTGGCTTTGATACCGGCAAGGTGACGGCTATTCGTTACGCTTGTCAAATCATTTTCGACACGGAATTGCGTCCTGCCGGTCAGTATTCGTTCTTTTCCCCCTTCAGGGGGATGGAAGTCGGAAGATTATTGCCGCCTGCATAGGTAAGGATCAAGATTGTTGTCGTGTCGCCCGAGACTCCACGATGGGCATCGTTCACACTTTCCGCAAAAGCCTCGCCCTGATGGAACACATGGCTGGCGCCACTGGCCTTGTCCTGAATCGTGAGCTGACCCTGCAACACATAGCCTGCATTGGGCACCGGATGGGTATGCCAGGGCAGAGCCGTGTGGGGCGGTATGGTCAGGCGTATCATGCTCAGCGTCGGCGCACCGGGGGGATAGGCTGTATAGGGCTTGCCGTTCCATGAGCGGTCGGCCTTGAGCAGGTGATCGGCGTGGGCTGAAGCTGTTTCCTGCGCGTGGGGCTGACCTGCCACGAACAGCGAGGTCGAGACGACAAGGGTGAACCCGAGCAGGGCGCGTGCGCGTCGGCGGATGGGTGGTCTGACGATGGAGAAGGACATGGGGCGGGGCTCCGGAGGATGGGATAAGGGACGCGAACTGAACGTCTCCCGGGCCGCACGGATTTTGCTGTTTGACCTTTTGCAGGTAAAAGGCGCTGCACTTGGATGATACAGGGATGAAGCGGTGAGCGGGTTTCAACAGGAAGCGGTGCTGGGCTGTTCCACGGCCGATCTTGAGCACGTCCGTGCCATTGTAACCCGGGCTGGCACATCTTTTGCCAAGGGCATGAAGATCCTGCCTGCCGAGAGGCGTTTTGGCATGTTCACGGTGTATGCCTTCTGCCGCGAGGTTGATGACATTGCCGATGGCGATGTGCAGGTGCCTGATCGCGCACTGGCCCTGAAGGAATGGCATGCCCGTATCGATCGCCTTTATGAGGGCGAGACGCGCGATGCCCTGGACAGGGCTCTGGTTGCGACAATCACCCGCTTTGGTTTGCGCAAGGAAGATTTTGCTGCGGTAATCGATGGCATGGCCATGGATGCTGCAGGCCCGATCGTCGCCCCCGATGAGGTAACCCTCGACCTTTATTGCGATCGTGTTGCCTCTGCCGTCGGGCGTTTGTCCGTTCGGGTCTTTGGTGATTCATCGCCTGAGGCGGATCGCGTGGCGCATCATCTGGGGCGTGCCCTGCAGCTGACGAATATCCTGCGTGATATTCAGGAAGACGCCGATCGCGGTCGCCTTTACCTGCCGCGCGAACTGCTCGTGCGTTACAATGTGCCGACCGACCCGCAGGAAGCGGTGTATGCCGTCGGGCTCGACCCGCTGGCTCGTATCCTGGCCGTGCGCGCCAAGGATCATTTCCGTGAAGCAACACGCGCGATGAAGCGATGTGATGGTGTCGCGATGCGCCCCGCGCGCATCATGGCAGCCTCCTATCGCCCCATTCTGACAGCTCTGCTGCGCCGCGGGTGGCGTCATCCGGACCAGCCCGTGAAAATCAGCAAGGCAGCCCGTATCCTGCGCTCCCTCATTGCCTATTATCGCTGACCCATGACGCATGTGCATATCATCGGAGGCGGGCTTGCCGGTCTCTCTGCTGCAGTCGATGTGATCGGTCGTGCCGGCGTGACGGTCTACGAGGCGGGGCCAGCCTGTGGCGGGCGGGCGCGCTCCTATCACGACAAGGCGCTCGATGCGCGTATCGACAATGGCAATCACCTGCTGCTGTCTGCCAACAAGGCGAGTTTTCGGTATCTCGGGCTGATCGGGGCGGAAAAGACCCTTACCGGACCCGGAGCCCCGATATTCCCGTGGTTCGATCTCGAGGCGGGTCTTGGCTGGACGCTGCGCCTGTCGCGTGGCCGGTTTCCGTTCTGGGCGCTGTCCAGGGCGCGTCGGGTGCCGGGCATGAAGCTTGGCGAACTGTCCATGCTGGCCCGTATTCTCAAGGCGGGTCCGGATGAGACGGTCAGTGCCTTCATGGGCACGGGTATGCTGACCCATCGGCTTGTCGAGCCCTTCGCCATTTCGGCCCTGAACACACCTCTGGAGACCGCCAGCGCGTCGCTGCTGGCCGCGATCGTGCGCGAAACGCTCGCTCTTGGTGGCGAGGCCTGTTGCCCCTGGTATCCGGCCGAGGGGCTTTCGGAGAGTTTTGTTGATCCTGCCATCGCCCATCTGACCCGCCTGCAGAGCGAGGTTCGGTGTGGTACGCGTGTTTCTGGCCTCGACGTGGCACAGGGCCGTGTCACCGCGCTGCGTATTGGTAGCGAGACGGTAGCACTCGGGCCGGAAGACAAGGTGGTCTTTGCGGCCCCTTCACCCGTCGCACGCACCCTGCTCGGGCCGCATCTGCCCGGTTTCACAGCGCCCGATGCCTACGAAAGCATCATCAACGTGCATTACCGTCTGCCCGCGCCTGTTCAGGCACGAGGGATGCTGGGCAGGGTCGGTTTCGTCGGGCTGGTGGGTGGTGTTGCGGAGTGGATCTATCTCAAGGGCGAGATACTTTCCGTCACCGTAAGTGCCGCGAATCGCTATGCGACCCATGATAATGAGGCGCTGATTGCGACGATCTGGTCGGAGATCCGCCAGTCTGTCGGGCCGGTTGTGGCGGGTGGACTACCCGAGGCCGTGCCGCCTGTGCGGCTGGTCTGTGAGAAGCGGGCGACCTTTGCCGCAACACCGGCGCAGGACCGCATGCGGCCAGTTGCTCGTACTGCACTAGACAATCTGGCTCTGGCCGGAGACTGGACACAGACAGGGTTCCCTTCGACCATTGAAGGGGCGATCCGTTCAGGCGTCGAGGCGATCAGGGTTCTGGATCTCTGATAACCTGTATGCAGACAATGCTGTCTGTTGCGCGGAAAACTGTGATACGGGCATCTGTCATATCAACGACATATTCAAGCTGGGAAAAGGACAAGGGCGGACAATGTTGATCTATTCCGACGTTCTGGAGCGTCACGAAGCCGAAATTCCGGCCGAGGCGGATATGGGCCAGGTGCGTCAGGCTATCGATTCAGCCCATGCCGCCCTGTCGAACCGGCAGAATGATGATGGCCACTGGGTGTTCGAGCTGGAAGCCGATGCCACAATCCCGGCTGAATATGTGCTGCTTGAGCATTATCTCGATCGTATCGATGATGAGAAGCAGGCCCGTATCGGCAATTATCTACGGCGCACCCAGGGCTCACATGGTGGCTGGGCGCTTTATCACGATGGCGGATTTGACCTCTCTGCTTCCGTGAAAGCCTATTTTGCCCTAAAGGCGGTTGGTGATGATATCGAGGCGCCGCACATGAAGCGCGCCCGCGAAGCCATTCTCGACCGGGGTGGCGCGGCGCGCGCCAACGTGTTTACCCGTATCCAGATGGCGCTGTTCGGTGAAGTGCCTTGGCGCGCCACGCCGGTCATGCCGGTCGAGCTGATGCTGATGCCCAAGGCGGCACTCTTCTCGATGTGGAACATGTCGTACTGGTCACGCAGCGTCGTGGCGCCCATGCTCGTTCTGCGCACGCTCGAGCCACGTGCGATCAACCCGCGCAATATCCATATTCAGGAGCTTTTCATCACCCCGCCTGAGGAGGTGAAAGACTGGATCCGTGGGCCTTACCGCTCGATCTGGGGGCATGTGTTCAAGAAAGTGGACACCATGCTTCGACCGATCGAGCCCCGTTTTCCTGCGGCCTTACGCAAGAAGGCCATCAAGGTCGCACTCGACTTTATCGAGCCCCGCCTCGGTGAGGGTGGTTTGGGCGCGATCTACCCGGCCATGGCCAATGTGGTGATGATGTATCGCGGCATGGGCGTGCCCGATAACGACCCGCGCGTGGAGCTCGCCTGGAAGGGTATCCAGGAATTGCTGGTCAGCAATGGTGATGAGACCTATTGCCAGCCCTGCGTCTCTCCTGTGTGGGATACAGGGCTTTCGGGACTTGCGCTGGCCGAGGCATCATCTGGTCCCGATGCGACACGCCCCAAGGAAACGCGTGAAGCGCTCAGGCGCAGTATGGACTGGCTTCGCAAGCGCCAGATTCTGAACGTCAAGGGTGACTGGGCCATCAACTGCCCGGATGTGCGCCCCGGCGGCTGGGCGTTTCAGTACGAAAACGACTATTATCCCGATGTGGATGATACAGCCGTTGTCGGCATGCTGCTGAACCGCGAGGACCCCGAGGGAAACCAGGAGGCCATTTCGCGTGCTCGTGAGTGGATCGTGGGTATGCAGAGCACCAATGGGGGGTGGGGTGCATTCGATATCGACAATGATCTCGATGCGCTCAATCATATCCCCTTCGCCGATCATGGGGCTCTGCTCGACCCACCGACAGCGGATGTCTCGGCGCGCTGTGTTTCTTTCCTCTGTGAACTGGGCTTCCCGGAAGACCGGCCCGTGATCGAGCGCGGTCTGGCTTATCTGCGTCGCGAACAGGAGCCGGAGGGTTGCTGGTTTGGCCGCTGGGGTACGAACTACATCTATGGCACGTGGTCGACCCTCTGTGCGTTCAATATTGCAGGCGTGCCGCATGACGACCCTGCGGTCGAACGTGCTGTAGCGTGGCTTGAGAGCGTGCAGCGTGAGGATGGCGGCTGGGGTGAGGATTGCGCCTCATACGAGGGTGCGACACCGGGAGAGTATGACAAGAGCCTGCCGACCCAGACAGCCTGGGCCATTCTGGGGCTCATGGCCGTCGGACGTCGTGAGACACCGGCGGTCAAGCGCGGGATTTCGTATCTTGTTGCCCAGCAGAACGGTCAGGGTGAGTGGGAAGAGCAGCCTTATAATGCGGTCGGTTTCCCCAAGGTGTTCTATCTGCGTTACCACGGGTACAAGCAGTTCTTCCCGCTCATGGCGCTTTCGCGTTTCCGTAATCTCGGTCTGAGCAATTCAGGCCGCGTCGAGCACGGTTTCTGACATGCTGGGTGTGTTGGCCGGGCTGGAGGCTGAAGCACGCCTGATCAGGCCCCATGTACCGCAGTCACCCGTTGCGCTCAGCGGGGCAACGCGTGACGGCGCTCTGCGCGGGATCGAGCGGCTGCTGGCCGCAGGGGCGACGGAACTGCTATCTTTCGGTTGCGCGGCGGGTCTGGCGCCCGATCTGATGCCGGGAGCGATTATCATCCCGCAATGGGTGATGGTCGACGGGCAGCGCCTCAAGACCGATTCCGGGCTTTCGCGGCAATTTGGCGTAGGGTGCGACGGGGTGCTGCATGGCGGTATCCTGCACAGCGACACGATTGTTGCGACCGCGACCGAGAAAAATAGCTACCATGCCCAGACAGGCTGCCTGGGTGTCGACATGGAGAGTGGCCTCGTGGCGCGCACCGGCCTACCTTTTGCCGTGCTGCGCGTGATCTGTGATGACTCCCGGCGTGATCTGCCGCCTGCAGCGCTGGATGTGCTTGATGGAGGGCGTATCTCTCCCATGCGATTGCTCGCCAGTCTGGGCCGACAGCCCGGGCAGATACCGGCCTTGATGGCGCTTGGACGTGATGCGGCCAAAGCGCGGCGGGCCATGGCAGGATTTCTATCCGGCCTGTCCTGAGCAGATCTCGTCGCCAGACAGTGCGATCTGCATGGAATATTGGATCACTCGCTATGAGTTATCAGGGCCCAAGGTATGGGATACGCCCCTGCAATAAATAATTGTATAGTTTCCGAGTGTGAAATAATTGGAAACAAACGTTAAGGGTGGCGATACCGGGGAAGTTTTGCATCACGCTCCCGGTATCGCCACCCTTATGAACGATAATACTATGGCCGAAAATAGGCACTGATTTGTAAAGGCATCTTTTTCCAGGTTTTTTTGGTACCGTTTCATTGGCGCGCTTTATCTTGGAGAAATTCAGGATGTGATAATGTCGGTCAGAAAACAGCGCTCAAAGTATCACTGCCTCTGTATCGTCTCTCACTGCTGCTTGAGGGAAGCTCGAGGGCGCTTTTTGCGCGCTAGCGTTAGCAGGCCACACTGATGGCGTCTCTCGGTTCACTTGCTGCACTCTCGACGTCCACCAAGTCTCGTTATGAGAGGGGATGTTATAGATAACAAAATTATGAGATGTGGCTGTTTCTTCTGGCCTCCTGTTTGTCACCTGTGTCACGGTCCTCTTATGAAGGGATGATCCGGCGTTCGTTCTAGGCGTGATCGGGTTGTCCCGCGGCTGCTGGAACGTCATCGGTTATCCGGGCCTATGACCCCACATGCCGATGAAGGTCAGGCAATGTCATGTCCCGGAGCACCGGCTAAGGCCGATTGCTTCTCGGGAGGGCTGTGAAGCGCGTCGAGCAAAACAGTGGGGACAGTTCAGGGCCGCTTTCAAGGGGGAGAAATTCCTGATGAATATGCCTGCATTCTGCTTTCAGACCGTACCGACAATCAGGATGGAATGGGGAGGGATCTCTGGCCTCGGGCAGGATCTCAAAGGCAGATTTTCTGTGACCTCCGTGCTTCTGGTGACGGATTGCGGTCTGGCCCGTTCAGGCTTGCTGGAGCCTGTTGTCGCCTCTCTTTCTGCTGCCGGTCTGAAGATCACGCTGTTCGATGGCGTCGTTGCTGATCCCCCCGAGTCCGTATTGCTGGAATGTGTGGCCGTCGGTCGGAAGGCCGCCGTGGAACTGGTGCTGGGGTTGGGCGGCGGGTCATCGCTCGACGTTGCCAAGATGGCTGCGGTGCTGCTCGGCACGACCCATCAGCCTCTTGCAGACATGTATGGTGTGGATCGTGTCGAGGGCAGGCGGTTGCCGCTCGTCCAGGTGCCGACCACTTCCGGGACCGGGTCAGAGGTGACGAATGTGGCAGTCATCACCCTCGATGGAACGAGGAAGAGCGGTGTGGTCGCCTCGCAGCTTTTTGCCGATTATGTACTGCTTGATGCCGAACTGACGCGCGGTTTGCCGCCTCTCCAGACGGCGGCGACCGGACTGGATGCGATGGTCCATGCCATAGAGGCCTATACAGGCAAACGACGCAAGAATCCTGTGTCGGATCACCTCGCCCGATCGGCCCTGCGTTTGCTGGGCAGGAATCTGGTTACAGCATGCCGGGAACCCGAGAATCGCCCTGCGCGCGAGGCAATGTTGCTCGGCGCCATGCTGGCCGGGCAGGCCTTTGCCAATTCACCGGTTGGTCTCGTTCACGGCATGGCTTATCCGCTTGGCGGGTATTTCCATGTGCCGCATGGTTTGTCCAACGCACTGATGCTTGCTCATGTGCTCCGGTTCAACATGCGTGAAGCGGCCAGGCTCTACGCTGAACTCGGCGATGATCTTGGCGTGACGCAGGGCGGTACATCCGCCGAAAAGGCAGAGACATTCATTCGCTTTCTGGAAAATCTGATGGATGAAAGTGGTCTGCCGCGTCGTCTGCGCGATGTCGGGGTCACCGAGGAGTCGCTGCCCGCTCTGGCCGCGGATGCGATAACCCAGACCCGTGTTCTCGTGAACAATCCTGTCCCGATCACCGAGAATGAGATGATCGGGCTGTATCGTCAGGCGTTCTGAAAAGCGCAGAAATCTCGTTCTGTGCCTCAGGCGGCCGGAGCGAGATAACGTTCCACGAGGCCGATGAAAAGAGCTGCGCCGGGGAGGATGTTGTCGTCGTTGAAATCGAACCCGCCATTATGGAGCGGGGTGCCGTTGCAGCCCTCGGTACCATTGCCGATGAACCAGTAGCAGCCATTGGGATGCGCCTGCAGCATGAAGGCAAAATCCTCGCTTCCCATGAAGGGCGGGCTGTCATGGCAATGATCTGCTCCGAACAACGCGGCGGCGGTGCTGCGGGCAAAGTCGATGGCCTTGCCGTCATTGACCAGTACAGGGCTGCCATTCAGATGCTCGACCATGGCTGCGCAGTCATTGGCGGCTGCCGTATTGGTGGCGATGTCCGTAACGCGTTTGAGAACCAGCTGGCGGACTTCATCGGTCATGGTGCGGATGCTCAGAAGCAGCTCGGCCTTGTCAGGGATGACATTGGCCGCACTGCCGGAATTGAGCGCACCAATCGTGACCACGGCAGGCGCGAAGGGATCGACATTGCGCGAGACGATACTTTGCAGGGCCAGTACCAGCTGGGCAGAGGCGACGACCGGATCATGCGACTTTTGGGGAAAGGCACCATGACCGCCCGTACCCTTGAGCGTAATGCGAACGGTATCCGAGGACGCCATGCTGGCATTTTTATGGAAATAGAAATTACCGCTGGGGAAGCCGGGCATGTTGTGCTGGGCAAACAGGATATCGCAGGGGTATTTCTTGAACAGCCCGTCATCGATCATGCGGCTTCCGCCACACAAAAGTTCTTCGGCAGGCTGGAATATCAGATGCAAAATACCATCGAAGGGCTTTTTTTCGGCAAGATAGCGTGCGGCGCAAAGCAGCATCGTGGTGTGGCCATCATGGCCGCACATATGGGAAACGCCTGACTGGGCGCTCTGCCAGGGCAGATCAGTCTTTTCGAGAATGGGGAGCGCATCCATTTCGGCACGCAGCCCGACAACCTTGTTGCTGGTTCCATGGCGCAGCGTGGCGACAAGACCAGTGCCGGCAAAGCCACGTTCGATCGTATAGCCCCATGACTGGAGCTTTTCAGCAACGATATCGCTGGTGCGTTTTTCATCAAAACCGAGCTCGGGATGAGTATGCAGATCATGCCTCAGGCCAACGAACTCATCCTTGAATGACGCAAGATCCTTGAGAAGGGTAGACACTGTTGCAGCCTCTTTCATTCATGCGGGCCTCTGGCAATGGGGCCCTGCTTGACTGAGTCAACGATTATCGAGGCGGAGTGGTTGGCGCTGGCGGGGTATCACAAGATGACGATCCGCCAGTCTGTGCCGGTTTGCCGTGCCGACGGGACGGCGAGGGGTACGGATCACACAGCACATCCTGTGGATGGGCTGTGTGATGGCTGAAGGCCAATGGCTGATCAGGTCTGGTATTCAGCCCTGACCGAGCCCCGTTCGGCTGATCAGGATGAGATAGAACAGGAATACGGCATCGAGCCCGAGCACCATTGGGGTGAGGCGGACAAACTGCCGCGTGACGACGAGCATGAGGGAGTAGAACAGCAGCCCGAGCGCAAGGCTGATCATGAAATTACCGGTGAGCACGGCAATGAGCAGCATGAAGGCCGGCGTCAGCAAGGCCTCCTGCGAATGGTTGGCGGCCTGCCCCAGAGCAGAAAGCATCGAGAGGCCGACGAGGATGAGCACCGGTGCGGTAGCCTCGGGGGGAATCATGACGATGAGCGGCCAAAGTACAGAAGAGGCAGCGAAAAGCAGTGCCACGACCAGCGCTGTCAGCCCCGTCCGACCGCCAGCCTCGACCCCCACAAGGCTTTCCACATAGGCCGAGACCGTGCTGGTGCCGAGTGCCGAGCCGATGATGCTGGCAGACCCGTCAGCCGCAAAAGCGGCGCGCCCCAGCAGGGTGGTGCCATCAGGCTTTGTCAGACGTGCCCTGTTGGCGACACTGTACATGGTGCCTGTCGCATCGAAAAAGTCGCTGATCAGGAAATAGAGCGTGATGGGCAGCAACAATTCAAGATGGGAGAAGAAATCTCCGAAGTTGAACGGGAAAAGCAGGTGGGTGGGATAATGGGGCCACTCGACCACCTGGCCTGGCAGGCTTGCCATAGGATGGCCGTTCTTGTGCACAAACAGGCTGACAAGGGTGACGGCCAGAATGGTGATAAGCATCCCGGCAGGGACGCGCATTACCATGAAGACACCGGCCAGAAACACGCCGAACAATGTCAGCAGCACTGATGGGTCGCTGAGGGCGCCAAAATGAAATCCATCGCCTGCCGGGACGGCAAGCCCACCTGTCACCATGCCGATACGGGCAATGAAGATTCCGATAGCGACCTGAATGCCGAGCACGATCGGTTCGGGAAAAGCCTGGATGATGCGATGCCGGAGTTTCGTTACGGATAGCGCGGTAAATGCCACGCCTCCGAGCAGCACGATGGTGAACGCCGTGCGCACATCGACATGCATCTGTTTGACCACGATCTGGGCAAAGATTGCATTGCTGCTCATGGCGGGGGCCAGCGCAATGGGCATATTGGCAAACAGGGCCATGAGCAGCGTGCCGCAGATGGCTGCGGCAATGGTGGTCATGATCATGTCATGCTGGGCGAGCCCGGCATTGGCCATGATGGCAGGGTTGACCGCCATGATATAGGCCATGGCACCGAATGTCGTGAGACCAGCCAGCACTTCGCGCTGAATGGTCGAGCCGCGCTGACCGATACTGAAGCGACGTTCCAGCCAGGAGGAAAAGGGAGAGGCAGACACGTAGGGCGGGCTCCGGGCAGGAAAGGGGCGTCGCGTTCTTCTAGGTGGGCAGGGGGCGTGACGACAAGGGGTATGAGGCGTCTCCCGCCGGTTCCTGCATCACGACCGGTGCGTCCTGTTTCATCTCACGACCGGGATGCCATCCAGACGGCTAGGCCATCAGACCGGTAGCTCACCCGCAAAGCGGTTTGACGAGCGAAGTTATTGGATCGCGCGATAACTGTCCCGCAGGCCGCTCTGCAGGGGAGTGAGCGTGCCGTCATTGTTTTCAGGCAGCAGGCCAAGAAGCATCATGACCAGTGGATAGACATCGACATTGTCGATGGTGGGCAGGGTCTTGTGCGGAACGAAGGCCGGGCCTGCTGCGATGAAGGTGGCCAACATGTCCGGGGCCTGGTTGTCGTAGCCATGCCCGCCCTTCGAGATATGATCATGGGCATCGCGGGCAAGCGTCCAGCCATTTTCAGCCAGGCAGAGCCAGGCAGGTACGCGTGGATTGGTGCCGTAATGCAGGCGGGGCGGGATCTGGGTCTTGGGCCAGCAGGTTACATGCTCATGAGGCGCGGACAGGGCGCGGGCAAGCTCGCGTTCGTGCCCCGGAACAGGATTGATGCCAGCATAAGGGCCTGCTGTGACCACGTTCATGGCCTGTGCCGGCGCAAGAGCACCAAGGGAAATAACGCGTTGGGGGCTGAGCGCCGTCATGCCGTGATCAGAAACGATAATGAGATTGGCTTGGACGTGACGTTGCTTCAGGCCAGCGATCAGGACTCTAAGTGCGTCATCGACTTCATGAATGGCCTGTCTGGTTTCGGGCGCAAAGGGGCCATCCACATGGCCGTGATGATCGACCCCGTCGAAATAGAGCAAAGACAAGGCCGGACGCTTTTCAGCAGGGCGGTCGAACCATGAAAGGACTGTCCCGACGCGCTCTGTCGGCGTGATCTTATGGTCGAAATGGTACCAGATTTCGGGGCGCGTGTTGAGAATGGGGACATCCGAACCCGGCCAGAAAACAGAGGCACTCATCAGACCATGCATCTGGGCCGTGACCCAGGCCGGTGTGCCGTTATTCCACCATCGTGGATCATCGACGCCGGTATGATGCCCCACACTGAAGGTCTCGCCGGGGATATCCGGGTCCGTCATGGTGTTGCCAACCACGCCGTGATGATCCGGGCGCAATCCAGTGACCAGCGTATAGTGATTGGGGAAGGTGATTGACGGGAAGGAGGGGCGCATCGGCGCGAACACCCCCTCATCCGTCAGACTGTCCAGCACCGGCGTCTCGCCATGATGAAGGTAATCGGGCCTGAAGCCGTCGATTGAGACCAGGATAACGGGTGGCAGGCCGCTCTGGATGTCTGTTTTGGCAGGTGTGGCGGGAGTCTCGCAGCCAGCCAGACAGAACAGAGCGGTGAGGAACAGGGATTTGCGCGCCATCCATGCAGACTGGCAGGATGGCGCTTGCTGATCAATCGTGATGATGCGGGTGACGCCCGATATCACGCCCCTGTCTCAGTTCTGCTTGAGGCGTTCCTTCCAGACAGAATGGATCTGCTTGCGACTCAGCTTCTTGCCTTGGGGCTGCGACGCGGGGGCATTGGGCTGGACGGTTGCAGCGCCAGCGCCGGTCGTGCTCCCCGGCTTGATCCCGGCAGCCGGGTTGGCGTTGGCCTGACCCAGCGCATCCTCACATGCACTGCCCTTGCCGACACCAAACTGGATGGTGGGCAGGAGGGCCGCCGGAGGGAAGGCGATGGCCAGCCCAGCCGTGGCAGCGGCACGGCCGATGATTTCGGCCCCCGGCATGATCGTCGGGCTCTTGATCGGGCCGCTGATATTCACGCGCCCGGGGAACGAGAGGATGTTGAACGAGGTCGAGCGGGTCGTGACGTGATAGTCCAGCGTCTCGTTGCGCAGATTGACGGTTCCGCCACCCAGCGTGCGGGTATTGTTTGTCATGAGCAGCAGGGAGTTGGTGCTCAGGATACCCTGACGCAGCGGCATGTCCGCAATGAAGCATTTCAGGTCGGAGCGCTGGGGGATGCCGAGTGCCGAGAGAATGGCACTGCCCACCTTGAGCCCCATGAGGTCGGGCAGAAGCGCAGAGACATCACCACCATGATCGACCACCAGCGTGACGCCACCATCACCATGGCCGAGGAGCGAGGCAATGGAGTTGCCGGTTGCGGCAAGGGTAATATGGCCACCAAGCGTGCCCTCACCCTTGAAGGTTTCTGTAGCCTTCATCAAACGCTGGATCGACAGGCGCGACACGTCGACCTTGAAATGGGTCTTGAACTGGCCATTCGCGACGGGATCGAGCGCACCGGACAGGCCCAATGTGCCGTTGCCCACGGCGAAATTGAGCTTGTTGATCGTGATCGCACCGTCCTGCACAACGATATCGGCCACGATATCGTCAAGTGGCATATCCTTGTTTTCGATATGGTCGCCCTTATAGACGAGATGCGCATTGACCGAGTTCAGCTTCGGGACGTTGATGGGCGTCGAGGGAAGGATACGGTCGCTTGTCGCGGCCTTCTTGCTCTCTTCATGACCGGGCTTGGCTCCAATGAACCCGCCGAGATCCTTCAGATCCACATTGTGCGAATGCAGGTTGGCATCGACCGTGATGGGCTTGGTTTGAGGATCGACAGCAATCGTGCCGCCGATATCCGATGAACCCATCTTGCCGGCAAAATTGGTGAAGCGGATATGGGCCGCCGTGTAATCGAGATTACCCGAGATGCTGTAAGACGGCGTTTGTGGGATGGGAATTCCCGTCAGGGCGTAAAGCAGCGACATGTCAGGACCTGCGAAATGCAGGACGAGTTTCGTGCCCTTGAAATGCAGGGGGTCATCAACCGAGCCGCGGAGCGTGACATAAGTGGGTCCGTTTTCCAGTCGGGCATCAATAGGATAGGGACGGGTGGAATTGGTGAGCGTCAGGAGCGAGCCACCCACAATATGGCCGGAGATCGGTGCCTGCGCATAGCGCCCCTTCAGATCGACGACGATGGTACCATCCTGATCACCCTTGGCCGGCGTCGTATGAAGCAGGACATGCATATCCGTCTTCAGCTTGGCCATGGCGACGCGGATATCGCCATCGGTGATCGTCACCGTGCCGATTTTGGGCAGAGGGGTAGATTGCTGCGGCGATGCGGGCTCGGGCTTGGCGTTCGGATCGGTGAACGTATAGTTATTGCGCCCGTTGGCCAGCGCGACGATATCGCCCTTGGGCGTGTCGAGCGCGATCAGAGGCACCTCAAGCCCTTTATGGGTAATGTAATGCCAGACATTGACGGCCACCGTCGCTTTTTTGGCGCTGGCGAACAACTCTTTTTCTGACTCGAAACCTTCGGGCTGATGGATCTGAAGGTCATCGACCGCGACTGTTGTCGTCAGGCCAAGTCGGACATGCAGGTGAGCAATGGTGACGGGACGGTGCAGGGCTGCACTGGCACGCCGGTTGACCAAGGGTACGAACCAGTCCCAGTTCCACAACAGAATGAGCAGTACGAGAATGACTGCAAGTGCGCCTGATATGATGGCAAGCGCTCTGTGCACAGGGCGTCGCCGTGGCGGGTTCGGGGGGTTTCCGGTTTCTGCCACGGTCTGTGCCTTTCTGCTGCCTAGGGACGCCGATAAGAACAGAGGAGGCAGAAGGGCGTATCGTCGGAGCCGTTTTCCCGGCACCCGCGATGCAACAACCAACACGCCACCCCTGTCCGGGGTGATCCGTTGATTACGAGATTGGCAGAAAGGAGTTCCGGAGAAGCCTTATGGCGGCTTTGTCAGGTAGCCGGGAAAACCCGCTGGTCAGTCGCCCGGGATTCGCGTTTCGGTCTCAGGCCTGGGCGAGCCACGGCGGAATCAGGCCGGGATAACGGGTCTGGAGCAGCCCCCGCTTGGAGGTGGGCAGGTGGGCAATGGCACAGGCTATGGCATCGGCCTGAGGCGCCCGCAGCAGATCGAGCCCGAGGCAGAAATCATGAAGCGTGTCGCCATAACTGCGCAGGGCATGGAAGGGGCGGATGCGCGATAGGATAGATTGCGCGGGTGTTACGGGCTGGGGGGTGAGCCTGAGCGATGCCGTCGGCTCGAGCGCCATGGCGCCGGTTTCGTCACGCGAGAGCCATTGCGCACTGGCTGGGAGGAAGAGGGCCATTGCCTGCGCGTCATCATCGCATGCGTCTGAATGGACGGGCACCCAGTGGGTGAGGAACGCACCCGGCGCTGTGGGGGCTGTGTCGATGGCGGAGGGCAGGAGAAGGAAGCCATTCGGCTGAGACAGATCGTCATCCTGACGGGCCTCGACATGCTCCATGACGAGCAGGACCTGCTGCCCCTCACTCGTGACGTCACCAGCCGGAAGGAAGGTCAGGCAATGCGAGAGGGGATCATAAGCCAGTGTCTCACCGGCCGATGTGACGAGTGAGGCAAAACGCAAGGGACGTGGCGAGGTCATGCTCTGATGACTGCGTATGCTCAGCGAGGTGTCAGGCATGAAGCTCAGGCTGTTCTCCTGAATATCCTTGCGCATGCGCCAATAGAACGTATCGAGCATGACCCGCCCGAGACGGGCCGCGTATTCGCGAGTAGCCGCCAGGAAACGCCGGGGTTCGAGATCCTCGACCTCGTTGCGGTTGAAATGCGACCACAAATCGGGTGTTGCCTGACCTGGAGTGGGGAGTCGGGCAAGGCGGCTGGTGTAGTGTGTCAGATTGCGCGTCAGGTAATGCAGGATACGCGCACCCTGCCAGTTTACCGGGGCCTCGGGGTCGAACAGGGTGCCATCGGCCCGGTAATAACGCTCCGACGCAATAGCCCAGTGACAACCATCGATGAACTGCCCGGTGAAGCAGTCAGGGCGAATGAATGTCTTGCCTGGACGATGATCCGCGAATTCCAGCGGCGCACGTCGCGTATAGGCAGAGGTCGGCGACTCGGTCGGGCGGGTAACATGGCCGTTGGAGCCGAAAATGGACCAGTTGAGAAAGATGCCGTCGGCCTGATCGAAGCGGGACAGAAAGCTGCTCATATCGGGAGCGGATTCAGGAGAGACGTATTCGTCGCTCTCGAGGCAGATCACCCAGTCGAACCGGTTCCGGCAGGACTCGATGGCAAGGCCGTAAGCATCGGATCGACGCTCGGCGTAAGAGGATTTGTCGTCAGGGCGAGTGCGCTGCGGCTCGACGGGCAAAATAGACGCTGCGTTCTGAATGACATCCCATGTGCCATCGGTGGAATGATCGTCAATCACGATCAGCGCATCGAAGCCGACCGCCAGATGATGGGCCATCCACCAGCCGATATCGTCAACATCATTCTTGACGAAAACGATCGCAGCAGTGGAGGCCATCGGAGAAATCCTTCTTTTCTTGTTATTCCTGCGGCAACCCTGGGAAGGGTCAGGGAAGTCTCAATCCATTTTCAGCGCGGCGAGGAAGGCGCTCTGCGGAATTTCCACCTTGCCGAACTGACGCATGCGCTTCTTGCCTTCCTTCTGCTTCTCCAGAAGCTTGCGCTTGCGCGAGATATCGCCGCCATAGCACTTGGCCGTCACGTCCTTGGACAAGGCACCCAGTGTCTCACGCGCGATGATGCGTGAGCCGATGGAGGCCTGAATAGCGATCTTGAAGAGCTGGCGGGGGATCAGATCCTTGAGCTTACCGCAGATGGCACGGCCACGCGTTTCAGCAACGCTGCGATGGGCAACGAAGGCGAGGGCATCGACGGGTTCCTGATTGACCAGAATGGAGATGCGCACGAGATCGCTCTCCTCATAGCCATCGATCTGATAGTCGAAGCTGGCATAGCCGCGCGTCAGTGACTTGAGGCGGTCATAGAAATCGAACACCACTTCGTTGAGCGGCAGGCGATAGACAGCCATGGCGCGGTTGCCGACATAGGTCAGATCCATCTGGATGCCGCGACGTTCGCTGCAAAGCGTGAGCACGCTGCCGAGATATTCGTCCTGCACCAGAATGGTGGCCTTGATCCACGGCTCCTCGATCTTCTCGATCTTGCCGGGGTCGGGCATGTCTGCCGGGTTATGCAGATCTTCCTGCGTCCCGTTGGTCAGGTGCATCTTGTAGACCACGGACGGCGCGGTTGCGATCAGGTCGAGATTGAACTCGCGCGACAGGCGCTCCTGGATGATCTCCAGATGCAGCAGGCCAAGAAAGCCACAGCGGAAGCCGAAGCCAAGGGCCGCCGAAGTCTCTGCCTCGAAATGGAACGAGGCGTCGTTCAGGCGCAGTTTAGCAAGCGAATCGCGCAGCTTCTCGAAATCATCGGCGTCGATGGGGAAGAGACCGCACCACACCACAGGGATAGAGGGCTTGAACCCGGCCAGAGGCTTGTCGGCAGGGGTGCGATCGAGGGTAACGGTATCACCCACCGCCACATCGGCCACCGTCTTGATGGCGGCATTGATATAGCCCATCTCGCCCGGGCCAAGGGTTTCGACTGCGGTCATCTTGGGCAGGAACACGCCCACCTGATCGACGTGATAGGTCGAGCCAGCCTGCATCATGCGGATCTTGTCGCCACGCTTGAGCGTGCCTTCCATGATGCGCACGAGAATGATGACGCCGAGATACGGGTCATACCAGCTATCGACCAGCAGAGCCTGGAGCGGCTTGCTGGCATCGCCCTTCGGTGGGGGCAGACGTGTCACGAGCGCTTCGAGCACGCCTTCAATGTTGAGGCCGGTCTTGGCCGACACCTCGACAGCGTCATCGGCCGGGATGCCGACCACTTCCTCGATCTGGGCGCGCACGCGCTCGACATCGGCGGCAGGCAGATCGACCTTGTTCAGAACCGGAACGATCTCGTGATTGGCGTCGATCGCCTGATAGACATTGGCCAGTGTCTGGGCCTCGACGCCCTGCGAGGCATCGACCACCAGAATGGAGCCTTCACAGGCCGCAAGGGAGCGGCTGACCTCATAGGCAAAATCGACATGGCCCGGTGTGTCCATGAGGTTCAGGATGTAGGTCTTGCCATCCTTGGCCGGGTAGGTCAGGCGCACGGTCTGCGCCTTGATGGTGATGCCGCGCTCCTGCTCGAGCTCCATATTGTCGAGCACCTGCTCCTTCATTTCTCGTGCCGTAAGCGCACCGCAGGCCTGGATCAGACGGTCAGCCAGCGTGGACTTGCCGTGATCGATATGGGCGATGATCGAGAAATTGCGGATCTGGGAGAGGGGCGTGCCGGTCATGGCGCGATACATAAGCGATTGCGCCGTTCTTGTCATTGGGGAGAAACCGCCGCCATACGATTTCTCCCTGACGTTTCATTGCCTGTTCAGGTCTGCTTTGAGGCCTTCAGCGATCGGTCAGACGGAATTCGATGCGGCGGTTACGGGTATAGGCGGCTGCCGTATTGCCTTGGTCGAGTGGCTGGTAATCCGAAAAGCCGGTCGCTGCGAGATGATGCGGGTCCACGCCCTCGCGGATGAGCACCTTGACCACGGTAATTGCACGTGCGCTGGACAGCTCCCAGTTGCTGGGGAAGGCGGTATGAATGGGCTGCTTGTCGGCATGGCCATCCACGCGCAGAATCCAGGGAATATCGGCCGGGATCTGGCTTGAGACCTGCTTGAAGGTATGGGCCAGCGCCGCAATTTCCTTTTCACCCTCTGGCGTCAGATCGGCGCTACCCTGAGGAAAGAGAATGGAGCTCTGGAAAACAAAACGGTCACCAACGATCTCGACGCCTTTCTGATTTTTCAGGACATCCCGAAGGCGACCGAAAAACTCCGAGCGGTAGCGCTTGAGCTGATTGACCTTGTCGGCCAGCGCCACGTTGAGCTTGTTGCCCAGATCCGTGATCTGCTGGTCGCGTGCCGTGACATCTTTCTTGGCGATATCCAGCGCCTGGCCAATGGCGAGCAATTGCTGGTTGAGCTGTTCGAGCTGTGATTTGAGTTCGGCAATAGTGGCCTGATCGGATTGCGTGGCCTGACCGGCAGCGGCGAGCGCCTGCTCCTTTTCGGCAATGGTGCCATTTAGTGTGGCCAACTGCTGTGTGAGCACATCAGCCTGACGGTTGGCACTGTCGCGATCGGTCGTGAGGCTCGCTACCATCGAGCTAAGCTGCGTGTTCTTGGCCTCTGTCATCGACAATGTCTGCTGCAGGGCAGCAAGTTGCTGGCGCAGGGCATCGAGCGAGTGGGTGCGTTTGCTCAGGGCCACGGACAGGAATTGCTGGCCCAGCACAAAAACCAGCAAAACGAAGGTGACCACCATGAGCAGCGTGGAGAGGGCGTCCACATAGCCGGGCCAGGCATTGAGTTCTCCGCCGTGGGAGCTGCGTCTTGAGCGTCGTGCCATGAGAGCCGCCTCGCCTTATTGCGCCGAAGGGGGGACGACCGTTGACCCGCCGGGGCTGGTGGCGGCGATGGTGCGCGCCAGAACGCGCAGATCATTGCGGATCTCGCCAGCCATCTGGGCACGGCCGCTGTGAAGCTCGTCGATCAGCCGTACGATATGGCCCTCGATTCGGCTGAACTGCTCGCGACTGTCCCTGGCGTCGTTGAAGGCTGCCGTGCCGGGTGTCGCTGCCTCGCCGACATGCTTGAGGAACGGACCAAGGAGGGCCTGCCCCTCCGCCACACGGTTCATCATCTTCTGGTTCGACTGGAGCAGGTCCGTCATGGCCTTGAGGCGCTCCTGCAGCCCGTCCATGACCTGAAGCTGCTGCATGCGGCTCTCTTCGCTGCGCGAGACAACATTCTGTAGGGTTTCGAGATTCTCGGCAGTCTGTTCCAGCAAGGCCTGCACATAGGCGGGCACGGAGGCATCGCTCCCTTCGATCAGGGTGCCGCCCTGCTTGGTGATACCGACCAGCCATTCCTCGACTTCATTGAAGAACCGGTTCTGGGCCTGACCGGCATTGAGATCGAGGAAGCCAAGGATGAGCGCTCCGGCAAGACCGAACATCGAGCCTGAGAAGGCGGTGGACATGCCCTTGAGCGGCTCGGCGAGGCCGGTTTTGAGCTGGCCAAACATGGCGTCGAGATTGCCATCGCCCACACTCATGCTGCCAATCACCCCGGCGATGGAGCTGACCGTGAGCAGCAGGCCGTAAAACGTGCCAAGCAGGCCCAGATAGATGAGCAGGCTGGTCATGTAGCGCGAGATGTCGCGGGATTCATCAAGGCGGCCCGAAAGACTGTCGAGCGTGGCCTGAGCCGACTGGTGCGACAGGCTTAGCCGACCTGTCGCCGTGCGGGCCGCGAGATTACGCGCCAGCGCCCCAAGCAGGCGAGGAGGCTGGGGCTGGGCGAGGCCGGTGCGGTTCACACGCAGCTGATCGACCCATTTCACCTCGGGCATCAGACGCAGCACCGTGCGCAGATTCCACAGGATGCCAATGACCAGTACACCGAGAATCAGCCCATCCAGCGCCGGATTGGCAAAGAAGGCGGCATAGAGCGTCTTGCTGAGCAGGGCGGCTACGGCTGCGACGAGGACCAGAAAGATCCCCATGCGCAGGAGGTAAAGGGTGGGGCGGGTCATGGCGTGGGGGTCCTCGATGCGGTTCCGAACTGGGCTTCAGAAATCGGGGCCGGTACGGCACCCTCGGCGACGATGTCGAGACGGTCTGCCGGTGCCGTGCCGGGCTTAGCCAGACCGGTGGCACGCGGATAGATGCGCGTAGTAGCCACGCCTTCGCGTATCAGAATGGAGCGCACGACCAGTGCTCGGGCAAGCGCAATACGGCGCGGGGTGGAAAGATCCTCATTTGTGCCGCTGGCCGAGGCCCAGAGCGTGACACGCAGGGTGGGCTTGCCTGCCAGCACCCTGGCTTCATCGCGCACGGCATCGATCATGGCCTGACTCATGCCGCTGCTATTGGTATCGAACAGCACACGCAGGCCATTTGCCTGCTTCTCGACCTTGCCCTTCGATGCCGGGTCGGGTTTGACCTCCTCCGGCGGGACAGGGGGGTGGGTCGGTAC